>CAKZXL010000902.1 GCA_937883885.1 uncultured Aquincola sp. | reverse complement strand
TGGAAGGACACGGCAGCGCTTTACTTCAGCAGGCCGGCCGCCTTGGCCGCGGCCTCGATGCCGTCGTAGTTGGACGGCTGCGTCGGGATGAATTTGCTCGCCCGCTGCAGCGCCATGATCTCCTTGTGCTGCGGATTGGCCGCGTCCAGCTGCAGGAAGGCGTCGGTCAGCTTGCGGGTGACCGCGGCGTCCAGGCCCGGGCGCACCGTCCAGTTGTAGTCGAAGTAGGTGGGCGTGACGGACAGCACCCGCACCTTGGCGGCGTTGGGGTTGCCGGCTTCGGTCAGCTTGTCCAGCACCGAGGCATTGAGCACGCCAGCTTCGGCCCGGCCGGCGGCCACGAAGGCCACGGTGGCGTCGTGCGCGCCCGAGAAGGCCACGGTCTTGAAGTCGCGCTCGGGGTCGATGCCGGCCTTCATCAGGTAGAAGCGCGGCATCAGGCTGCCCGAGGTGGACGAGGGCGCGCCGAACGCGAAGGTCTTGCCCTTCAAATCGGCCAGGCTTTGCGCCGGGCTGTCCTTGGGCACGATGAAGCGGCTGGTGAACACCGCGTCTTCGGCCCGCTGCACGATGGGCACCGCGCCGCCCTGCGTGCGCAGCCTGGCCTGCACGTAGGTGAAGCCGCCCAGCCAGGCCAGGTCCAGCTTGTTGGTGGCCAGGCCTTCCACCACGGCCGCGTAGTCGGTGACGGGGATGAACTGCACCTCCATCCCGGTCTGCTGCTTCAGGTAGTCGCCCAGCGGCTTGAACTTGCGCTGCAGCTCGGTGGGCGCTTCGTCGGGGATGGCCGACACGCGCAGCGTGCCGATCTGGGCCCAGGCGGCCAGGCTGGTGGCCAGCATCACGGCGGCCAGGGCACGGCGGGTCAGGGTGGGGTTCATCGCGGGGTCCTTCTTGTCTTGTACGGGCCGCGGGCCTCGACCAGGCACCGCGCACCGGGCGCAAGGGTAATGCAGGGGCCGAAGCACCCCGCCACAATGGGGCGGATTGCCAGACCGGAGGACCCTGATGACCGACCACGCCCCAGCACCGCTGCGCCTGACCAGCTTTTCCCACGGCGGCGGCTGCGGCTGCAAGATCGCGCCCGGCGTGCTGACCGAGATCCTGCGCCAGCGCGCCGGCGGCATCGTGCCGCCGCAGCTGCTGGTGGGCATCGAGACCTCGGACGACGCCGCCGTCTACCAGCTCAACGACGAGCAGGCGCTGATCGCTACCACCGACTTCTTCATGCCCATCGTCGACGACCCGTTCGACTTCGGGCGCATCGCCGCCACCAATGCCATCAGCGACGTGTACGCCATGGGCGGCCGGCCCATCATGGCGCTGGCCCTGGTGGCCATGCCCGTGAACCAGCTGCCGGTCGAGGTCATCGGCCAGGTGCTGCGCGGCGGCGAGTCGGTGTGCCAGGCGGCCGGCATCCCCATCGCCGGTGGCCACACCATCGACTCGGTGGAGCCCATCTACGGCCTGGTGGTGATGGGCCTGGTGCACCCGAAGAAGGTGCGGCGCAATGCCGATGCGCGCGCCGGCGACCTGCTGGTGCTGGGCAAGCCGCTGGGCGTCGGCGTGCTGTCGGCCGCGCTCAAGAAAGGCAAGCTGGACGAGGCCGGTTATGCCCGGCTGATCGACACCACCACCCGCCTGAACACGCCCGGCATGGCCTTGGCCGATCTGGACAGCGTGCATGCGCTGACCGACGTCACCGGCTTCGGCCTGGCCGGCCATGCGCTGGAAATGGCCCGCGGCGCCGGCCTGACGGCCGTGATCGACTGGTCGCAGGTGCCGCTGCTGCCGGGCATCGAGGCGATGGCGGCCGACGGCTTCGTCACCGGTGCCTCGGGCCGCAACTGGGCGGGTTACGGGGCCGAGGTGCAGCTGGCCGGCAGCCTGCCGGCCACGGCGCAGGCGTTGCTTGCCGATCCGCAGACCTCGGGCGGCCTGCTGGTGAGCTGCGCGCCCGCGGCGCTGGACGCGGTGATGGCGGTGTTCGCGCGCGAAGGTTTTGCCGACGCCGCGGTGGTCGGCCGGCTGCAGGCCGGACCGGCTGCCTTGCATGTGGAATGACACCCAGTCACGCCACTTGTTCACGACATCTGGAAGGCATGCCGTGACGTAGTGCGCAGCGACCCTCACAAAAACCAGCGGCGGCGGGCGCCTGTCAGCAACATGCGCAGACGCCCGGCAGCTCAACCGGCCCTTTCCGGGGCTGCAGGCGTTGGCGTGAGAGGTTGCCATGTTGTCCGAAGAACTGATTCAACCGGCCGCAGTGCCGGAACCCGCTGTGTCCGATGATTGCGCCGCCCAGCTGGCGGCGCTGCGGGCCGAGTTCGAGCAGCGGCTGGCCCAGCGCAGCGCCGAGTTCGAAGCCGCCATCAAGCAGCTGGAAGCCTTCAGCTACACCGTTTCGCACGACCTGCGGGCACCGCTGCGCGCGATCGACGGGCTGTCCAAGATCGTGGCCGACGACTATGGCGAGCTGCTGCCCGACACCGGCCGCCGCTACCTGGCCCTGATCCGCGACAGCGCCCAGAAGATGGGCCGGCTCATCACCGACCTGCTGAGCTTTTCGCGCGCGGGCCGGGCCGAGCTGCACAAGCGCCCGGTGAACACGCAGACCCTGGTGGCCGAGGCACTGGCCACGCTGGCGCCCCTGTGCGCCGGCCGCCAGATCGACCTGCGGGTGCACCCACTGCCGCCCTGCCATGGCGACACCGCGCTGCTGCGCCAGGTGTGGGTGAACCTGCTGTCCAACGCGCTGAAGTACAGCCGCCAGCGCGAGGTGGCGGTGATCGAGGTGCAGGGCCGGCTGGAGGGCGACGGCAGCGTGCATTACGCGGTGCGCGACAACGGCGTGGGCTTTGACATGCGCCATGCGGAGCGGCTGTTCGGCGTGTTCGAGCGGCTGCATGAAGGCGACGACATCGAAGGCACGGGCGTGGGCCTGGCCATCGTGCAGCAGATCGTGCAACGCCATGGCGGCGGCGTCACCGCCAATGCCTTGCCGGGCCAGGGCGCCATCTTTGAATTCCATGTTCCCGCTGCCTGAAGCCGCCATGCCCGGCAGCCGCCATCGTGTACAGGTGCTGGTGGCCGAAGACCAGCCCGTCGACCTCGAACTCACGCTGCGCGGCCTGCACCTGCTGCAGCCCCCGGCCAGCGTGCAAGTGGCGCGCGACGGCCAGGAAGCGCTGGACTTCCTGCTGTGCCAGGGCGACCACGCCTGGCGCCGCGACGAGGAACCGCTGCGGCTGGTGCTGCTGGACGTGAAGCTGCCCAAGCTCAGCGGCTTTGACGTGCTGGCCCGGCTGCGCGCCCACCCGCCCACCCGGCTGCTGCCGGTGGTGATGTTCAGCTCGTCGCAGGAGGTGGTGGACGTGCAGCGCAGCTATGAGCTGGGCGCCAACAGCTACCTGTGCAAGCCGGTGGCCTTCGAGCCTTACCTGCAGGCGGTGCAGGACATGGCCCGCTACTGGCTGCAGCGCAACCTGGCGCAGGAAGGCGCGCCGGCGGCCGGGCCGGTGCCCCGCTAGCAGGCTTGCCCGAAGGCCGCCGGGCGCTGCGGGATATCCCGCAGCGCGGCCCTCGTCACGTTGACCGGGCCCGCAGGGGCGGCTAGGCTCGCCCGATGCAGTATCCCCCCGCCCGTTCGCGTTCGACCCCCTGGTGGGGCCTGGTCCTCGCCAGCGCCGCATTGGCCAGCCTTGCGGCCTGCGACCCCAAGCCCGCCAACCCACCCACGCCCACCGCCGAAGCGGCGCCCGCCACCGCCGGGCCTGCCAGCGGCGCTCAACCAGGCGTCAAGCCGGTCGATGAAGCCCATGCCGCTTCGTCGGTCGGTCCGTCGGACGGCACCGCCGCCATCGGCGGCATGGCCGGCCCCGGCGGCCATACCGGCAGCGACGCGCCGGCCCCCACCGGCGGCGACGGCGCCGCCTCGGCGGCCAGCCGCTAGGCACCCGCTTTTCTTCCGCAGCCCCCAGGTCACTCCCAGGAGCATATTCAGATGATGGACATGGACCGAAGGCAGTTCTTCAGGGTCAGTGGGGCGGGCCTGGTCGGCTCCAGCCTCGTGGCCCTGGGGTTCTCGCCCGATGCCGCACTGGCCGAGGCCCGCAGCTTCAAGCTGGCCCGCGCCACCGAGACCCGCAACACCTGCCCCTACTGCTCGGTGGGTTGCGGGATCATCATGTACAGCCTCGGCGACAAGGCGAAGAACGTCACCGCCGACATCATGCACATCGAGGGCGACCCGGATCATCCGGTGAACCGCGGCACGCTGTGCCCCAAGGGCGCCGGCCTGCTCGACTTCGTGCACAGCCCCAACCGGCTCAAGTACCCCGAGGTGCGTGAGCCCGGCAGCACCGAATGGAAGCGCATCGGCTGGGCCGAGGCGCTGGACCGCATCGCCAAGCTGATGAAGGCCGACCGCGATGCCAACTTCATCGCCAACACGGCCGACGGCAAGCCGGTGAACCGGTGGGTGTCCACCGGCATGCTGTGCGCCTCCGCCTCGTCCAACGAAACCGGGTACATCACGCACAAGGCGTTCCGGTCGTTGGGCATGCTCGCCTTCGACAACCAGGCCCGCGTTTGACACGGACCGACGGTGGCCAGTCTGGCCCCGACGTTCGGCCGCGGTGCGATGACCAACCACTGGCAGGACATCCAGAACGCGGATGTCGTGCTGATCATGGGCGGCAATGCCGCCGAAGCCCACCCATGCGGCTTCAAGTGGGTGATCGAAGCCAAGAAGCACAACAAGGCGAAGCTCGTGGTCGTGGACCCGCGCTTCACGCGTTCGGCCGCCATGGCCGACTACTACGCCCCCATCCGGCCGGGCAGCGACATCGCCTTCCTGGGCGGCGTCATCCGCTACCTGCTGACGCAGGACAAGATCCAGACCGAGTACGTCCGCAACTACACCAACGCCAGCTTCATCGTCGGGCCCGACTTCAAGTTCGAGAACGGCCTGTTCAGCGGCTACAACCCTGACAAGCGCAGCTACGACCCCAAGAGCTGGGGCTACGCGATGGACGACCAGGGCTTTGCCAAGGTCGACCCGACGATGCAGGATCCGCAGTGCGTGCTGCAGGTGATGAAGCGCCACTACGAGCGTTACACGCCCGAGATGGTCAGCCGCATCACCGGCACGCCGCAGGACCAGTTCCTGAAGGTGTGCGAGTACATCGCCAGCACCAGCGGCCCCGAGCGCACCATGACCATCATGTATGCGCTGGGCTGGACGCAGCACAGCCAGGGCTCTCAGATCATCCGCACCGGCGCCATCCTGCAGCTGCTGCTGGGCAACATCGGCGTGCCCGGCGGCGGCATGAACGCGCTGCGCGGCCACAGCAACATCCAGGGCCTGACCGACCTGGGCCTGCTGTCGAACTCGCTGCCCGGCTACCTGAGCCTGGCGCGCGAGAGCGAGCAGGACCTGGAGACGTACTACAAGCCCCGGGCGCTGAAGCCGCTGCGGCCCAACCAGATGAGCTACTGGCAGAACTACCCCAAGTTCTTCGTCAGCCTGCAAAAGGCCTGGTGGGGCGACGCCGCGACCGCGGACAACGAGTGGGCCTTCCACTACCTGCCGAAGATCGACAAGCTCTACGACGTGCTGCAGACCTTCGAGCTGATGACGCAGGGCAAGCTCAACGGCTACATCTGCCAGGGCTTCAACCCGGTGGGCTCGTTCCCCAACAAGGCCAAGATCGTCGAAGGCCTGTCCAAGCTCAAGTTCCTGGTCACCATCGACCCGCTGGTCACCGAGACCAGCGAGTTCTGGCGCAACTACGGCGAGTTCAACGACGTCAAGACCGAGGACATCCAGACCACGGTGTTCCGCCTGCCCTCCACCTGCTTTGCGGAAGAAGACGGCTCGCTGACCAACAGCAGCCGCTGGCTGCAATGGCACTGGAAGGGCGCCGAGCCGCCGGGCGAAGCGCGGGGCGACGTGGAGATCGTGGCCGGCATCTGGACGCGCATCCGTGCGCTGTACCAGAACGAAGGCGGCGCCTTCCCCGACCCCATCGTCAAGCTCACCTGGAACTACAAGATCCCGCACAGCCCGTCGTCGGAAGAGCTGGCCCGCGAGTACAACGGCCGCGCCATCACCGACGTGCTGGACCCCAAGGACCCGACCAAGGTGCTGGCCAAGGCCGGCGAGCAGCTGTCCGGCTTCGGCCTGCTGCGTGACGACGGCAGCACCTCGGCCGGTTGCTGGATCTACACAGGCGCCTGGACGCAGGCCGGCAACCAGATGGCCCGGCGCGACAACAGCGACCCCTATGGCGTGGGCCAGGCGCTGAACTGGGCCTGGGCCTGGCCGGCGAACCGGCGCATCCTGTACAACGCCGCGGCCGCCGACCCCACCGGCAAGCCCTGGCGTGCCGACCGCCGCTACCTCACCTGGAACGGCAGCGCCTGGTCGGGCGCCGACGTGCCGGACATCGCGCCAGGGGCCAACCCGAACGACCCCGAAGCGGTGCGCCCCTTCATCATGACCGCCGAGGGCGTGGCGCGCCTGTTCGCGCCCACCGGCATGGCCGAAGGGCCGCTGCCTGAGCACTACGAGCCCTTCGAGTCGCCGCTGGTGGGCAACCCGCTGCACCCCGACAACCCGGTGGCACGGGCCAACCCGGCGGCGCGGGTGTTCAAGCGCGACCTGGATGCGATGGGCCAGCCCAAGGACTACCCGTATGCGGCCACCAGCTACCGCCTGACCGAGCACTTCCATTACTGGACGAAGAACGTGCGCACCTCGGCCATCATCCAGCCGCAGCAGTTCGTCGAGATCGGCGAGGCGCTGGCCAAGGAAAAGGGCATCGCGCATGGCGACATGGTCAAGGTGAGCAGCCCGCGCGGCTTCATCAAGGCGGTGTGCGTGGTGACCAAGCGCATCCGGGCGCTGCAGTGCGACGGCAAGACGATGCACACGGTGGGGCTGCCCAACCACTGGGGCTTCGTGGGGGTGGCCCAGCCGGGCTACCTGGTGAACACGCTGACGCCTTTCGTCGGCGACGCCAACACCCAGACGCCCGAGTACAAGAGCTTCACCGTCAACATCGAGAAGGCATGAAGGAGCACTGACGAACATGTCTTCACTTCAGTCCCTGGACATCGCCCTGCGCTCGGCCACGCCCACGGCCGCGCCGCAGGTGCGCAAGCAACCCGAGGTCGCCAAACTCATCGACGTGTCCACCTGCATCGGCTGCAAGGCCTGCCAGGTGGCCTGCATGCAGTGGAACGACCTGCGGGATGACGTGGGCACCAACCACGGCACCTACGACAACCCCAACGACCTCACCCCCAAGAGCTGGACGGTGATGCGCTTCTCCGAGGTGGAACCCGAGGAGAACAAGCTGGAGTGGCTGATCCGCAAGGACGGCTGCATGCACTGCGAGGACCCGGGCTGCCTCAAGGCCTGCCCGAGCCCCGGCGCCATCGTCAAGTACAGCAACGGCATCGTCGACTTCATCAGCGAGCACTGCATCGGCTGCGGCTATTGCGTCAGCGGCTGCCCGTTCGACGTGCCGCGCATCAGCCAGGCCGACAACAAGGCCTACAAGTGCAGCCTGTGCTCCGACCGCGTGACGGTGGGCCTGGAGCCGGCCTGCGTGAAGGCCTGCCCCACCGGCGCCATCCGCTTCGGCACCAAGGAGGACATGCACGACTACGCCGAGGAACGCCTGGTCGACCTGAAGGAACGCGGCTTCCAGAACGCCGGCCTCTATGACCCGGCGGGCGTGGGCGGCACGCACGTGATGTACGTGCTGCAGCATGCCGACCGGCCCGAGCTGTACCACGGCCTGCCGAAGGACCCGCACATCAGCCCGCTGGTGGGCCTGTGGAAGGGCCTGGCCAAGCCGCTGGCGCTGGTGGCGATGGCCGGCGCGGTGATCGGCGGCTTCTTCCACTACATGAAGGTGGGGCCGGTGGAAGACAAGGACCTTGACGACAAGGAGCGGCCATGACCACCCTGACCCCCGGGCGGGAACGCACCCGCTACATCCTGCGCTACAAGGACAGCACCCGCATGAACCACTGGTTCGTGGCGCTGCTGTTCTTTGCGGCGGCACTGTCGGGCCTGGCGCTGTTCCATCCCACGCTGTTCTTCTTCAGCAACCTGTTCGGCGGCGGGCAGCTCACACGCATCCTGCACCCGTTCCTGGGTGTGTTGATGGTGCTGGGCTTCATCGTGCTGTTCTTCACCGTCTGGCGCGAGAACCTCATCGGCCGCGCCGACCGCGAGTGGCTGCGCCATGCCGGCGACATGCTCAAGGGCCAGAAGGAGAACATGCCGGCGGTGGGCAAATACAACGCCGGCCAGAAGCTGGTGTTCTGGGCCTTTGCCGTCAGCCTGCTGCTGCTGCTGGTCACCGGCTTCATGTTTTGGGCGCCCTACTTCTTCCACCTGGTGCCGGTGACGCTGCGCCGGCTGGCGATACTCGTGCATTCGGTGTCGGCGGTGGTGCTGGTGCTGTCGGTGATCGTGCATGTGTACGCCGCCATCTGGGTCAAGGGCACCACCCGCGCCATGACGCGCGGCACCGTGACCGACCGCTGGGCGCGGCTCAACCATCCGCTGTGGCACCGTGAAATGACCGAGGGCCATCCGCCGCGTGACTGAATCCGCTTCCAACGCCGCCCGCACCAGCCGCCTGCTGGATCCGGAGCAGATCGCCATCCAGGCCGGGCGGCAGATGCCGTTCCTGCGCCTGCCGCAACGCGCCAAGTTGTTCGCCGAGCGCGCGCTGCGGCTGCGCCAGCTGTCGGCCGGCCACCCGATGCGCGACTACCTGCTGTTCATCGCCGAGCTGGCGCAGGCCCAGCATCAGGTGCTGCAGGACTACGCCACGGTGCCGCTGCCCGATGCGGCCGCCTGCGACAGCGCCGCCCGCGGCCTGCTGCCACCGCTGCCTGCCACGCTATGGACGCTGGACGCGGCCTGGACCGGCGAGCTGCGCCGGCTGCTGGGTGTGCTGGCCGGGCGCCTGCCCGCCGGCCCGGCGCTGGACGTGGTGCAACGCGTGATCGCCACCGACGACGCCACGCTCAACCGCCAGGCCGACCTGCTGCGCAACGGCATGGCCCGCGGCCTGGACATGGCCGCCGCGCCGCTGGTGGCGGCCGGGCTGCAGGCCTACTTCAGCCACCTGGTGCTGGCCACGGCCACCGCCCATGGCGAGGCCGTGTTCGGCCGCACCGACCCGGCCACCGGCTGCCCCTGCTGCGGCAGCCGGCCCACCGCCAGCGTCACCCGCATCGGCGCCGATGAATCGGGGCACCGCTACCTGGCCTGCTCGCTGTGCGCCACGCAGTGGCATTACGTGCGCATCAAGTGCGCGCATTGCGAAAGCACGCGCGGCATCAGCTACCAGCAGCTCGAAGGTGATGCCAAGGACGGCGCGAGGGGCGCTTACCTGGGCGCCGTCAAGGCCGAGTGCTGCGACAGCTGCGGCCACTACCTCAAGCTGGTGGCGATGGAACGCGACCCCGAGGTGGAGCCGATGGCCGACGACCTGGCCAGCGTGGCACTGGACCTGCTGGTGAGTGAAGCCGGCCACCAGCGCGCCGGCGTCAACCTGATGCTGGTGTTCGGCGACGCGGAGAGCCCATGACTCAGCGGGTCGACGAGTCCATGGTCCATGGCTCGAAGGCTTTGCTGCAGCAGCTGCCTTCGATCGACCGGATCATGCAGTGGCCGGCGGTGCAGGCCCTGGTGGCGGCCCATGGCCACACCCTGGTGGCCGGCGAGGCGCGCGCGCTGGTGGCCGCCCGCCGTGAGGCCGCACGCGCCGGTGCCTTGGCCACCGCCGCGTTGCAGCCCGAGGCGATGGCCGCCGACCTGCGCCAGCGCTGCGCCGACCGCCTGGCGCCGCGGCTCAAGCCGGTGCTCAACCTCACCGGCACGGTGATCCACACCAACCTGGGCCGTTCGGTGCTGGCCGACGAGGCGCTGGCGCACATCGTGCGCACCATGGCCGGCACCAACAACCTGGAATTCGACCTCGACAGCGGCGGCCGCGGCGACCGCGACACGCTGGTGGAAGATCTGCTGTGCGAGATCACCGGCGCCGAAGCGGCCACGGTGGTCAACAACAACGCCGGAGCGGTGCTGCTCACCATCGCCGCGCTGGCCAGCGGGCGCGAGGCCATCGTCTCGCGCGGTGAGCTGGTGGAAATCGGCGGCGCCTTCCGCATGCCCGACGTGATGGCCAGCGCCGGCGCCCGCATGGTGGAGGTGGGCACCACCAACCGCACCCACCCGGCCGATTACCAGAACGCTTTCAACGAACGCACGGCGCTGGTGATGAAGGTGCACACCAGCAACTATGCGGTGCAAGGCTTCACCTCGTCGGTCGACGAATCGGTGCTGGCGCCGTTGTGCCGTGCGCGCGGCGTGCCCTTGGCCACCGACCTGGGCAGCGGCTCGCTGATCGACCTGGCCGCCTACGGCCTGCCGCGTGAACCGCTGCCGCAGGAGATGCTGCGCGCCGGCTGCGACGTGGTCACCTTCAGCGGCGACAAGCTGCTGGGCGGGCCGCAGGCCGGGCTCATCGTCGGCAGCAAGGCCGCGGTGGGCCGCATCCGCAAGTTCCCGATGAAGCGGGCGCTGCGCATGTCCAAGCTGCCGCTGGCGGCGCTGGAAGCCACGCTGATGCTGTACCTGCAACCCGAGCGCCTGGTGCGCGACCTGCCCACGCTGCGCCACCTCACCCGCCCGCAATCGCAGATCCTGGCGATGGCCGAGGCGCTGAAGCCCGCGCTGGCCCGCGCGCTGGAGCCGCGTTTCGAGGTGGGCTGCGTGGCGCTGAGCAGCCAGATCGGCAGCGGCTCCTTGCCGGTGGACCGGCTGCCTTCGGCCGGCCTGGCCATTGGCCTGCCGCTGGTGGGCGGTAAGGCCACCGGTGCCAAGGGCGTGGGCACCGCGCTGGACGAACTGGCCCGCGCACTGCGCAGCCTGCCGCTGCCGGTGGTGGGCCGCATCGCGCACGACCGGCTGCTGCTGGACCTGCGCTGCCTGGACGATGCCGCGCCCTTCACCACGCAACTGCCCATGCTGCGTGAGGCACTGGGAATGGGGCCGCTGGACGCATGATCGTAGGAACGGCGGGCCACATCGACCACGGCAAGACCACGCTGGTGCGCGCCCTCACCGGCGTGGACACCGACCGCCTGCCCGAAGAAAAGCGCCGCGGCATTTCCATCGAGCTGGGTTATGCCTACCTGCCCGCGCCCGGTGGCCAGGTGATCGGCTTCGTCGACGTGCCGGGCCATGAACGGCTGCTGCACACCATGCTGGCCGGCGCCACCGGCATCGACCACCTGCTGCTGCTGGTCGCGGCTGACGACGGCGTGATGCCGCAGACGCAGGAGCACCTGGCCGTGGCCAGCCTGCTGGGTCTGCGTGCAGGCACGGTGGCCATCACCAAGACCGACCGCGTGGACGCCACGCGCCTGGCCGAGGTGCAGGCCCAGGTGCAGGCGCTGCTGGCGCCCACCGCGCTGGCCGGCGCGCCGGTGTTCGAAGTGGCGGCGCCCAGCGGCGACGGCGTGCCGGCGCTGCGCGAACACCTGCTGCAGCAGGCCGCCGCACCCCGCCCGCAACACAGCGGCCCGGCCTTCCGGCTGGCGGTGGACCGCGCCTTCACGCTGGGCGGCACCGGCACCGTGGCCACCGGCAGCGTGCACGCCGGGCAGGTGGCGGTAGGCGATGAGCTGCGCCTGGTGCCGGGCGAGCGCCTGCTGCGGGTGCGCAGCCTGCATTCGCAGAACCAGCCCGCGCAGCAAGCCCATGCGGGCCAGCGCTGCGCGGTGGCGCTGGCCGGCATCGAGCGCGATGCGGTGCACCGCGGCCAGTGGCTGTGCGCGCCCGAGGTGGCGCATGAGACGGCCCGCATCGACGTGCGGCTGCAGCTGTGGCCGGGTGAGGCCAAGGCCTTGCGCAGCGGCACGCCGGTGCACCTGCACCTGGGCACCGCCGACGTGATGGCCAGCGTGGCGCTGCTGCAGGTCGATGACCAGGACGACGCCAACGCCCTGCCGCCGGGCGGACGCGCGCTGGCCCAGCTGGTGCTGCACACGCCCATCGCCGCCTGGCAGGGCGACCGCGGCGTGTTGCGTGATGCCAGCGCCAGCCGCACCGTGGCCGGCATCACCGTGCTCGATGCGCAGGCGCCGGCGCGCTACCGCCGCACGCCCGAACGTCTGCAATGGCTGGCGGCCGCCGAGCTGCCGACGGTGGCCGAGCGGGTGGCTGCGCTGCTGCAGGCGGCGCCCCAGGGCCTTGATCTGGCCGCGCTGGCCCGCGGCATGGGCTGGCCGGTGGCCGCCCTGCCCTTGCCGGCCGATGCGGTGCGCATCGAAGGCGGCGGCCGGCTGGCGGCCATTTCAGGCGCCGCATTGCAGGCGCTTCAGCAGCGGCTGCTGCAGGCGCTGGCCGGCCTGCATGCTCAGCAGCCTGAAGACATCGGCCCCGATGCGCGCCGCCTCAAGCGGCTGGCCGCGCCCCGGGTGGACGACGCGGTGTTGCGTCATGCGCTGGAGGCGCTGCTGGCGCAGGGCGCGGTGGTGCTCAGCGGTGCCTGGCTGCACCTGCCCGCGCATGCGGCGCGCCTGTCGGAAGCCGAAGAAAAACTGGTGCAAAAGCTGATGCCCGCGATGCTGGACGGTGGCTTCGACCCGCCCTGGGCGCGCGACCTGGCCAAGCTGGCCGCCACGCCCGAAGCGCTGGTGCGTTTGACGCTGGCCAATCTTTCGCGCCGCGGCCAGGCCTTCGCGGTGGTCAAAGACCTTTACTATCCGCTCCCCACGCTGGAGCGGCTGGCCGCGTTGGCCCGTCAGGCCGCGGCGGCGCCCGAAGGCTTGAGCGCCGCGAGCTTTCGTGACGCCACCGGCCTGGGACGCAAGCGGGCCATCCAGGTGCTGGAGTTCTTCGACCGCGTGGGCCTGACCCGCCGGGTGAAGGACCAGCATGTGCTGCGCAGCGACGCAGCGCTGTTCGAAGGCAGCCGCCCACCCGGCGGCTGACGCAGGGAGGAAATCGTCCCCGGTGGGACGGCCGGGCTTCAAACCCGGTGGGTGGCGCCATGCGTCGCCGGGTGGGTTCGACTCCCTCTTCCTCCCGCCATCTTGCAGGTGGCTCCGGCTGCGGCACACTCGCGGCTCTTCCGACACCCCTGCCCTGTCACATGTCGACTGCCGCCCGCAAGCCCGTCACGCTGCACCGCCTGCGCGAGATGCACGCCGCCCGCGAGAAGATCGCGATGCTGACCTGCTACGACGCCACCTTCGCCCAGCTGCTGGACGCCGCCGGGGTGGACGTGCTGCTGGTGGGCGACAGCCTGGGCATGGTGCTGCAGGGCCAGCCCAGCACCGTGCCGGTGAGCCTGGACGAGATGGCCTACCACACCGCCTGCGTGGCCCGTGGCAACCGCACGGCCTGGGTGGTGGGCGACCTGCCCTATGGCAGCTACCACCAGTCGAACGAACAGGCGCTGGCCAGCGCGGTGCGCCTGATGCAGGCCGGTGCCCACATGGTCAAGCTGGAAGGCGGCGGCTGGACGGCGCCGGTGGTGCGCTTTTTGTCCGAGCGCGGCATACCGGTGTGCGCCCATCTGGGGCTCACCCCACAGTCGGTGCATGCGCTGGGCGGCTGGCGCATCCAGGGCCGCGACGAAGCGGCGGCGCAACTGATGCGACAGCATGCCCGCGAGCTGGCCGAGGCCGGCGCCCAGATGCTGGTGGTGGAGCTGATTCCCGCCACGCTGGGCCGCACGCTGGCCGACGAGCTGCCCATCCCGGTCATCGGCATCGGCGCCGGCGTGGGCTGCGCCGGCCAGGTGCTGGTGCTGCACGACATGCTGGGCCTGACGCGTGGGCGGCTGCCCAGGTTCGTGCGCAACTTCATGCAAGGCAGCGACAGCGTGGAGGCCGCGGTGCAGGCTTATGTGGGGGCGGTGAAGGCCGGCCGGTTCCCTGACGACGCCCAGCACGGCTATTGAATTGCAAGACCTCCGGAGACCCGCGATGAAGATCATCCACCACGTCAGCGAGCTGCGCGCCGCGCTGGCCGGCGGCCCGCGCCCCGCCTTCGTGCCCACCATGGGCAACCTGCATGAGGGCCACCTGGCCCTGGTGCGCCAGGCCCGCAGCCACGGCGTGCCGGTGGTGGCCAGCGTGTTCGTCAACCGGCTGCAGTTTGCGCCGCATGAAGACTTCGACCGCTACCCGCGCACGCTGGCGCGTGATGCCGAACTGCTGCAGGGCGCCGGCTGCGACCTGCTGTTTGCGCCCGACGAGGCCGAGATGTACCCGGTGGCCCAGGGCTTCAAGGTGCAGCCGCCGGCCGCGCTGGCCGACATCCTGGAAGGCTACTTCCGCCCCGGCTTTTTCACCGGCGTGTGCACGGTGGTGATGAAGCTGTTCCAGATCGTGCAGCCGGGCATCGCCCTGTTCGGCAAGAAGGACTACCAGCAGTGCCTGGTGGTGCGCAGCATGGTCGAGCAGCTGAACCTGCCTATACAAGTGATCGGCGGCGA
>CAKZXL010000901.1 GCA_937883885.1 uncultured Aquincola sp. | reverse complement strand
CCGCATCGTCGGGCCGCAGGTCGTGCAGGCGGGCGTCGATGGTCACCTTGTACAGCCGCATCGGCAGGTGCATCGGCCCCTGCGCGGTGGCGGCCAGGAAGCGGCCATGGTGGTAGCGGGTTTCGGCCACCGCGGTGGCCCGATCGGCCGCGGCGTAGAACACGCCGAAGCTGCCGTCGGAAAACCGGCTGCCCAGCGGATTGAGGTGCGTGAAGGCCGCCATGATGGGCCCGGTGCCGGGCCCGAAGATGCGGTCGGCCGGCGGCACCAGCTGGATCTGGCCCACTTCGTCGCGCACCCGGTCGTTGGTCATCGCTTCCAGCGCATACAGCGCGTCGAAGTCTTCGGGGCTGGCCACGCGGTCGAACAGATAGACCGACGGATGGCGCGTCGGCACGATCCGGCAGGCCTGCGCCCACCGGACCCGGCGTACGGCGGTCACGACCATCCACCTCCACGCACGGCATCCAGGTACTGGCGCACCGCGGACAGGTCGCTCATGTTGCCGGCCAGCATGCGCTCGAGCGCGCTGCGCCCGCCAAAGGGCGCGGCCGTGTTGGGCCGACGCACCCAGGCATCGGCGGCGGCGGTATCGGGCAACAGGATTTGCAGCGCCTTGTAGATGCCCAGCAGGTTGGACAGCCGCTCCAGCGTGTCGCGCGACAAGTGCGCCTTCTCGGGCTGCTTGCGCCAGGCAAACAGCGTGGACCGGCCCGGGCTGCCCAGCAGCACCAGCTGCTCATCCACCGACAGACCCCACAGGGCCGCGATGCGCTCGAAGGCCCGCAGGCCGGCGGCGGACATCTGCTGCTCGGTGATGGCGTCGAGTGAGGGGCCGGTGTGGGAGGCAGGCAGAGCGGTCACGCTGGAAATCCGGTTCGGGACATGAGCTGGATACTAGTCCATCCACGGACTATGGGGCAAACCGGGGTCAGCCGTGTGGTGAAGGCGAGGATCCCAGGTGCGCCAACCACCAGCCAAAGCCCACCCGCTCCTGCTCCAGCCTGAGCGCGGACTGGTGGCGATGGGCGCGCAGATCGTCGTAGACCGCGGCTTCGGCTGCCGTCAGGCGCGGCAGGTCGTGGCGGATGGGCTGCGACTCCTCCCCCCAATGCAGGCGGTGCGCGAGCAACGTCTGCGCGTCCATCAAAAAGGACTCGACCGCGGGGAAATGCAGGCGCAGCTGGTCGAGGATGGCAAAGCCGTGGGTGTCGATGTCGCCCCAGTAGCGCAGCCTGCAGCGATGCAGCCAGGCCGCCTGCGCCAGTGCGTCCCAGCCGTAACCGGCGCCGAAGACGACCATCGCGCCCGCCACCGCGGGAAAGGCCAGGAAGTTGGTCTCGTTCTCGGTGATGAAGACCTGCGCCACGGGCAGTGACAGGGCGGCAAAGCTGTCGGCGTCCAGCGTGATGTCGGGCAGCGAGCCGGCATAGGCCGGGCAGCCCGGCAGGCTGGGCAAGGCTGCATCGAGCAGCCGAAAGCGGATGCGCACCGGCTTGTCACGGAAGCCGTAGCGGCGGCCGAACTGAAGCGCGCCGCCGGCCGTGTCATCGACTGCCGCAGCGTCCAGGGCCAGGTCCAGCAACTCGGCCAGCACACCGCGATGGGCCTCGATGAACTTGCTGTCCACCCCCGGCGCATCGACCTGGCGCAGGTAGACGCCGGGGCGCGGATGCGCCTGCATCCAGCCAACCACGGCCAGCAGGCGTTGCCAGCGGTCGGCCAGCGACAGCGCCTGGATCGGCCGCCGCCGGAGCCAATGCTGCAGGGCCGGCTGCGTCTCGGCGGTCTGGCGCCAAAGCGCCTCGAAGCGCTGGGCCTCGCCGGTCTTGCCGATGAAGGCCAGTGCATCGGCCAGCGTGTCCAGCCACAGCGCGGCCGGCAGGCGCTGCAGGCCTTGCACACGGTGGTTCCACTGCCGCCATTCGATGCGCACCGGGGGCGTGCCGGCGATCTGGTGCACCCAGTCGCGCACCGCCTCAAAGCGATCGGCCAGGTCCGCGGCGGCCGGTGCCTTCAAGGCCAGGCGCAGCGGCCAGATCGCGGCTTGGGTGTCGGTGTCCGTGTCCGTGACAGCGGCGGCGCGCAGCAGGTCGCCGCGCTCCCACAGCCGCCGCACCTGGGCGCGCAGGTCTTCCGTCGTGGTCCATGCCGGTGTCATGCGCCGGCCTGCGCGGCGTGGGCCTCGGTCATCGCCTGCGCCTTGTGGGCGCGGTATTCCTCGATGGACAGGCAGCGCAGCCGCGAGTCGCGCCCGCCTTCGTTGTGCACGAAGCCGACGCTGGCGACGAAGGGCTCGATGATGTGGATCTTCTGCAGCGGCGTGACGATGAGCAGCTGCAGGTTGAGCTGCTGGAACAGGCGCAGCCCGTACTGGGCCGACTCGTCGGAGCCGCGGCCAAAGGCTTCGTCGATCACCACGAAACGGAACGAGCGCGAGCGCACCGCGCCCCACTCCAGCCCGAACTGGTAGGCCAGGCTGGCAGCCAGCACGGTATAGGCCAGCTTCTCCTTCTGCCCGCCCGATTTGCCGCCCGAGTCGGAGTAGTGCTCATGCTCGGCATCGTCCGCGCGCCAGCGCTCGCTGGCGGAAAAGAGGAAGCCGTTGCGCACGTCGGTCACCTTGGCGGTCCATCGGCGGTCGGCATCCGACAGTCCTTCGCGGCCACGGAAGCGGTCGATGATGGCCTTGACCTGCAGGAACTTGGCCTCCGAGTACTGCTCGTCGGCCGAACCGGTCAGCGCGCCTTCGGTGCAGGCGCGCAGGTCTTGCTGGAAGTCGCGCACCTCCGCGTCGGGGCTGGGCAAGGCCAGCAGGCGGATGTAGCGGCCGGGGTTGTAGTCGATGGCCTGCAGCGACTGGTTGATGGTCTCGACACGCTGGCGGATGGTGTCCCGCTCACGGGCCAGCTGGGCATTGAAGTTGGCGATCTCGTTGATAGTGTTGACGTTCAGCAGCTCCTTGAAGCGGGCCTCGAAACGCGGCAGGTCGTCGCCGCGCAGGGCCTGCAGCAGGCGCTCGTACTCCGGCAGCGCAGCCAGGCTCACGTCCATCTCCACCGTCTCGGCCTTGAACTCCTCCTTGAAGCCGCGCATCGCATTGACGATGCGCTCGGTCAGGCGGGCCAGGCGTTTGTCTTCCGCATCGATGCGGTCCTGCAGCCACTTGCGCAGGTCTTGCTCGCGGTTGTCACAGGACTCGACCGACAGGTGATGCTCGCCCAGTGCCTGTGCGCGCCAGGCCTCCAGACGCGCATGCTGCGCCGGGTCCAGCGGCGAATCGCTCACCAGGCGGGCCGCCTGCTCGCGCAGCTCTTCGGCCGCGGCCTGCTTGGTGGCCACTTCCGCCCGCCGGTCGCGGGCTTCATCGCGCTGGCCTTCGGTCGCGCTCAGGCGCTGCTGGGCCGCCTGCAGCTGGCGGCCGAGCTCTTGCAAAGTATCGGAGGCGGCCTCCAGCCGGGCCCGCTCTTCGCCCAGCTCGGCGATCTGCCGGGCGGGCGTGCGCCAGTCGATGTCGGCAAAGCGCGTGAACTCCTCCAGCCGCGCCAGCGTCAGCAGGCGGCCGCTCAGCTCACCGCGGGCCTGCTGCAGCTCGGCGATGCGCTGGCCCAGCGCGGCCAGCCGCACCTCCAGCGCCTGCCGCTGGTCGCGCAGCGTGCGCAGCTTGTCGGCATTGCTCCATCCCAGCACATAGCGGCTGCGATCGTCGATGCGGCTGCGGTCGTCCTTTTCATGGCGGCCACCCGGGTCCTTGATCTGGCCTGCGCGGGTGACGGCCCGCGCCTCGCGCCGGAACTGCTGCGCATCGGCGCAGCAGGCCACGTCGAAGCGCTGACGCAGCTCCTGCTCCAGCCACTCGAAGTGCGGCGACTCGGGCCGGATGAGCAGCTTGCGCACCAGCGATTGCGCATGCAGGGCCGCGCCTGGTGCGCTGCGGCGCGGCCGCACATGGAAGTACACGAGCCGTGCGCCCAGGTGCTGCCGCTCCACCCACTGCGACACGGCCGCATAGTGCAGGTCGGGCACCAGCAAGGCCAGGCCAAAGCCCCGCAGCAGCCGTTCGGCCGCGCCCTCCCAGTCGCGCTCGTCGTCGCGCACCTGGATCAGCTCGCCGGCAAAGGGCAGCTCGTCTTCGGCGATGCCCAGCGCCTGGCACAGCGCATCGCGGATGCGCACCTGGGCGGCGTCGATGTTGCTCTTGCGGCGCTGCAGGCTGTCGATCTCGTCAGCCAACGCCTGATGGGCCTCGCGGCCCTTGCGGAAGTCGAAGTCCTCTTCACGCTCACGGTTGTCGAGGTCGGTGATGCGCTCGCGCAGGCTTTCCGCGCGCTGGGCGATGCTGTGCTGCAGGGCCAGAAAGCCCGCCTCCTGCGCCGGCTCACCGGCAGCCGCGCTGTCTTCCACATGGGCCAGCAGCGCCTGGTAGCGCCGGGCCTTCTCCTGGCGCTGGTCGCGCTCCTGCGTGAGCCGGCGCATCTCGGCGGCCAGTTCTTCCAGCCGGTCGCCGCCCTGGTCGCGCAGCGCGCGCTCCAGCCGCGTCAGGTCGAGCCGCTCGGCTTCGCGCTGGCGGTCCAGGCGCTCGACCTGCGCGTCCAGCCGCAGCGCGTCTTCGGCCAGCAGCTCAAGCCGGCGGTCCAGCAGCTCGCCCTTGAGGCACGCGAAGTAGGCACGCAGCTGCTCGCGCGCTTCGCGCCAGCCCTGGATCTCGTCCACCAGCGCGCGGTGGCGTTCACCGTCGGCCACCAGGGGCGTCAGCAGGTCCACCTGGCGCTTGGCCTTGAGCACCGCCTGGTGCGCACGGTCCAGGTCGTCGAAGTGGCGGATCAGGGCTTCGATGCGGCTGGCCACGTCGAAGGGCTCCAGCATGTGGCTGCGTACGAAGTCGGTGAGGTTGCCCACCGACTTCATCGACACCGTCTGGTGGAACAGCTCCAGCGCCTGCTCATGCTCGATGCCGAAGCGGCGGCGGAACCAGGCCGCATAGGGCGGAAAGCTGTCGAACAGCTCGCAGCCCGCGCTGCGCAGCCGCTTGCGCAAGGCGGTGATGTCGCTGCCAAAGCCGCTGAAGTCGTCGGCGATGTCGAGGGCCCGCTCGGCCGCCACGAACAGCCGCAGGGGCTGGCCCTGCGGATCCTTCAGCCAGAACACCTGGGCCAGGGTCACGGCCTGGTCATAGCCCTCGTTGCGAAACACGCCCGCGATCACCGACCAGCTCGACGCATCGCGCAGCGCCACCGGCCGTGCGCTGCCGGTCACTTCGTTGCGCTCGCTCTTGTAGTGGCCCAGCACGTAGGAGCGCAAGGAGCGCTCACGCGCCTCGGCCCCCGCCGCCTTGTTGTAGGCCACGCGGTGCGCCGGCACCAGCAAGGTGGTGATGGCATCCACCAAGGTGGACTTGCCCGAGCCGATGTCGCCGGTGAGCAGGCCGTTGCGGCCATCGAGCTGGTACCGCCAGACGCAGCGATCGAAGGTGCCCCAGTTCAGCACCTCCAGCCGCTGCAGCCGAAAACCCACCCGGCTGTCATCGGCGACGAAATCCAGGCCCGGCGTTGAAGCCTCAAGCATCGGCCGCTCCCTGCCCCGCCGAAGCGCCGGCAGGCGAAGAGAGGGCCAGGCGGTAGGTCTCCAGCCGCGCGTCGAAATCGGCCAGCCACTGCGCATCGACAAAGGCCTTGAGGATGCGCCGCACCTCAAAACGCCCCGGGTCCGCTGCGGCGCCGGCCACCGGCTTGAGGCGGCGCAGAAAGCCCAGTTCCACCACCTTGCCCAGGGTGGCGTCGACCTG
>CAKZXL010000900.1 GCA_937883885.1 uncultured Aquincola sp. | reverse complement strand
CACGCCCCGCGCGGCCAGTTGCGCCAGCGCCGCGGCATCGGGCTCGAAGCGGCCATTCAGGCACAGCGTGACGTCGCCCCATTCGGGCAGCAGCAGCGCCTGGTGCAAGGACTCGGGCCCCGTGGCAATGAGGCCGATGCGGCCCAGCTGCAATTCGTAGCCATGGCAATACGGGCAATGGAACACGCTGCGGCCCCAGCGGGCCTGCAGGCCCGGTATGTCTGGCAACTGGTCGACCACGCCGGTGGCCAGCACGATGCGGCGGGCCGACCAGGCCTGGCCAGCCGCCTGCAACTCGAAGGCGTCGGCCTGGCCGCTGGCCTGCGTCACCGCGGCATCGACGAACTGCACCGTGGCATAGCGTGCCAGCTGTTCGCGCGCCTGCCGCACCATGTCGCCGGGGGCATCGCCGTCGTGCGCGAAAAAGCCGTGCGAGGCCGGCGCAAAGCGGTTGCGCCGCTGGCCCATGTCGAACACCAGCACGCTGCGGCGTGCACGCGCCAGCGGCAGCGCCGCCGACAGGCCGGCGTAGCTGCCGCCGACGATGGCCACGTCATGCGTCATGGACGGTCTCCTGCAAGGGTCGGCCGCTGGCTTGCAGCCGCTGGCGGAAGTCGCGCGACAAGGCCGCCAGCGTGATGCCCGACAGGCGCTTGAGCAGCAGCGCCTCGGCCTGCCGGTAGGCATCGTCCAGCGCGGCATTGACGGCCTGCTCCACCAGGCAGCCGGGGCTTTCTTCCCGGTGGCCGACGGCCAGCAGCGCGGGGGCGCCCACGGCCTCATGGATGTCGCGCAGCGTGATGCGATCGAGCGGGCAGCTGAGCACCCAGCCCCCGCCATGGCCCTTGGCCGAGGCCACCAACCCGGCATCACGCAGCCCGGCCATCAGCCGGCGGATGACGACGGGGTTGGTTTGCATGGCACGCGCCAGCCACTCGGACGTGGCGGGTTGCTGCAGTTCGGCCATGTGCAGCAGGCAGTGCAGCACGCCGGACAATCGGCTGTCTCGTTTCATGCAACCAGTGTAGTTGCGTGATGAGAGATCGTGCCGGCGTCAGGGTCAAAACAGCTGCCTGTGCAGGGCCCTGCCGACATGGCTGGTGACGCACCCTTTGCGGGATAACCAGCGCGGGCCGTGGAGCACGACCGCGCGGCGCGCCTCTTCCTCTTCCGCGGCAACCTGGACGAGGAGTTCGCCAGCTACCACCCACGGGCACGTGAGATCCTCACGACCTTCTCGCAACGCATCAATGCCTTCGTCGACGAAGCCAAGGCCGATGCCAGCAAGCTGCCGGTGGAGTTCCGCCTCACCGGCACCGAGCCGGGCTACTGGTCGCCCACCTCGTCGCTGATCCGCATCTACGGCATCACCCGCAACGGGACCAGCGAGGTCTTGATGGCCCGGCGCATCGGGGCGGTGGGTCTGGCCACCACCCAGGCGCTGACGGTGAACGCGCTGCGCTACATGGTGCACCTGAACGCGCCGGGCTGGAACGTGATCGGCGCCGGCGAGCCGGCCCTGCCCGGTGTGTCGACGGGCCACAACGAGCGCATCGCCTTCGGCCTGACCATCTTCGCCTTCGGCGACGAAGAAGACCTGTACGTGTACGACCTGAACCCGGCCGACCCCAGCCAGTACCGCTGCAACGGCGCCTGGGAAAGCATGCGCGTGGTCAAGGAGCCGGTGGGCGTGCGGGGCCAGGCCACACCCACCGAGACCGATCTGCGCTTCCCCCGCCATCGCCCGCCATTTCACGCCCGGCGAAAACATGGTCTATGCCGACGTGGACGGCAACATCGGCTGGTTCGGCGGGGCGCTGGCGCCCATCCGGCCGCGCGCCGACGGGTCGGGCATGCTGCCCGTGCCCGGCGACGGCCGCTATGAATGGGCCGGCTACCTGCCCGGCTCGCTGCTGCCGCGGGTGCTGAACCCGCAGCAAGGCTTCTTTGCCACCGCCAACCAGTTCAACGTGCCGGCCGACCATGCCTACCGCAGCATGTCGGCCACCGCCTGGGCAGAGCCCTACCGCTTCGAGGCCGCCGGCCGCGCCCTCTTCGGCAGCCTGTCACGCCCGGTGGTGCTGGCCAGGCTGGCCGCGCCCGATGCGGTGTTCGGCGCCGACCCCGCCGCGGGCCGCGATGCGGTGATGCTGGAGACCTTGAAGGCCGCGCTGCAGGATGTGAAGGCCAAGGCCGGCTGGGACAGCGCCGCCTGGCAGTGGGGCCAGTTGCACCACATCCAGTTCGAGCATGAGCTGACGCCCTTCCTGAGCGAAGCGCTGGCCACGCCGCTGCAGACGCCGCGCTACCCGGTGGGCGGCGACAACGACACGCTGCACCGCACCTCCTACCGCACGTCGGACTTCCGCGTGACCAGCGGCGCCTCGTACCGGCAGGTGATCGACCTGGCCGACTGGGACAACTCGCTGGCCATCAACGTGCCGGGCCAGTCGGCCGACCCGGCCAGCCCGTACGACAAGAACCTGATCGAAGCCTGGGCCAAGGGCGAGTACTTCCCGATGGCCTTCAGCCGCGCCAAGGTGGACAGCCTGCGCGCCGACCGCCTGGTGCTGCGGCCGGCGCGCTGACGACCCACGGGCAGCGGCCGATCAGGCCAGCGGCAGGCCCAGCGCCGGGTCGCTGACGGTGTGGCGGCCGGT
>CAKZXL010000899.1 GCA_937883885.1 uncultured Aquincola sp. | reverse complement strand
CTGCAGCAGACCCAGCGGGATCGCGCCAACCTGGTGAGGCAACGGGCACAGGCCATGCTGCTGCAGTTGTCGCAGGAGAAGAACCTGCTGTACCAGAAGGTCGGCTCGTTCAGGGCGGTGTCCAGCCACCTGGAGCAGCTCGAACGGCAACTGCGGTCGAGCATGCCCCAGCACGTGATGGACATGCTGGGGCAGCAGGCGGCCTTCCAGGCCCGCTGACACATCGGTCGGCAGGACCGATTCCGCGGGCGCCGCGCCAGCAACCAGGAGGCGGGCCAGTTCCCAGGAGCGACGCATGTGGGAGATCTACGCCTACCAGAACGCCGACAGCCTGTTCGGCATCTTCAACGCCGCGGCAGCCATCCACGGATCCGGCGACTACATGGCGGCGGTCGCTGCCGTGGCCTTCTGCGGGTTTATCGCGGCGCTGGTGGCCTATGCCTTCGCGCCCGAGAAGCTGCAGGGCTGGAAGTGGCTGGCCACCGTGCTGCTGGTGTTTTCCGTCCTCATCGTGCCGCGGGTGACCGTGGGCGTCGTCGACAAGACCGGCGGATCAGCCGTCAAGGTGGTGGCCAACGTCCCGTTCGGCGTGGCCTTCCTCGGCAGCGTCACCAGCACGGTGGGGCACACGCTCACAGGCCTGTTCGAGACGGCCTTCCAGGTCATCCCGGGTGTCGGTGCCCTGCCGAGCGAACTGAGCTACGAGAAGAACGGCCTGATGTTCGGCAACCGCCTGATCCGGGAGACAGGCGGCGTCGCCTTCCAGGATCCGAACTTCCGCACCGACCTGGTCAACTTCATCCACAACTGCACGATGTACGACCTGATCGACGGCACGGTCGATCCGGGCACGTTCTCGAGCTCGGACGACGTGTGGGCGCTGATGGCGTCGCCCAACCCGGCCCGCTTCACGACCTTGACCAGCGCCGGCGGCTCGATCACCGTCGACACCTGCCCGAACGCCTACACGAACCTCAACGGCCGGCTGCCGGCGCAGCTGACCCGCATCCAGGGCAAGCTGGCGTTCCAGTTGAATCCGACGCTGCCGGCTGCGGCCGCCAATGCCGCCATCTCCGGGCAGATCCAGCAGGCCTACCTGAAGAACAGCATCGCGACCGCGGCCGCGACGGCGGCCGACCTGATCCGCCAGAACGCAGTGCTGAATGCGATCAACGACACCAGCAACATCATTGGGCAGAAGGTGAACGACCCGGCTGCCATGGTGCTGGCTGTCGGGCGGGCGCAGTCCGTGGCGCAGCAGAACGCCGCCTGGCTGAACGCCGGCAAGGTCGCCGAGCAGGCGCTGCCGGTGTTCCGCAACGTGATCGACGCCATCACCTACGCGCTGTTCCCCCTCCTCGTCCTCCTGATGCTGCTGACCAGCGGGCGAGAGACCATGCTGGCCTTCAAGGGCTATGCCGCGGTGCTGATCTGGATCCAGCTCTGGCCACCGCTGTACGCCGTGCTCAACTACATGGCATCGATCTACGCCGCCTACGACCTCGCGGCGGCAGCCGACCTGGGCAGCGGTGCCAAGGCCCTTTCGCTGCAGACGGCATCGACGATCTACTCCCGGGCCATCTCCGGCGAGGCCGTGGTCGGCTACCTCGCCATCAGCATCCCGTTCATCGCCTGGGCGGCGCTCAAGCGGATGGAGACCTTTGGCACCGCGCTGGTGGGCGGTCTCTCAGGCCTGCAGTCGATGGTGGCCGGCGCCACGGCAGGTGCCGCCGCGGGCAATCTGAGCATGGGCAATGTCTCGATGGACCAGATCCGGCTCGCGCCGAACCGGACGTCCGCGTTCATGAGCAACTGGCAGAACGACATTAGCGGCAACACCTTCTCGTCGAACATGCTGACCGGGCGGACCGCCGTGAGCCTGCTGCGCAACCAGGGCTACGCGTCCCGGGTGGTCTCGATGCGCGTAAGCGAACAGGATGTGCAGGACGCCAGCCACCAGGTCGACGCAGCCCGCAGCGAAGCGGTCGCAGCCAGCACCGAACGTTCAGCGGTGCTGTCCGAGGCGTTCACCAAGGGATTGGCAAAGCTGAAGTCATCGCGAAGCAGTACGGGCTCGACATCCAGCAGCTTCGAGCAACTGGGGCAGACCATCGATCGGCTGGATCAGATCTCCCGAAGTGTTTCCGAGTCCACCGGGCTGACACAGTCTCAAGTTGCTCGCATTGCGCTTGGCGTTACAGGTCACGCCGGATTCAATGCGCGGTTCGTTGGCGCCCAACTGAACGCGAGTGCAGACAAGACCTACCTGTCCGGACTGAGTGCAGACGAGCGGAAGGTGCTTGGTGCGCTCACGTCCGAGCAGGCCTCGGAGTTCAAGCAGTTCGGCGATCGTGTGTCGCGCGACAGTTCCGTCGCGAGCCTTGTAGCCACCGATGCTCGCGAAGCACGCGAACTGTCGTCGAGGATCGCCACCACAACCGCGCGCTCCGCCCGCGCAGATGCTTCCCTTGCCGATCGCGCCGCGTTCTCTGAGCGGCTTGCCGTGGCCAGGGAGAGAGGCGATTCGATTTCAATCGACATTGCGCAGGATCCCTACAACCTGGCGATGTTCACTCGGTACGCTGAACAGTACGGTGGTACCAGCGCGTCCGCTCAACAACTGCTGAGCGCTGAACTTGCCCGACAGGCGCTGGCTCCAACCCGAAACTTCAGCGACGGCACTGGCATGCCGTCATCCTTCGACGACGTCCGCCATCTGTACACGACCAACAGCGGTGACCCGCGCATCACGCCGGACATTGACGCTACATATCGAAGAGCGACGGGCGCAGTTCGTCAGGCTCCTCTTCCAGTCGCTCCACCGGCACAACCTGCGCCCGAACCAAGCGACGCTCGCCAGCAGATTCAGACGTCGTCGGACGATCTCCGTGGCCGGACTGCTGCTCGACGGCAAGAGTTCGATGACGAGCGGAGCCCCGGGCGCGCCGACGACGGCACGATTTCCCCACGGCAGTCGCTGTTCAAAGGCACCGCAAGGCAAGTGGCCCGGGACGCGGCCGAGACCTTCCAAGATGCCAAAGACGCGGTGAAGGGGATCATCAAGCGGTAGTCAATCGGGCCCGCGAGATGGCGGGTCCCCCTCAGGCGGCTTCATGAAGGGTGGGTGTCCCTTGTCGCGCCAGTAGTTGGCCGCGAGGTCCTCGGAAGTCACGCCGGAACCTGGAATGGGATTGGCTGTGAGCGATCGAGACACCTGCCCCCGCCCAATCTTGAGCAGCGCACCCCCCACTGCAGCCCCCACGAGGGCGCCGACCGCCGCGAGGACAAGCCGCGTGGCCAAAGCTTCGTCCTGCCCTATCGCCCACCCGGCCAGGGCACCCCCAAGGACAAGCACCAAGAAGGCCAGCATTCGCATTTGAAGTGAGGTCAACTCAAGCTCACGGAAGACAGTGTCCTAGTCTTCGAGCTTCACGCTGTTGCAGCCTGTGTCCGAAACGACCTTTGAGGGCCAACACCTGAGCCGTCTCTGGTCGGTCCGGAGGAAGCCTACACAAACATCAGACTTCCGTGGTGCTCTCCCGCGTGGGCTCGCAGGGCACAGCGGGACGCTGCCCCGGAGTTCGGCAGTTCTTCAAGGAGTCCAGGTAGTCGGCCCAGGCGCTCATCATGTCGCGCCGCTGTTCGATGAACTCCGCCCTGTCGTAGGCAGCGCCCAGCGGGCCGGACTTCCCATGTGCCAGCTGGGCCTCGATCACGTCCGGCGCCACGTTGAGCCGCTCCACCATCACGGTACGGGCCATCGCCCGGAATCCATGGGGAGTCATCGTCTCGTTGTCGAAGCCTAGCCGGCGCAGGGCAACGCGGACCGTGTTCTCGCTCATCGGCCGCTTGGCACTGATCAGGGACGGAAACACGTATCGCCCTCGGCCGGTCAGCGGCATCAGGTCCTTCAGAGCGTCTACAGCCTGGGTGGCGAGCGGAACCAGATGCGGCCTTCCGTTGATCTTCTCCCGCTT
>CAKZXL010000898.1 GCA_937883885.1 uncultured Aquincola sp. | reverse complement strand
ATGACCGTGTGCGTGACCGGCCTGGCCGACGTGCCGGGCGCACCGGCCGAAGAAGTCCTCAAGGGCGTGTTCGAGATGGTGGCGGTCGACGCCGCCGGTCGTCCCGCCGCCATCGATCGCGCCTACCTCAACGAAGAAACCGCATGAACCCCATGACCGACACCACCGCACCCGCGGGCTTCCGCCCCAAGAAATCCGTCGCCCTCTCGGGCGTGACCGCGGGCAACACCGCGCTGTGCACCGTGGGCCGCACCGGCAACGACCTGCACTACCGCGGCTACGACATCCTCGACATCGCCGAGGTGTGCGAGTTCGAGGAGATCGCCCACCTGCTGGTGCACGGCAAGCTGCCCACCCGGCCCGAACTCAAGGCCTACAAGACACGGCTGAAGGCCCTGCGCGGCCTGCCGGCCAGCGTCAAGGATGCACTGGAGCAACTGCCCGCCAGCGCGCACCCGATGGACGTGATGCGCACCGGTGTCTCGGCGCTGGGCTGCATCCTGCCCGAGAAGGATGACCACAACCTGGCCGGCGCGCGCGACATCGCCGACCGGCTGATGGCCAGCCTGGGCTCGATGCTGCTGTACTGGTACCACTGGAGCGCGCAAGGCAAGCGCATCGCGGTGGAGACCGACGACGACTCCATCGGCGGACATTTCCTGCACCTGCTGCATGGCGAGAAACCGAGCGCGAGTTGGGTGCGGGCGATGCACACCTCGCTCAACCTGTATGCCGAGCATGAGTTCAACGCCAGCACCTTCACCGCCCGTGTGATCGCGGGCACCGGCAGCGACATGTACTCGGCGATCGCCGGTGCCATCGGTGCGTTGCGCGGCCCCAAGCACGGCGGTGCCAATGAGGTGGCTTTCGAGATCCAGAAACGCTACGACAGCCCCGACGAGGCCGAGGCCGACATCCGCGACCGGGTCGAGCGCAAGGAGGTGGTGATCGGTTTCGGGCACCCGGTGTACACCGTCAGCGATCCACGCAACGTCGTCATCAAGGGCGTCGCCCGTCGCCTGTCGGAAGATGCGGGCTCGACCAAGATGTTCGACATCGCCGAGCGCCTGGAGGCGGTGATGTGGGAGGTCAAGAAGATGTTCCCCAACCTCGACTGGTTCAGCGCCGTCAGCTACCACCTGATGGGCGTGCCCACCGCCATGTTCACGCCGCTGTTCGTCATTGCCCGCACCAGCGGCTGGGCGGCGCATGTCATCGAGCAGCGCATCGACAACAAGATCATCCGGCCCAGCGCGAACTACACCGGTCCCGAGGACCAGGTCTTCGTGCCGCTGGACCAGCGCCAGTGACGGGCCGCGCCATCGCCATGAAGGCCCGCTTTCGCAAGCCCCTGCCCGGTACCACGCTGGACTACATCGATGCCCGCGCGGCGGTCGAGGCGCTGCGCCCCGGCGCCTGGGCCGGCCTGCCGTACACCGCGCGTGTGCATGCCGAAAACATCGTGCGCAAGGCCGATCCGGCCCTGGTCGACGAGAGCCTGCTGCAACTGATCGAGCGCAGGCGCGACCGCGACTTCCCTTGGTACCCGGCGCGTGTGGTGTGCCACGACATCCTGGGACAGACGGCGTTGGTCGACCTCGCCGGCCTGCGCGACGCCATCGCCGAGCGGGGCGGGGACCCGTCCCGCGTCAACCCAGTGGTGCCGGTGCAACTGATCGTGGACCACTCGCTGGCCGTGGAGTGTGGCGGGGACGACCCGCAGGCCTTCAGCAAGAACCGCGCGATCGAGGAGCGTCGCAACGAGGACCGCTTCCACTTCATCGAGTGGTGCGCCACCGCGTTCGACAACGTGGATGTGATTGCGGCGGGCAACGGCATCATGCACCAGATCAACCTGGAGAAGATGTCGCCGGTCGTGCATGCCGAGGTCGAGGAGCAGGGTGGGCTGGCCTACCCCGACACCTGCGTGGGCACCGACAGCCACACGCCGCATGTCGATGCGCTGGGTGTCATCTCGGTCGGCGTGGGTGGCCTGGAGGCCGAGAACGTGATGCTGGGCCGCGCCTCCTGGATGCGCACGCCCGACATCGTCGGCGTCGAGCTGACGGGTCAACGTGCGCCCGGAATCACAGCCACCGACCTGGTGCTGTCGCTGACCGAGTTCCTGCGCCAGCAGAAGGTGGTGGGGGCCTACCTGGAGTTCTTCGGCGACGGCGTGCCGGACCTGACGATCGGCGACCGCGCCACCATCGCCAACATGGCGCCCGAGTACGGCGCCACGGCTGCGATGTTCGCCATCGACGCGCAGACCCTGAGCTACCTGCGCCTGACCGGCCGCACGCCCGAGCAGGTGCAGCGCGTCGAGGCTTATGCGAAGGCCGCCGGCCTGTGGGCCGACACGCTGAAGGACGTGCAGTACGAACGCACGCTGCGCTTCGATCTCTCGACCGTGGTGCGCACGCTGGCCGGGCCCAGCCAGCCGCACAAGCGCCTGCCGGTGGCCGCGCTGAAGGCGCGCGGCATCGCCGTCGGTCTGGAGCGGGCGCGGGCCGAGGAAGCACAAGGCCTGCTGCCCGACGGCGCGGTGATCATCGCGGCCATTACCAGCTGCACCAACACCAGCAACCCCCGCAACGTCATCGCCGCCGGCCTGCTGGCGCGCAAGGCGCGGCAGCTGGGCCTGCTGCGCAAGCCCTGGGTGAAAAGCTCGCTGGCGCCGGGCTCCAAGGTGGTGGAGCTTTACCTGAAGGAAGCCGGTTTGCTGGCCGATCTGGAGGCGATGGGCTTCGGCATCGTGGCCTTCGCCTGCACCACCTGCAACGGCATGTCGGGCGCACTGGACCCGAAGATCCAGCAGGAGATCATCGACCGTGATCTGTACGCCACCGCAGTGCTGTCGGGCAACCGCAACTTCGACGGCCGCATCCACCCGTATGCGAAGCAGGCGTTCCTGGCCAGCCCGCCGCTGGTGGTGGCCTACGCCATCGCCGGCACCATCCGCTTCGACATCGAGCAGGACGTGCTGGGTGTGGCGGCAGGTCGCGAGATCCGTCTGAAGGACCTGTGGCCCAGCGACGAAGAAATTGACGCCGTGGTGGCGCAGGCGGTGAAGCCCGAGCAGTTCCGGCAGGTCTACATCCCGATGTTCGACAAGCGCGAGGCGGCGCGTGCGGCCTCGCCGCTGTATGACTGGCGGCCTTCTTCGACCTACATCCGTCGCCCGCCCTACTGGCAAGGCGCACTGGCCGGTGAGCGAACCTTGAAGGGCCTGCGCCCGTTGGCCCTGCTGCCCGACAACATCACCACCGACCACCTGTCGCCGTCCAATGCCATCCTGCCAGACAGTGCGGCCGGTGAGTACCTGGCCCGCATGGGCCTGCCCGAGGAGGACTTCAACTCCTACGCCACCCACCGGGGCGACCACCTCACCGCGCAACGTGCCACCTTCGCCAACCCCACGCTGATGAACGAGATGGTGCGCGGCGCGGACGGCGCGGTGCGCCAGGGCTCGCTGGCCCGGGTCGAGCCCGAAGGGCGGGTGATGCGCATGTGGGAGGCGATCGACACGTACATGCAGCGCGGCCAGCCACTGATCATCGTCGCCGGGGCCGACTACGGCCAGGGCAGCTCACGCGACTGGGCAGCCAAGGGCGTGCGGCTGGCGGGTGTGCAGGCCATCGCGGCGGAAGGCTTCGAGCGCATCCATCGCACCAACCTGGTCGGCATGGGCGTGCTGCCGCTGCAGTTCGAGCCAGGCACCACCCGGCTGACGCTGGCCCTCGATGGCACCGAGACCTACGATGTGGCCGGCACGCCGGCGCCGCGGGCGATGCTGACACTGGTGGTGCACCGCCGCAGCGGTGAGGTGCTGCGCGTGCCGGTGATCTGCCGCCTCGATTCGGACGAAGAGCTGTCGGTCTACCAGGCCGGCGGCGTGCTGCAGCGCTTTGCCGACGACTTCCTGCAAGCAGGTGCCGCATGAGCACAGTTCCTCAGATCAAGATCCCCGCCACCTACCTGCGTGGCGGCACCAGCAAGGGCGTGTTCTTCCGCCTGCAGGACCTGCCGGAGCGCTGCCAGGTGCCGGGTGCCGCCCGCGACCGGCTCTTCCAGCGCGTCATCGGCAGCCCCGATCCCTACGCCGCGCAGATCGACGGCATGGGCGGCGCCACCTCCAGCACCAGCAAGTGCGTGATCCTGTCACCGAGCGCGCGGGCCGACCACGATGTGGACTACCTCTACGGCCAGGTGGCCATCGACCAGGACTTCGTCGACTGGTCGGGCAACTGCGGCAACCTGAGCACCGCGGCCGGCGCCTTCGCCATCCATGCCGGCTTCGTGAAGCCGGCTGCGGCCGACGGCGTGTGCACCGTGCGCATCTGGCAGGCCAACATCGGCAAGACCATCATCGCCCACGTGCCAGTGCGCGGCGGCCAGGTGCAGGAGACCGGTGAGTTCGAGCTCGACGGCGTCACCTTCCCGGCGGCCGAGATCGTGCTCGAGTTCCTCGACCCCGCCGACGAAGGCGAGAACGGCGGCGCAATGTTCCCCACCGGCCGGCTGGTGGATGAGTTGCAGGTGCCCGACGAGGTGGTCAAGGGTGGCCGCATCGCCGCCACCCTGATCAGCGCCGGCATCCCGACCCTCTTCGTCAATGCCGAGGACCTTGGCTACACCGGCACCGAGCTGCGCGAAGCCATCAACACCGACCCGGCAGCGCTGAAACGCTTCGAGGCGCTGCGGGTGGCCGGTGCGCTCAAGATGGGGCTCATCAAGAGCCCCGAGGAAGCGGCCAAGCGGCAGCACACGCCCAAGATCGCCTTCGTCGCGCCGCCGCGGGACCACACCGCCGCCAGCGACAAGCGCATCGCGGCGGCGGAGGTGGACCTGCTGGTGCGGGCGCTGTCGATGGGCAAGCTGCACCACGCGATGATGGGCACGGCCTCGGTGGCCATCGCCGCCGCGGCGGCGGTGCCGGGCACGCTGGTGAACCTGGCTGCCGGGGGTGGTGAGCGCCGGTCCGTGCGCTTCGGCCATCCCTCCGGCACCCTGCGCGTGGGCGCAGAGGCCCGCCAGAGCGGCGGCCAGTGGCAGGTCACCAAGGCCGTGATGAGCCGCAGCGCCCGCATCCTGATGGAAGGCTGGGTGCGCGTGCCCGGCGACAGCTTCTGAACGAAAGAGACCCGATGTCTTCTGTTTCCACCCGCCAGCAACTCAAGGCGCTCGTCGAGGCCCGGCGCGGCCTGATCGTGCCCGGCGCCTTCAACGCGCTCTCCGCCAAGGTCATCGCCGACCTGGGCTACCCCGCGATCTACGTCACCGGCGCCGGTGTCACCAATATGTGGTTCGGCATGCCCGACCAGGGTTTCATGGGCTTGGCCGAGATCGCCGACCACACCGCGCGCATCCGCGATGCGGTCGACGTGCCGCTGATCGTCGACGCCGACACCGGCTTCGGCAACGCGCTGAACGTGCATCACACCGTGCGCACCCTGGAACGCGCCGGTGCCGACTGCATCCAGCTCGAAGACCAGGTGGCGCCCAAGCGCTGTGGCCACTTCAGCGGCAAGGACGTGATTGGCCTGGACGAGGCCGTAGGCAAGATCAAGGCCGCCGTCGATGCCCGCCGCGACCCCGACCTGCTGATCATGGCGCGCACCGATGCTGCGGCGACGCAGGGTTTCGACGCCGCCGTTGACCGTGCGCAGGCCTTTGCCGAAGCCGGCGCCGACATCCTGTTCGTCGAGGCGGTGACGAAGGCCGAGGAGGTGCGCGCGCTGCCGCAGCGCCTGGCCAAGCCCCAGTTGATGAACATGGTGATCGGCGGCCGCACACCGATCTTCAACGCCAGCGAGCTGGCCGAGCTGGGCTACGGCATCGTGCTGTACGCCAACGCAGCGCTGCAGGGCGCGGTGGCTGGCATGCAGAAGGCGTTGACCGTGCTGCGAGACGACAAGCAAGTGCTGGAGTCCAGCGGCCTGGTGACCCCGTTCGCTGAGCGTCAGCGCCTGGTTGGCAAGCCGCAATGGGACGAGATGGAACAGCGTTACGCCTGATTCCTCGGGCTGGTCATGCGTAGGATGTGCCACCTCAACGACCAGCCTGACGATGTCCAGTCTTCAAGTCACCGAGATCAAGGCCTTCGTACCCTCCCGGGATTTCGAGGTGTCCAAGCGCTTCTACCAGGACCTCGGCTTCACGATGGCGTCAGAGGGCGGTGGGGTGGCCTATTTTCACATCGGCCATGCCAGCTTTCTGCTGCAGGACTTCTGCGCCGAGGGGTTCGCCGACAACTTCATGATGCATCTGCTGGTTACGGATGTCGACGCCTGGCGAGCGCACATCGAGCGCAGCGGTTTGGTGGCGAAGTACGGTGTGCGCATCACCGACACCAAAAACCAACCGTGGCGGATGCGCGATTTCTGCCTGTTTGACCCTTCTGGCGTGGTCTGGCGGATCGGACAGAACACGGACTGAACGGCCTCACGCCGCCGTGCGTGATCGACCCCGGCGAGCGGGGCGTGCGGGCGATGCGCGGTGCGCCGGGTTTCGCGCCAACTCGATAAAGGCGCGCAGGTAGGCGATGTCGGCCTCGGCCTCGCGCACGCCCAGGAAGATCTGCTTGGCGATGCCGCGCGGCCCCAGGCGCACCGGCACCAGGTCGAGCTTCGGCGCCATCTCCTTCAGCAGCCAGCGCGGCAGCGCCGTCACGCCGCGGCCGCTGGCCACTGTCTGCAGCAGGATGTCGGTGGTCTCGATGGTCTTGTGGCGGCGCGGGGCGATACCCGCCGGCGTGAGGAACTGCGTGAAGATGTCCAGCCGCTCGGGTGCCACGGGATACGTGATCAGCACCTCCTGCGCCAGTTGCTTCGGCAGCACATGCTTGGCACCGGCCAGCGGATGCCCGCTCGGCACCACGAGCACCTGCTCGTAGTCGAACACCGGTTCGAAGCGTACGCCCGGCTTGTGCAGCGGATCCGGCGTCACGAGCACGTCGATCTCGTAGCCGAACAGCGCGCCCATGCCGCCGAACTGGAACTTCTGCTTCACATCGACGTCGACGTCGGGCCAGGCGGCCAGATAGGGGTCGACGACCTTCAGCAACCACTGGTAGCAGGGGTGGCATTCCATACCCACCCGCAGGGTGCCACGCTCGCCCTCGGCCATCTGGCGCAGTTGCGACTCCGCCTGCTCCAGTTGGGGCAGCACACGCCTGGACAGGGCCAGCACCGCCTGGCCGGCGGGCGTCAACCGAAGGCTGCGGCCTTCTCGCAGCCAGATGTCGGTGCCCAGTTGCTGCTCCAGCTTGCGAATGCTGTGGCTAAGCGCCGACTGGGTGAGGCACAGCGCATCGGCCGCCGCGGTCATCGAGCCCTGTCGTTCGACCTCGCTGACGATGCTGAGGTGAATGCGTTCGATCATGGTTGATGAGCAGCGTTCATCGATTGTTGAGAGAAAGCCATTTTACGTCATGGCTCCGCATCCCTAGCATGCGATCGCATTGCAGGCTTCGATGAGAACAACCATGACCCGTCCCCTTCGACTGACCGCGGTTTCCGGCGGCATGCAGCGCCCGTCGCGGTCGACGGCGCTGGCCGAGCACCTGATGGACCTGATTGCGCAAGCGCTGCCCTGCGAGCAACGCCTGGTTGAACTGGGCGCGCTCGCACCGCAGTTCGCGGGGGCCATCTGGCGCAATCAGCTGCCGGCGGCATTGGAGCGGGAGCTTGCCGCGGTCGAGCAGGCCGACGTGCTCGTCGTGGCGACGCCGGTCTACCGCGGGTCCTACACCGGGCTGTTCAAGCACTTCTTCGACTTCATCGAGCAGGACGCCCTGGTCGACAAGCCGATCCTGCTGGCGGCCACCGGTGGCAGCGAGCGCCATGCGCTGGTGATCGAACACCAGTTGCGTCCGTTGTTCAGCTTCTTCCAGGCGCGCACATGGCCACTGGGCGTGTATGCAACAGACAAGGACTTCGTGGACCACCGCGTGCACGACGACGCCCTGCTGCAGCGGGCCAGGCTGGCTGTTGATCGGGGCTTGCATCTCGTCGAACGTGCGCGCCTCGAAAGGCGCAGCGCGTCGTCGGAAGCCACAGGCGAAAGGGTCGCGGCCTGAGGCCCGAAGCCCTGGCCGATCCAGGAAAACAGCCGTCATCGCAGGATCATCATGAGCAAAGCCATCGATTTCAATGTCAAGTCCATCCGTTTCGACGAGCACTACTGCCCGTCCGAGAAGACGCGCGCCACGACCAACTTCGCCAATCTGGCGCGGGGTCAAAGCCGTCAACGGAACCTGCGCAACGCGCTGAAGATGATCGACAACCGCTTCAACGAACTGGCGCACTGGGACAATCCGGATGCCGATCGCTATGCCGTCGAACTCGACATCGTCTCCGTCGAGATGCGCCTGGGTGAACGGGGCGAAGGCGATGCCTTCCCGCTGATCGAGGTCCTGCAGACGCACATCGTCGACCGCAGACAGAACCAGCGCATCGAGGGCATCGTCGGCAACAACTTTTCGTCCTACGTCCGCGACTACGACTTCAGCATCCTCTTGCCGAGACACAACGCCGACCGCCCGGCGTTCAGCGTGCCCGAGGACTTCGGTGACCTGCACGGCAGACTCTTCAAGCAGTTCGTCAACTCGGGCGCGTACAGAGAGCGCTTCGCGAAGCCGCCGGTCATCTGCATCAGCGTCTCGACGAGCAAGCGCTACCAGCGCACCGGGAACCAGCATCCGGTCCTCGGCATCGAGTACCGGCAGGACGAACTGTCCTCGACCGACCACTACTTCGCGAAGATGGGGATGCAGGTGCGCTTCTTCATGCCGCCGAATGGCGTGGCGCCGCTGGCCTACTACTTCTTCGGTGACCTGCTGGCCGACTACACCAACCTGGAGCTGATCGGCACGATCAGCACGATGGAAGCCTTCCAGAAGATCTACCGTCCCGAGATCTACAACGCCAACGCTGCGGCGGGGAAGGTCTACCAGCCCAGCTTGAAGCATGAGGACTACTCGCTCACGCAGGTCGTCTACGACCGTGAGGAGCGCAGCCGGCTGGCGGTGCAGCAGGGCCGGTATGCCGAGGAGCACTTCATCAAGCCCTACGGCCAGGTCCTGGAGACATGGACCGCCGGTGCCGCGCTCTGATCAGAGCCCAGATCCTGTTCATCCCCTCACTTCCTCGAAAGGCCATCGCTCGTGTTCGAAACCTCCATCGCCGGCAGTCTGCCGAAACCCGCCTGGCTGGCGGAAACCAACAAGCTCTGGCCCCAGTGGAGGGCCGAAGGCGATGCGCTGGCCCAGGCCAAGGCCGACGCCACGCTGCTGTGGATCAAGGCGCAGGAGGACGCGGGTCTCGACGTCGTCACCGACGGCGAGCAATCGCGGCAGCACTTCGTGCACGGTTTTCTCGAACAGGTCGAGGGCATCGACTTCGAGCACAAGGTGAAGATGGGCATCCGCGACAACCGCTACGACGCGATGGTGCCGCAGGTGCTGTCGGCGCTGCGCCTGAAGGGACGCGTGCATGCCTTCGAGGCGCGGCTCGCACGCGCTCACACGAGCCGCAAGCTCAAGTTCACCCTGCCAGGCCCGATGACCATCGTCGACACGGTGGCCGATCGGCACTACGGTGACAAGGTCAAGATGGCCTTCGCCTTCGCGGAACTGCTCAACCAGGAGGCGCTGGCGCTGCAGGCCGATGGCGTGGACATCATCCAGTTCGACGAGCCGGCCTTCAACGTCTACATGAAGGACGCCGCCGACTGGGGTGTGCAGGCGCTCGAGCGCGCGGCACAGGGCCTGACCTGCAAGACGGCCGTGCACATCTGCTACGGCTACGGCATCAAGGCCAACACCGACTGGAAGCAAACGCTGGGCGACGAATGGCGCCAGTACGAGGCGGTCTTTCCCGCGCTGGCCAAGAGCCGCATCGACCAGGTGAGCCTGGAGTGCATCCACTCCCATGTGCCGCCCGACCTGATGAAGCTGCTCGCCGGCAAGGACGTGCTGGTCGGCGTGATCGATGTGGCCAGCGACGTGGTGGAGACGCCGGAGGAGGTGGCCGACACCATCGGCCGGGCCCTGGCGTTTGTCCCGCCCGATCGGCTGTTTCCGTGCACCAATTGCGGCTTGGCGCCCATGGGGCGGGACGTCGCGTGGCGCAAGCTGCGGGCGTTGGCGGAGGGCGCGAAGCTGGCGAAGGAACGGTTCGGGTCGGTGTGACGCTCACATGTCGTCCTGGCGCGCGGGCGGTGCGGTGCAGGCCATGCACCGGCACGCGTGGCGCTGGGTGAGGCGCTGCACGCCGCGCGCTGCGCTTGAGCGGGGAGATGCCGGGCCTGGTGGGTTCTGTCAGCGTTGAAGCGGCGGCAGACCAGCGGTTCCGTGCCGCTGTGGGCGACCAGCGGCTTGCCCGCGGGCGGTTGTCCGCGCTGGCCGTCGCCCGAGTTCGGGCTGACGCGACAGTTCTCGGCCCCGTCTAAGGCAACGCAGATCAAGTCCCACCCTGGCACGGCTACTGCAAGCCGCTTGGCATGAAGCAACAGACCCTGGCCATGGCTGCTGATCAGAACGCCAACTTCGAGCGCTACCGCCGCCCGACGCGTCGAGACCGGTTTCTGGCGACGATGGAGCAGGTGGTGCCATGGGAAGCGTTGTGCAGCGTGGTGGAGCCTTACTACCCCAAGCCCGGCAACGGTCGCCCGCCCGTGCGGCTCCAGCGCATGCTGCGGATGTACTTCGTGCAGCACTGGTTCAACCTGAGCGACGCCGCCTGCGAAGACGCGCTGTTGGACAGCACGGCGCTGCGCCGCTTCGTGGGTCTCGACCTGGGCGTTGAGCGGGTGCCCGACGCGACGACGCTGCTGAAGTTTCGGCGCCTGATCGAGGCCAACGGCCTGGGGGCTGCGTT
>CAKZXL010000897.1 GCA_937883885.1 uncultured Aquincola sp. | reverse complement strand
GGGCTGCGGCACGTTCGCGCGCAAGTTGGGCGGCACGAGACATCGCATCTAGGTTGTCGATGCACCAAAGACCATCTACGCAAAGAAAGCGATCACTAAGCACTGCTTCGAGTAAATCCGGAAGACTGGCGGTGAAAAATCCAGCACCTGTGATCGTGGTGGTCGGCTCCAACTCGAGCATTGCTATAGGCACATCTGCGAGACATGGGCCGAAGTGCCCGGCTGGAGGGAATTTTCCTCCGAACTCGGTCCGCAGTCGCTCCTTGCTCATGCTCCTCGTGAGAGTGCTGTATCTCTCTTGTCTTAGCAACCAAAGCGCCTTGATGCCCTCGGCCCGATATTTCTTTTGCCGGGTACGGTAGTCACGCAGCGACTGATATGACCTTTGGATCTCGATAGCCAACTTGGCCTCGCCACGCTCGCCCCAGACATCGGCTTTCCAGCGGCTGGTTTCGCTGCTCCCTGGAACCTCAACCGAGGCTCGGCAACCAAGATCCTCCAAAACGCTGCGCACCAGTATCTTGGCCGCGAGGTGCCACTGGCTTTCTTCGGAAGTGCTGCAGGCACCGCTTAGATGCGCGAAGAAAGGATGGCCATTGGCACTGATCTTGGGGACGGCTGGAGCATTGCAGCATGGCATTAGCAGATCGCCGACGTGATAGTTCCGTTGCAGCCCCAGCCACTGGGCCTGCGACATGCGCAGTGCATTCGCGACGCCAGTGCCATTCGCGTAGGCTGCTTCGATCACCATGACCATCATGCCCCTCGAGATCTGCGTATGTCCGCCCAGTTTAACGACCCCGACGCTGGGCGTCATGGCGACGATTGAAGGTACTGTGCAGGAATAAAAAAAGCCGGCGCCCAGAGGGACGCCGGCATGAACGAGAGTATCAGGCCGCGACGAGTTGCCGGGCCAGGGCGACCTCGATCGAATCGCCGTCCTGGTTGAGCACATCCAGCCCCGATTCCGGGACGTCGCCGGAGGTGCTCTGCGATACCAGGATCTTCTTCGCCATCAGGGCCAAGCACGTCATCTGCGACGTGGCCGCATACCCCAGGTAGATCACCTTCACATGCTGCTTCTGGCCGATCCGCCATGACCGGCGCGCGGCTTGTTGCAACGTGTAGATGTTCCACCCCGACTGCATGAACACAATCGTGGGGAACTCCAGCAAATCCAGGCCGGTTTTCACCAGTTCCGGATTCGTGATGAGGACGTCGATCCCGCGATCGAGCTGCTCGGCAATCCAGTCTTCGCGGCGAGAGGCATCCACGCTTGCGCGCAGTACCGCCACCCGAAAACCCTCTTGCTCCAGCAACATCTTCAAACGGCTGGTGGTATCGCGCGTGCCGGTGTAGACGGAGTACACCAGGGTCTTACGACCCGCGGCTTTCTCCTCGCGGCAGATGTCGATCAGCTCACGCTCTTTCGGCATGATCTCCAGCTCGTTGAACTGGGCCGGTGTGAAGGCCAGGACCTGGCGCGTACGCGGGTGGCGCACGGTTTCTGCCCGGAAGCAGCAGTCGGACCACGCCAACAGCACATTGAGGACTACGCCCAGCAAGGTGGTATCCCGCTTGCGCAGGGCCTCCTTGAGTTCCGCCGTCAGGCTGGCGGCCAGATTGCGGTAGGCGTCGGCCTGCCCGGCATCCATGGCGACCTCCCGGAACTCTTCGTCATACGGCGGCAGCACGCCGCCGATGTCTCTGAGCTTGAGGAAGATCGTGTACGGCAGCACGCAGCGCAGTACGCCTTTCGGCCCGAACCCGGGTGCCTTGACCGTTCTGACGGTGATCTTCGAGCCTTTGGCGGTCTTGTGGGCCGGCCCGTTGCTCTCGGAATAGATGTCCTTGAGGACACCATGGTCCCTCATAAACGCCATGGCAGCGGCATTCATGCTGCCGCTGGCGCTCGGGCGGTAACCATCTTCGATCATCCTCGCGGGCAAGGCCCGGAACAGCAAATGAAAGAGATCGTCTGCATAGCCCCCCATGAGGGTACCGGTTAGCAGTACGGTCTTGCGTGCCTTGGCTGCGATGACGCCCATCGCCTGGCCCTGCGCCGATCCACCCGTTTTGTATTCATGGGCTTCATCTGCGATGAGCAAGTCGAAGGTGCTTTGCGGCAGATACCGCTTCACATATTCCGAGGGCTGATAGCCGCCTTCTCCGAAGCCGAACTCCATTGAGGACATGGCGCGTTCCATGCGCTGCGCCTGCCGGTCGGAAAACACCAACTCCCCGCGCTCGTCCATCAGGTTGATGAAGTTGTGCAGGTTGTCGCCGAGCATCGACGCCAGGAACGAATCGCCGAAGGTCTTCATCAGCTTGTTGGCCGTGGCCTCGCCGATGGTCGGGATTCTCTTCAGCGCACGCAGCACCGCCGAGGACTGATCACTGCCCGACAGGCTACGTGGCCGCATCAGCGTCCAGAGTGCGCCGTCGCAGACATGGCACTTGCGGCGGGTTTCTTCCGCCTCCAGCTCCAGAGCACTGACCGGCTCGCCGTCGAGATCAGTGACCATCGTCCCGCAGTGCGGGCAGGCGCCGACCATGCCGTAACGGGTGCGTTTGCGGACGAAGGCGGGCTTCCAGTGGAATCCCATCCGCATTCTGACCCTGCCGATGATGAAGAACTCCTGCCCTTCGGCCGGCACGTTCAACTGCTCGCGCAGCTTGATCAACTTGAGCAATGTGTCCGGGCCGTTGAGCACCCAGACTTTCGCACCGGCGACGGTTTCGAGGATCTCGCGCCGCCATTTGTAGACTAGATGGGGCGGGCTGAGGACGAGCGTGCGGCGATAGCCTTCCGCGTTGAGCACCGCCCCTAGCGCGATGCCGACGGTGGTTTTTCCCGTCCCCATCTCGCCATTGACGATGGCCGCGCGCTCGCCCTGATTGACGAGCAGTTCGGCGGCCGCATGGACGACCTCGGCCTGGGCGGGGAACAGCTGCCGCTTGAGGCTGGCGAGGACGAGCTGGCGGTTGGCGCGCGGCACACCGTTGTAAACGGGCGGGTTGGCCCGGTTGAGGGAGTCGAGTAACTCATCCCCAAACTCGGTGACGAAATCCTGCAGGCTGAAAGACAGATCGCTTTCGCTGTCCGCAGGGTTGAACAGATCGCCCGTGGCGGGCATGGAAGGTGCGGCGGGGGCCGCTTCGAGTTGCATGGTCATGGTGATGCTCCAAAAAAATGGGGCATGCACCGCCCCCAGGGGCGATGTATGCCCCTGGGGGTGAAGGTGGGTGGACGGCGCGCAGCCGCCCGGAAATCAATACTCGCTGGGTAACAACAGCGTCGTGACGCTGCGGTCCCACTCAGTGATGATCCAGAGTTTCAGATCGGGATCGACCTGGTACGAAGAGAGCAACCGGGCCTCGCCCGATGCCAGCGCGGCATCGTTCGATCGCCGATCGTCCTCGTCGAGGTCGCCCCAGTCGCCGCTGAGGTGGCGGCGAAGGTACGGGCTCGGGTTGAGCCGTCCCTGTTCGACCAGATTGGCCACGCCGACGGTCATGACCGTCGCACCCGGCGAGAAGCGCAGATTGGGGGCCGCGCTGATGGACATTACAGTTGCCATGGTGATAGCTCCTTCGATGAAAGAAAGGGCCATGGCGTCCCCATCGGGGCGACATGACCCCGGTGGGTGGATGAAATGGGCTGGTGCTAGATCGAGGACTGCTCTTCGGGCAGTTGGACCACGGTGGTGCGGTGATCCTCGCTGGTCATCACGATCAGCAGCAGCTGCGGCGTGATCCTGTAGCGAGAGATCATGGGATTGTCCTGGTCGAGTGCCACATCATTGACCTGGCGGGTGGTCTCGTCGACATCGCCCCAATCGCCTCGCACATGGCGCTGCACATAAGGCAAGGGATCGATGAGGCCTTTGCTGGCCAACCAGTGCACCTTCTCGCTCAGCCTCAGCGAACCGAGGGCGAACAACGGACGGGCTTGCGGCTCGCGCCGCGCGAACAAACGCGAAAGCATGGGAGTTCTCCTTCTGGTGGATGAATGAAGCAAGGCGGCGAGCCGCCCGATGCGATCAGTGGATGGTGAGAATCCGGCCGAGGGTGGCCGAGTCCGGGGACAAGTCCCAGGCACGAATCACGGGGACAAACTTGTCGGTGAGGATGCGTGTCTCTGCGATTGAACCGTCATCGCGCTCGCGATATTCGGTGGTCGTCGCCTTCTGCTTGTAGGTGTCGCCTTTCACGGCCAGGGTGCGGCCGTTCTTCGACTGCACGACACCGGAGATCGCGCCGGCCGCGAGGGCCAGTGCCAGGTGCCACTGGGACAATGCGCGCGCCGGGCGGCGCAAGGACTGCTGGGCGGCGCCCAGATGGGTCTCGAACGACGGCCACAGGCCATGCAGGCGCTGCACTTCGTCGGCGAACTGCGCCGGCTCCATGCTCAGACGGTAGAAATGCTCCGGCTCGTGCTGGGCGACAGGGACGGCATACGGAAGCGATGGCCACGCGGGTGGCAGTTCCTCCGCTTCCAGGTCGCCTTGCCCGATCTGCAACAGGCGAGCACGGACGTTCTTGACCTCATCGCCCACCAGCTCGCGCTGGCGGACCCGGCGACCGAACACGACCACCTGCTTGAACTGCGTATCCACCGCTCGGTAGATGCGCAGATCGGCAAAGTGCCGCGTGAGCCAACCGACCAGTTCCTGGTCAAGCACGTAGTGCGGGACGATGAAAACCAAGATGCCGTCGTACTGCAGCAGTTGCAGCGTGCGCTGATAGAACAGCTTTTCCAGCCGTGCGCGGCCCTTGCCGTCGTAGCCGATGTTGCCGTTCGCATCCTTGGACAGATCCCCGTATGGCGGGTTGAGCCACAGCAAACCGAAGCTCTGGCGTGCGATCAAGGTGTCCATGAGGTCGCCCTGGATGCAGTGATCGACGAGCAGACGCGCATGGTTGGCGCGCTCCGGGTCGAACTCCACCGCATAGGCGGTGACCTGGTCACGCCCGAGGGCATGCGCAGCCTCCGCGATGGCGACGCCTTCGCCTGCACAAGGATCGAGAATGCACATCGGCCCGTCGCCGGGCGCCAGTGCGCTGAGCGCTCTTTCGAGCGTGGGCTCGTCGGTCGGAAAATATCCAGCCTTGATGAAGTTGCGGGCGAGCCGCGGGAACATGAGTGCCATAAGAAATCTCCTGTAGCGGGGATGAAGGAAAGCGGGTGCGTGTCGGTCACACGCACCTGCCGTGGGTCAGGCCACCGCTTCCAGCGACCGTTGGGTGGTCGCCGGCTGCGGGAGCGGATGGGCGGTCAGTACGCCCTGGCGGATCAGGCTGCCCAGCGCTTCGGTGAGCGCTGGCACGTCCAGCCCCAGACGAAATCCACGCAGCGGCCCGAGGGCCGTCGGCAGGTCGCGGAGCATGTCGCGGTCTCGCAGCAGTGCCAGCACCGTCCCTTGCCAGTGATCCAGCAAGGGCAGCGGGCACGTCTCCTTGACGAGCAGCCAGAGGCGCGACGTAGGATCGGCCGCCGCGCGCGGCAACAGTGCGAGCGCGCTGGTGGTGGCCTTGTCCGGCCGGATGCAGCGCCGATCGAACAGCCAGAGATTGACGAGCGACCCGAACAGGGTGCGGCGATAGCTGCGGGTCAAGCGCTTTTCCAGACGCTCGACCGAGGGAACGAACACGGGCACGGAGCCGCCCTGGTCGGTGATGAGATGGAACTGGTCCAGTCCATCCTCGTCGCGGCCCAAGGTGAGCCGGGCGAGAAACTGCTGGATCGCGGTGTCCCGCGCCCAGACCGACAGAAAGACCAGATCGCCGTCTTCGCCGCAGACGCAGGCATCGGCCATCACGTCGCCGCATTCGTCGATGCGGTACAGCAGCTGTGGGGATGAAGATGCAGACATGGTGGAGTCCTCAATGAGTGAGGGGCACCACCACCCGCAGGGGCAGTGAATGCCCCGTTAGGGATGAAAGAACGCGGACTACTCAGAGTTCACGTTCGGTGAACGAACCGTCGGCCTGATGCTTGACTACGCGGTTGCCGACATTCCTTTCAGCGTCGTGCTGGACCTCGATGAACAGGCTTTCCGGCACAAGGATCTGAAAATGACGCAAGACCTCACGGTAGTAGTCCAGGTCATGGTTGAACGGATCGCTCTCGTGCAGATTGCTGTACAAGAAGTCGTCGCTCTCGACCTTCATGGTGTCGTCGATCAACTCGGTTGGCTTCTCGATGACCAAGAAGAAGTAGTTCATCGGCCGATCCCAGCCGAGTAGTACGGTGACGGAAAATCCTTTGTGAAATGTGTCGAAGTAGTGCCGACTCATGGTGAAGCTCCTCGATTGAAATAGCCGGGAACCTCCCCATCGGGGCTGCCCCGGCGGGTGGATGAAATGCCGCGGATGCGGCAGGACGATCAGGCAGCCTGCGGTTCGAGTTGCAGGTTCCATTGCTGGGCCGTGGCGTCGAAGGCATAGCCCAACTGGTTGAGCCGCGCGATCTGCAGACGCAGGGTGCGGCGATCGATGGTCGAGTCAAGTTTCACCGACTCTTCCAACGGCCAGAGAATGCCGAACAGCGCCGCGTCGTCGCTCTCGGGACTATCCGAAGCGGCCACGGTGGCGGACGGCGTATCGACGCCGAATGGCGTGGTATCGACCAGCGGGTCCTTCGATGCCTGCACGGGCGCAGGCTCCGGCTTGGACCGGGACTTGGATTTCTCGGCTGTTGCCGGCGTTGTCGCCGGTGGCGTGCCCAGCTCTTCATCGAGCGGATCGACGTCCTGTGCGGCGAAGGCGCGAGCCTCGGCCTTGCTCAGCTTGTCGATGCCCGACAGGGTCATGCCGTCCAGGTTGGCGCGGATTTCAAAGCGCATGCCATCGCCAACCGGATAGGCCTTCGGATAGATGTAGCGGATGACGAACTCACCGTCGTACTTCCCTTCGGGGTACTGCTCCAGTTCCGGGTCTTTCACATGGAACAGTCCAAGGCGGGTCGTGAGGCGACCGACCGTGAACCGACCGTTGCGGCCCGGGATGGTGCGGATGGCGAGTTGGCCGCGGACGATGAGGGGCGGATCGGATTGAACGGCTGCTGTAGCCATGGCATATCTCCTTGTGATGAATGGAACCGTCTTGCGCGGCGCGCAACGGGTCAGGAAGAAAATGGACCCGCCCTGACGGGCGAGGTCCGAGTAGTGGCTCAGGACTTCAACTGGCGCATGCCTTCGGCGAGCATCCAGAGGGCGCGGTTCAGGCGCAGGTTCTGATCGATACCCTGTACAGGGCGGGTACGCTGGCGGCGGCCGTTCGCAGTGCGTCCGGTCAGCCCTCCCTTGACGAGGTTTTCCTGGACGCGGTTGAAGATCGACCAGAGGTCGCTCTTGCGATCGTCCCAGCGTCTGGGAACCAACAACTGACTCTCCGTGACAGGCGCGGGCTTGTCCGGATCGTCGTACTTGAGCGCCAGGGCCGAACGGGCGAAAACGTCGTCCTCCCCAGCCTCCAGCGTGATCGCGCGCATGCTCTCGCGCGCTTCCTGCACCCGCTCGAAGCCTTTCAGGACTTCGTAGGCACCTTCGATGACCTGGCCCGCGACATCGCCCTTGTGAGGCACGCGGATGTCCGCGAACGTGTCGCCGCAGACCAGCCCGTTCTGGCAGACGAATCGAAACTGACCTGCCAGCATCTGATAGCTGCTGGTGCCATCGTGCGAGTTCAACAAGATGATCTCGTTGGCTTCGTCGCCATTGATCTGGCTGGCGTGGCGAAGGCGGATCAGGTGTTTGGTGTACTCGCGGCGGTCCTCGTTGCGGACACGTGTTTGGCACACCATGAAGGGCAGGAATCCCTCCTGACGAAGTTCCGACAGCACGGTGGCCGTCGGGATGTAGCTGTACCGCTGGGAACGGCTTTCGTGCGGTGTTTCCGCAAAGATCGACGGCACCACGGCGCGAATCTGGTCGTCCAACAGAGGACGGTCCGAGCGCAGTACCGGTGAGCGCGGTGCGAAACGGGATGCGAGAGACATGGCATTCTCCTGGGATTGTTATGCAGCCGAATCCGCACGGTGCGGAACGGACTGCGGGGATGAAAAGACGAACGCCCACGCGCCACGTCAGTGGCCTGCAGGCAGGTTGGGGATAAGAAGCAAGACCCCGGAATGGGGCCTTGCGGGGGTGGATCAGAAGGAAGCCGCGAGTGCGGGTTCCTCGGCCTCGGGTGCCGGCACGGGTTCGTCCTGAACGGACTCGGCGGTCGGCGCCTCGACGGTGCCATCGGCGGTATCCGCATCCTCGGTCGCCGCAGCGTCCTCGGAAACGGGCGCCGGTGCGGCGGCCGGAAAGACCTGCTGGCCATCGATCTTGATCAGGCCGATGTGGATCAGCTTGGATTCCAGGCTCGCCGCCGGTTCGCCGGCACGCTCGCCCTTGGTGCGGAGGTACGCATCGGCCTTCATGTCGTTGAGACGGAAGGCGATCAGCACCTTGCGCTCGGCCTCGATGGCCTGTACGCAGCGGCGCACCAGATGCTGGGCGTCCGCAGTGGCGACGATGGTGTTGATGTACCGGTAATCCGGCTCATCGACCGGGCCGGCCAGCGCCCCGATGGAGCACGACAGGAACGGATCGCCATCCTTCGGCGTAACCTCGCGCGGACGGTTGAGATAACCGATACCCCGGGTGATCAGCTCGTACTGCTCGATCTGCGCCAGTTCGGCACGATCGATCAGTTCGGCTTTCAACAGTCGGCCCTTGAGACTGGCCGCCGGCTGATTCTTGCGGTCGCCGCTGGTGCGCATGAAGGCATCGCCCCAGAGATCGCCGATCCGGAACTTGACCAGCGGACGCTGCCTCGGGTCATCGACGCCGATGTAACTCTCGACCAATTTCTTGGCGTCGGCACCGGAGACTTTGACGTCGAAGTAGCGGGTGACGGGGTCTTTGGCGGACCCGACGAGTGCGGCGACAGTGCAAGCCAGGAACGGCTGCGCACGGCGGCCACCACGGACAGGAACCTCCCGGACACGCTGCAAGCGGGCGTAGCCCTCGGTGTGAAGATCGAAGTAGCTCTTCGCGTTGGAAGTCGTATTGGTCATGGTGAATCTCCAATGGGAATGAAGCGGAGACACACCGGACCCGACTGCGCGGGGGGTGCGTAACCCCGCGGTGGGTTGATAAGGCGAATGGACTAGGAAGGTGCATCCACCACCGGCAAGCCGATGGTCGTTCGCACGGAGGGATGCGTTGCGAACTGGCTCGGTCACGCGGCGGGTGCCGCGCCGCAACCTCGAAGACCGATGGTTGCCTGGCATGTCGCTGACAACGTCAGCAAGCATGGGGCAAGCCTCACACCGCGCGGCTTCGCACACCATCGGGAATGAGTACTGTCGCCTGACCGCATTCAATCGCCGCAATAGCAGCCGATGGTCTCTTCGGCAGGGTCGGACAGGTCGTCCTGGCGTTCGGTAAAACAGGCCAGCTAAGTGCGCACTCGCGGCGGAACCGGGGGGCTGAGGCAGGTTCAGTGTTCTGCCGACACGGTCATGAGATATTTCCCAGCAGATAGGCACAGCCCCGGAAGCTGGCGCGAGGCCAGTTTCCGGGGCAAGTGCCGTGGTGGATGAATGCTCCGACAAGGCGGTGCGGAAAGGACGAAATGCCGCCGACGGACTCAGCCGCTTCGCGCAGTCATGCGGATACCGCCCGCGGCTTGCGCCGTGCGGGCTTCTGCACGGTGCTGACGCGAATCTGGCGCCAACTGCCATCGTCGATCAGGCGTTCCAACGTGTTGCCGAGGTCATCGAAGAACACCTCATCCACGCGCTCCACCAGCTCACCGTCGCGGTGCAGTTCCACCGCATAGAGATCGTCGCCTCGTTCGTACAGCACGGTGACGCGCCCCTGGAACTTCGCCGTGACCACGTTGAAACTGATGGCCGGCGGCGTGGCGATGATGTCCTTGGGCAGTGGATCGACCCAAGTGAAGTCGCACGCGCCAGCATCGACCAACAGGTGCGTGATGCGCCGGTAGCCGTCGGGCGCCGGCAGCGTTTCCAACTGCTCGATGAGTTGCTGCAGTTCCAGGCAGCGCGGCTGCGGGACCGGCAGTTTCGCCGGAGCCGAACCGAGCACGAACGTCTGCAGCTTGTAGGGCTGGCCGTCGTGGGTGTACTCGGTGCGTTCCTCGGGGGTATCCGCTCGCAAGCCGTCGAAGCGGCGTCTGGCATAAGGCTCGACCTGTACCTTGGCACCTTCGTCGGGTTCCTCGGTCACGCGCGACCGGTCGAGCACCATGAACTGGGTGCGTCCGGTCTTGACGACAATGGCCTCGTCTGTGCTCGCGATGACCTTGCCTTCAAAAGGCTTGGGATCGATATGGAAGCCCATCGTCGATACCTTGGGCTCACCGTCGAAGATGACGAACTTGAAGCCGCGGGCATTGGACGGCACATGGCCGGAAACCAGCGTCGGGAGTTGTTGACGAATGAGTTGATGGTCCATGGGAAATCTCCAGAAAAAAGGGACTTCCCGGCCACAGGGGGCGGGTTGTCCCAAGTGGGTGGATTGGATGGACGCGGTGCGTCCAGAAGAGGATGAAAGCCAGCACGCGATCGGCATGCCGCGGTCTCGATGGCCTTGACCGCCTGGGATGTTGCCGGCTACGCCAGCGAACATGGCAGCAGGATGGCAGAGCCTGGCCGGCCCGGCCTGCGATAAACCGAACCGGCCTGCACCGCATTCCCGAGGCAGAAAAAAGCCCCTCATCGGAGGGGCTCGGGGGGACATGACTGGTCAGGTGTCCACAGAGGGGGTGTCGTCCTCTTCCTCGAAGACGGTCAGACCGTCCAGCTCGTTGGCATCAGCATCGAATACCAGCACCCTGACGTCAGCCTGTCCGGCCAGCGCCAGTACGTCGGCCAGATCCTCGGGCATGCCCTTGGACAGGTGCTCCCGGCGCAGTTGCTCGGCGGTGATGCCTTCGACGTGCATCAGGTTCTCATCCGTCCAGGGTGTGGCGATCAGCTTGACGCCGATGGCTGGGCTGTACGGGATGCGAAAGGCGACGAACAGGAACCCGCTCGGTGTGGCGATATCCGCCAGTTCGCACAGGTAGCGGCCCGATGCTTCGGTGATGTGGGCCGTGCTGATCTCCCAGGCACGGCTGTAGAAGCCCGTCTCGAACTGCAGATTGCGCACCACCGCTTGGGCATATTCCAGTGTGTAGCTGTCGCCCACATGGATGAAGCCTCTATCGAGGGTTCGGCCATAGATGCTGTGGTACACGGCCTGCACGGCGCCGCTGCCGCCGCACAAGGCATCGAGTTCGGCGGGCACCGTTTGGCCTTCGGTGATCAGCACGAAATCATCGTTGAAGATGCACGCTTGGTACGCCACCTTTTCATCGGGTAGATGAGCCTGCGATGGATGCAGCGGCAGAAAGGTTTGCGGGTGGCGCTCGTCGTAGCTGATGACGGCAAGGCGCCGAATCTCGAAACCGTAGTAGCCGCGGGCGAAAGGATTGGATGAATGGTCCATGGTTTGATTCTCCGGTGAGGGGTGACGCAGGGCCAACCCCCACCGGGGATCGACCCAGTGGGAAAGGAAGTGGTGCCGGCAGGCGGCACCGGTATGGATCAAGCGTCGTATCGCGGCCTGTCAGCTCAACAGCTCGGACAGGCGGTGTTGCAATTGCCGGCGCTGCGTTTCGTCGGTGATGCCGGCGAGCAGGCGTTGTGTTTCCCGGGCGAACAGATTGGCAGCAGCCTCCAGGTTCTGAATCAGAAGGGCTTGCCGGATACGGTTGCCGAGATCGAGCACCTGACCGGAGGCACCGAAGACCGAGAACTCGCGGCTGATGAAAGAACCGTCACCGCCGAAGTTGAAGAGGCGTGGTTTGCTGCAATACCAGCAACCCTCGAAGCGAATCTCCTTGAGGCCGTGACCATCGTCGAGTCGCGTGGCGATCAGGAACAGCGCGTCGAGATCCGAGTCATCCTCGAAACGATGGTGTTCGATCAGGTGCTGCAGATCTTCGTCCTGGTCGGTGCCGAAATGCCTGGAAAGCACGGCCAGAACGTCGTCCATCGTGGGAGGGCCCTCGCTGGGCACGGACAGCCCCAGCGACTGGGCCAGTGCAACGAGGTCTTCGCAGACATCGTCCCAATGCGCGCCGCTGTCTTCGGCAATCTGGGCGATGTAGACCTCGCCGTTGCCGGGGTATGAGGCATCCAGCTTCAAACCGCCGAACAGCGCGGTAATCACCGGGGTGACTTGGTCGAGAACGAGGACGCCGGTGGCGTCGTAGTAGTTGTTTGCCATGGGGGTGGCTCCTGGTTGGTGATGCGGAGCCAGCCCCTGCGGACATGGCATCCGCGGGGATGAACCCGAAACCGTGGCTTCGGGCAATGGTGGGAAAAGCGCTATTCGCCGAAGTCGGTGGGGTCGCCCAGAGACTTCAGCAGTTCGATCAGGCCGCAGTTGGCCAGGACGTAGAGCGCGTTGTAGTCGTCGCCCGTCGGTGCCTGCTCGCTGGTGTTGATCCGGGCATCCAGATCGAGGACGTTCTGCCGCACCCGGCGGGCGATCGCCAGCGGTTCGGGTGCGTCATCCAGGACGGGCTCGCCCAGTGCGGCAAGCACAACCCGTGGTGACAGCGCGTCCGGCAAGGACTCGAACACCGTGGGGGTGTTGCTGCGGCACAGGGCTTCGGCTTCGGAGTTGCCGATGTCGAAGCAGACGATTTCGTCGTCGGCCGCGCCTTCGGTGTCGTAGTCCACTACCGCGAATGGCGGCAGCGGGAGATGATCGGGCCAGTCCTGCACGACGATGGCCTGCACCAGGCCTCCTTCGAGGACGACGGCAAAGGATGGATTTCGGGACATGGGTCGCTCCTGTGGGAAGAATGGAGGGACACCGCCCCGAAGGGACGGATGTCCCTCGCTGGGGGTTGAGAAAATGGCGGTGGTCGGTCGTTCGGACCTACCAGCCGCTGTAGTTGAGTACCAGATCGGCGATCACCTGACGCCGCTCCAGATCCAGGCCACCGAGGTCGGAAAGCCCCTCGAAGCCGCAGCGCTTGAGCATCGCGGCGCCCTCGCGCGAGTTGTAGAAGCTCACCATCGCGGACAGGAACATGCGCTGTCCGCCGCTCAAAACGCCCAGGGCGTCGTTGAGTTCCAGCAGGTTCGGACGCAAGTCCCACTTGCTGGCGGCACGGCGCAGGCCTTCGCGGGTGCCATCGCCAAACCACTCGGGCCCGGCGATTTCCGCACCGCGTTTCCAAGCCTCGAAAAAGGCCTCGGGCGCACGCTCGAAATGGCGCGTTTCACGCATGATCTGATCGACGACGTCGGTTGGTAGAAGCTGATTCATGACGGTCTCCTCATGGATGGGGATCAAGGGGTGGGCAGCTGGGTCCAGCCGCCTCGGTCGAGGGCTCGCTGGGCTGCCGCCGAACTGCGGAAGTACTCGGCCGACTCGCGGGAGACGGGGCCTTCGATGTCGCGCGTACCGATGTAGTGGCCGGCGGCGCTGTGAAGCACTTCGAGGGGTAGGTGTTTGCCTGCGTAGATCAGGGCCAAGTGGCCGAACGAGCTTTGCTGGAACATGGACGGACTCCTTTAAGAAGCGAGGCGGCCCTGCCCCTGACGGGATGGCAGCTCCCGCTGGCGGTGGATGAATCGGCATCGGCACCATGAAGGCGCGCGTCCGCGGACTCGATGCGATGGCGGACTGGTGTGGGTCGCACGGGAGGGAAATCCCGCGGCAGCCTGAAACCCTGGCTGCTGGCATGGTGCTGACCAGGTCAGCGACACATGCAGGCAGATTCAGCCAGCGCCGCGCCGGCGTCATGCGCAAATGGGAATCCGAGGCGTCCCGATTGATGGACGAAAAAAACCCCGCAATCGCGGGGCTGTGGAGGCTCGGGAAGCCTTGGGGATCAGGACGATTCGCCGCCCAGGACATGCTGCTTCCACAAGGCGAAAGCCTCGTCTGGTGGCAGCTCGGCCAGAATGACGATGGGTGTTTCCTGCCGTGCGCGCAGCGCCGCGAAGTACCCGGCGCGGTCGGCGATGGCCTTGAGCTTGATGCCTTTCAGGAACAGCAGCTTGCCGTCCCTGATGAACAGCACCTTGTTGGCGATGTCGCGGGTGTAGGCGGTGCGCAGCTTGCGCTCGGCATGCTGTGCTTCAGCCAGATGATCGACCAGGTAGTCGAGCGTGATGTCGATGACCAGCGGGTCGTCGTCCTCGCCGGAGATGCCACCTTTCAGCATGTCGGGGGGCAGGCTCCTGGCGAAGGCTTCGGCCTCGGCCAGCCGTGCAGCCTGACCGCCGAGTGCGCGGATGAAGGTGGAACCGCCGTGCCCGTCGTTGCGGGCATCGGCAATGGCAACGCCATCGAACAGGACGGTGGCAGTGAAGCACAGCGTCTCTTCGCTGGCGAAATCCGCGACCTTGAGGTGTTTCAGGGTGATGCGGTCTTGCGTGATGATGGTTTCCATGGACATTCCTTGAGATCAGTCGGGAAACGCCACGCCCCTGCGGGACGAAGCGCTCATCCCGTAGGTTGGAGAAAGAGGCATCGATGCCCGCATGGGCAGCGTTCGCCCGAGCGATGCGACGGCGAACTGGCGGGTGGCATGGAGCAAGCTCCACGGCAGCCTGAAACCCTGGCTGCTGGCGAAGCCGACAATGTCGGCAACAGCGGATGCCAGCATCGGTTCTGGTACTGTCCGCGTCATCCGGAAACGGGAAATCAGCACAGCCGGATTCGCCCGCACCCGGTAGCGAGAACCGGTTTTTCGTCGGCCCACAAGAAGAAAAAACGCCCCCGAAATCGGGGGCGTGGAGAGATGGCACCGATCAGGCAGTGACCGCCTGCAATTTGCCGGTGTCATCGAAGACCAGGCGCACGGTGGCGCCGGCCAGCTTGGGTTGCACGCCATGGCGCAGCGCGTACGGCAGCAGCGCCTGGACCACGCGATCGGCTGATGACGAGCAGCCTACGGCGATGAAGGTTTCGATCAGGAGTGCGTCCTCGTCTTCACGATCCTCACCGTAGCGATCGTCGAACACATAGTCGCAGACCAGCCCGGTTCTGGCCCCCGCCGAGGGGGTCAGGTAGAGCGTGTATCCCTTGCGCACGGCCTCCACTGCGTACTCCACCGTCCCGAGATGGCCCTCCAGCCCGACATGCAGGGTATCGACCAATTCCAGCTCCACCTCGTAGTCGGCAAGTCCGGGATTGACCTCTCGATGCAAGGTGGTGCCGGTTCTGATGCGCACCTGCTCAGGGCTGACGACCTTGATCAGACGCTTGAGCCAGTGGCCGTCATCCAGACCGGGCTCGTCGAGTACATACGCTTTGGCCGCTTCCAGGTAGATCTCGGCGGTCGGCGCGGTTTCGTCGTCGGGCTCGATCTGCCAGACACCAAGCACTTCCAGGGCCTGTTGGGCGATCACGCCATTTCCGCCCAGATAACGCCGCCAGTATTGACGATAGCCGGCCGGCTCTTCGTCCCAGTCCCGGAACCAGGACAGAGGAACGAAGGGCACGTCGTTGAGCAGATCGGCGTTCGACGAGTTGAGGCAGACATGCGCGTAGTGCGTGACGAAGTCGCTGGCGGCAAGCGCCTGCTTCTTCTCGATCAGTGCCTCGCGGTAGGCCTGATCGACCGCAGCCTGGATACGTGGATGATCTTCCGTCTCGTTCAGCAGGTGCTGCCGATCCGGGAGCTTCGCCAGCGTGTTGTCAGGCAGCAGGACGACCTGGCGTTCCTGGCTCGTGGGCAGCCTGTCGATAGGTCGTCCGCCGATGGGCAGTCCCTGAAGAAAGCAGCGCCACTGCGTGCGCGTACCGGACAGATTGATCAAGACCTTGCCCATGGACGTCTCGCGCCAGTGCAGATCGGGCTTCGCCAACGGGCGTGGCACTTCAGCGCCGTTGAGCCAGACCGGCACCGGAAAGGCTTCGCACAGACGCTGGAGCTCGTGCTCCACCCAGGTGGGCAGATCCTGCCCGGCCTGCACCGGCTTGACGCCTTCGAGGTGGATGGCGGTGCCCTCCAGATGGGAGCCTGCGATGTCTTCCTCGATCGGCTCGCCGGCAATGATCTCGGCGGTTCGCGCGCTGAACAGTTTGTCGCGCGAATGCACCGTCAGAGTCTTGGCGAAGTACAAGGTCGAGAGCACACCGAGGCCGAAGGCGTTCTCGCGCGCCTTGAGTTGCTTGTCCCAGCCGGATTCGGCGATGAAGATCAAGGTCTGCAGGTCGCTAATGCCGATGCCATCGTCGGTGATGGTCAGGCTGTCCTGGTTCACCGTGATGTGGATCGCGCTGGCCTGGGCGCGGCGGGCGTTCTGTAACAGTTCGCCCAGCATCGAGCCCTGGTTGAACGCATGGCGCAGATTGGCGATGAGGCTGTGCTGGTTGGTCTTGAGACGAAGGGTTCTCATGAGATGACTCCTTGGATAATGGTTTGCACCGGACAGGCACAGCGCTGCCCGGTGCGACGGGGCACTGAACAGGCGGATGCCGGTGGGAAGGGGAATGGGCCGGTCGGCCCGAGGGAGAAGCAGCATCGACGCCCGGAATGGGCGCGTGTCCGCGGCACGATGCGATGCGGACAAGGACGGTCGGCGCGGAGGGTCCGCGACGCAGCCTGCACGACCCTGGCTGCTGGCAACGGCTGACGAATCAGCGATGCAGGCCCGACAATGCGCCTGCCGTTGCGTGGTGTCGCTGATCAATGCGCAGTCGTGCGCCCCGCGTTGTCCAGAGTCTGCAGCAGGCGCCGGCCCAGCCAGGCCATGCACGGCACCGCCATCGAATTGCCAATCGCCTTGTAGCGCGGCGCCTCGGCGGCCGGCTTGTGGTTGAGGATTCGTTCGGGTGTCTCCTGTTCGTGTGACCGAGGCAGAATTGCCGGGTCGTCATGGCGGATGCGCAGGAGAAAACACGCCGAAGGCTGGCCGCCTTCGGCTTGGAGGAGGAAACCACCCGTGTACTGGTTCAGGTTGCGGTCGTCGGTGGAACCGTTCGCTGTCTCAGCATTCACCCGGCCCTTGTCGTGGTTGGGGCCGGCATCGTCTGGCGCACATCCGCGCACAAAGGGAGCCCGTTCTTTTCACCGGTGGGCGCCGGTGTCGAATACCGCCAACCCTGAAGGGTCTCCTGATGCCTCGACCCCCATGGCAGGCAAGGCATCAGGAGACCCTTCGCAGCGGGCGGGACTGTTACTGATCGAGGGAATACGCGGTGCGTGATTCGAGGAAAAAAGGCCTTCTCGCCCCTCGCAAGGGGCGCGCACACCGCAACAGAAGGTATCGCGTGCTGGGAGCCTCGCAGGGCTGCGGGGCGGTGGTCACGTTGCCGGGGGAGGTCAACGCGACGACGGGTTCTCTGTCTTTCAGGAGGCCTTCGGGCCACCGCGGCGCTTGCGCGGCGCGGCACGCTTGCCCGATTCGATGGGCAGCGTTCCCTTGCAGTCGGGGTATTTCGCGCAGGACCAGAATGGACCGCTCTTGCCGCTGCGCTGGCGCGTGGCACCGCCACACTGCGGGCATGCTGGCCCCTCGGGAATCTTGATGGACAGCGAGGTGCCACGGTACTGCGCAATCAACTGCGTGACCCAGGCCGCCTGCTTGTCGATGAAGGTATCGAGCGCGAGCTGTCCGGTTTCGATCATGTCGAGCGCCTGTTCCCACACCGCGGTTGTGCCGGGATCGGCGATCGCGGCGGGCACGGTGTCGATGAGCGTGAAGGCGGCATCCGAGGCGCGGATGGCCCGTCCTTTCTTGATCAGGTAGCCACGGTTCAGCAGGCCGCCGATGATATTGGCGCGGGTCGCTTCGGTGCCGATGCCCACGGAATCTTTCAGCTTCTGTTTCAGGCGTGGGTCTGACACCAGTTTGGCGACGCTTTTCATCGCCTTGACCAACTCACCTTGGGTGTACGGGCGCGGCGGCAGCGTCTTGAGCGCCTTCAGATCGACCCCAGCCACCTGGCACGCCAGCCCTTGGTGTAGCGCTGGCAGCACCTGGCTGCGGGGTGCGGCGTCATCGCCGGCATCGTCGGGTTGCGGCTCGGCCAGTACCAGGCGCCAACCCGGCACGACTACGTGCTTGCCCACGGCCTGCAATGTCTGGTCGCCGCAAGAGAACCTTGCTGTCGTGCGGTCGAACTCGTGCGGCGGAAGAAATTGCGCCAGGTAGTGGGCGCGGATCAGGCGGTAGACGGCCAGTTCCTTCTCGCTCATCGCCGACAGGTTGGCGGGTTCGAGCGTGGGGATGATGCCGTGGTGGGCCGATACCTTGGCGTCGTTCCAGGCGCGCGAGTGCTGGGTGCGGTCGAGCTGGTCGATGATCGGGCGCAGGCTCGGATCGGTCTTGAGCAGACTGTCGAGCACCGTGGGCGCTTCGGCATGCATGCTTTCGGGAAGATAGCCGGAGTCGCTACGTGGATAGGTGGTGGCCTTGTGCGTCTCGTACAGGGATTGGGCGATCTCTAGCGTCTCCTGGACATCGAGGCCGAACTGCTTGGAACACACTTCCTGCAAGGTGCCGAGATCAAACGGCAATGGCGCGCCTTCGCGCATGCGTTCGGTCTCGACCGATACCATCTGAGCAGCGCCAGCGGCGCGGATGCGCTGCACCGCCTGCTGCGCAACAGGCTCCTGCAGGCAACGGCCTGCATCGTCGGTACTGGCCGATGGCGGCAGCCACTGCGCGGTGAATGTCTGGCCTGTGCAGGACAGCGCCACTTCGATGGACCAGAACGGGACGGAGACGAAGGCCGCGATTTCACGATCGCGATCGACCACCAGTCTGAGCGTGGGGGTCTGCACGCGTCCGACCGACAGCACGCCGTCATAGCCGGCCCGGCGCCCCAGGAGGGTGAACAGGCGGCTCAGGTTCATCCCCACCAGCCAGTCCGCTCTGGAGCGCGCCAGCGCCGAGTGATACATGGGCAGCGTGTCGCCCGAAGGCTTCAGCTTGCCGAGCGCGGCATGGATCGAGGCGTCGTTCAGTGCTGACAACCACAGCCGTTGAATGGGGCCGCGATAGCCACAGAGATCGATGATCTCGCGCGCAATCAGTTCGCCTTCGCGATCGGCGTCGGTGGCGATGACCAGTCCGGTCGCCTTGCTCAGAAGGTCTTTGACGACCTTGAATTGCGCTGCGGTCTTGGGTTTGACCTCAACCCGCCAGTGCTGGGGAATAATGGGAAGTTGCTCGATCGTCCAGCGCTTGAGCTGTTCGTCATAGGCTTCCGGCGGCGCGGCTTCGACAAGGTGGCCAATGCACCACGTCACGACAACGCCGGGGCCGTTGAGGCAACCATTGCCGCGCTGCCTTGCGCCCAACAGGCGCCCGATGTCCTTGCCTTGCGAAGGTTTTTCGCAGAGAAATAGCCGCATGCCTGTCCATCCAAATCACATTGCCGATGTATCTGGGCAGCAGCATGTCTGGATGTTGCGAACCTCACCGCAAACAAGAGGAATGTGCAGGCACCCGCTTTGATCACGGAAACGGCGGCATATCCGACCGGGGGCGTTGGGCGTGCGAAGTGTTGATGTGTACTGGAGCTTCTTGCGCTGGGCGCGCGAAAACGCGGTGGATGTTGGTGGAACCTCGCTTCCCGAAGACAGGAAGACGGAGCGAGCCTCGGTAGGCTCGCCCCTGGAGATGCGCCTACTCCGACGGTGGCGGCTGCTCCGCTGATGTCGGCTTCGGGCTGAGCGTGACCGACTCGATCCGGTACGGCAGGATGCCGACGCTGCGCGCATTGATCTGCCAGGTCTCGCGCGGCTTCTCATCCTTGTCCTCCCAGGGTTCGCGCTCCATGCGGCCGATGACCAGAACGCGCATGCCTTTCTGGTACAGATCCTTCCAGTGCTCGGCATCGCGGTGCCAGATTTCGACCGGCGCCCAGAAGCCACCACGGTCCTCGAAGGTGCCGTCCTTCTTGGGCACCGGGTTGTCGAAATAGACGTTCAGGCGCAGCAGGCGACTGGGTTCGTCGTTGCCATTCGGGAACTCGCGGTACTCGGGCGGCGAGCCGATGTTGCCTTCTCCAGAAAAATGCGTGCTCATGTTGTGATCTCCGTGGTGGTTGAAATGCCCGTGCCAAGCCGGCCCCGGGCGCGTGCTGGGATGCCTGGCGCAATCACCGATCGTGCATTGCGGCGGGAATGGATTTGAGCCGGCGCAGATAAGCGTCCTCGGCCTGGGCCATCTTGCCGGCGCAGTCCTGGGCCTGCCGGCCGAGGGTATGCAGCAGACTGATCTGCATGTTCAACGCGATGCGCTGCTGTTCCAGCGCGAGCAGATCCTCCAGCAGATTCACCGGCGTGGCCGTGGAGGCCATGACCTCCTGCCAGAGGGCGACGCCCATCGCCGAGCGGTCGTGCTTGCGCCAGCGCAGAAAGGTCGTGCCTGCGCCGGTACGCTGCTGGGCCAGTTCAATGGACAGCAGACGGAAGGGATAGCCTCGCGCCTGCGCCAGCACGCGCCGCTGCGCCAGGTCAATCAACTCATCCCTGAGCGCGTGACACCGGTTGACCCAGTCTTCGAGATCCCCTTTACCCTTAAAAGCCCTTAAAAGGCCTTTTAGATAGCCCGCCTGTTCCAACTGGATGAAGTCCGCCTGTTCCAGGGGCTGGAAGTGCCGGCGTTGGTTCGGTTCGCGTACTGTCATGCTGACTCACCCTCGTCGGATGAGGCTGCTTCGGCGGGGTCTGCCGCAGCATCCGGCTCGCTGGCTGGTTCGGTTTCGGGGGCGGTGCGCTGCTGCAGGCCACGGCGTGCGATCGGCGGCGCGAAGCGGCTGCGCCGGGTACCTTCGAGCACGTCCTGGGGCAATTCACCGTACTTTTCCAGCGCCGCCCGTGCTGCGGCATTCTTCGCCGCGAAGTCGTCGCGCGTGGTGCCGGAATACCGGTACTGCTGCGCCAGCGAGAACAGGCTGCGCAATGAGTGCGCGCCGTCGTTGAGCCAGCGTTCGAGTGTCGAGCGATCGATCAGCGCGGTGTGGTGGGCCAGGATCAGACGTCGGGCAAGATCGTCGTAGTCCGCCAGCAGATACACCGCCATGAAGCCCAACTGCGAGGACACGAACAGCGGCAGCTTGACCGGCTGGACGTTGAGGTTCTCGCCCAGGCTCAACGCAGGCGGCACGCCGGCCAGTGCCTGGTCTACTTGCTGACGCAGGGTCTGGAGCTGTTCCTTGGTGGTGGATAGCTTGTCCTCGATGCGCAGCATCCACCAGTCCGAATAGGGGTCGTCCTGTTCGGCACCGCGCTTGAGCTTGTTCATGATGGAGACAAAGCCGTTGAGGCCGATGATGCCGGGCCTGCCTTCGGCCGGGGCGCGGCCATGCCAGATGCGGGACGCATGGTGGGTGTGCAGGGTCAGGGACATCGCGCTGCGCAGCGATCCCAGGTTCAACTGAAGGGATTCGGTGGCATTGTTCTCTTGGGCCATGGTGACGACTCTCGGTGATGAATGAGTCGTCAGCATCCGGGTTGGCCGGAAGGCCGTCAGTCATCAAACCGAACCCGCCGCTTGCCTGATTTGTCGGAGCGGCCAGCCGCGCGCATCGTTCGGAAGCACCGTTGCGATGCCGCACCGGAAGGCTGCGTGTTGCGCTATACCCGGGGTATAGGCGTCCATGGCGCTCAGTGGATGCTGCCGGGGGAGCACGGTGTGGATCAGGGCCGCTGCGGGCGGAAGGCGGTGTGTTCCGCTATACCCGGGGTATAGGCGACGGTGGAACACCTTGGACATTGCAGAGCAGCTTCCGGGCTGATGACTCTCGACGCCGTGCCGGCTCGCGGGCGTGTCAGGTCGAGCGCAACAGTTCCTGCAGGCGCGCCAGATGAGCTTTCGCGACTTCCGCATCAGCAGGTGTGGCGGGCGGCGGATCGGGCTCTGGTGTCCTGTTGACTGGCGCCGCAGGCGCCTTCTGTGCAGCCCAGGTGCGAAATTCTCCCCGTAAGGCTTTCTGAATGATGCCGAACAGGTAGCCGGTGGGATTGCGGATCGTCGTGGAGGCGCAACGTGCATCCCATTCGTCCAGCAGGGCTTGCCGCAGATCGTGATCCACTGACTGCATCGCGGCCAGCGCGCCGTTCTGCTGCTCCGCCTTCAGCGCCAGGAAGCGCCTGGGCAACTGCAGTTGCTGACGTTCTTCTTGCGCGCGCGGTACTGTACGTACTTCTTTAATACTTTCTTTTATACGTACTGTACGGTCCGACTTCGGATTCCGAAGTGCGCCGTTTTCCGGGCTTTTCCGGCCTGCTTCGGAATCCGAAGAGAGGTTCGCCAGATTCCGAAGACGGTCGTCGGAGCCGTCTTCGGAATCGTGTTCGCCGCCGCCCTGTGGATAACTCGATGTGCCGTTCCAGCCCTGCGCTGACAGCCGCTGTGACAGAATCTCCAGGCGACTCGGCAGCACTCGGCCGCTGAGCATGGGGTCTTGCGTCAACTCCTGCAGGGTGGTCGCGCCCACGCGCTGGACGGATTTGCTGGCATGCGTCAGTGCCTGGCTGACCAACTCCAGATAATCGGCATCGAGCTGGATGGCTTCGTAAGGGGTGAGCGGTTCGTCGTGCAGGACGTAGAGGTTGCCCTGAATGCGCCCGCTTCTGGGATCACGCCGGCGCCGCACCAGGCTGATCCAGCGCGTCAGTCGCAGCACGGTCAGCGCTCGGGCCACCGTCTCGTGCGATGCCCTCTCGGCACAAGGCATGGAGGCCAGCCAAGGCGCAAGCTGGTCGTAGGTGGGCATGGCGGTGATGCCGTCGTCCGCCAGCATCAGGCGGAACACCTGCCAGCCGTTGCGTTCAAGCGGTGTCAGGCGCCGGTCCAGCAGCAATGCACGCGGCACGCTGTCGTGTCGATTGCCACTATAGAGAAAGCCGTCGGTCGGTGGTGAGACTGCAGATGGGGCCGGCGGCGGCTGTTGAGGTGCCAGTTGGCCGAGCGCCTGCTCGAACAGCTCGCCCAGCCGGACGGGGCCGCGCGTAGGGTGTGGCCCATCCGTCATCAGGTCAGCCCTTCATCGATCCATCCGCGCAAGGCATTCCAGATCACGGACAGAGGCAGCCCAGTGGCCTCGGCGAGATCCGCCGCGACGCCCAGCATTCCCATGTCGTCGTTGCTGTCGACTTCCTGCTCCTTCACTGTCGAGGACCAGCGCTTCCACAGGTCGGTGTCCTGTTCCTCGGTCAATACCGGATGCCGCCCCTTGCGTTTCGGCAGGCCGATGACACTGCGACGCAAGGCGATCTCCTGGTGGGTCAAGCCGAAGAATTTGCTGATCAGCTCCGTGCTGGCGCCCAGGCGCAGTAGCCGATCGATCTTCACCACCTCCTCGGTGACGTCTTCTACCTGGTGCAGCAGACGACGCAGCACATCGCGGTTGACGACTACCGAGCACCACGACACGTTGGCGTTGGCCAGCACGCTGGCCATCGCGGGATGCTTGAGGGCATCCAGATCCTTGTCGTCGAACCCCATCGACTTGGCCCGGCGCAACTGGCCGTTGCGTAGATCATGAAGTGCCTGGGCGATCACTGCCTGGTTAAGTGGGTGAGGTCCGGACATGGCTACGCCTCTCATGATCCGGTGATGGCATGGTCGCCATCGGCGATGCCGGACTCGATGTCCCTCAAGCGACGGGCAAGCCGCAGCAGGCGGAACAGTTTCACCAGGGCGTTGTCGCTGAGCCTGTGTGGCAAGCCTTGCTGCGCTCCGGTGACTGCCGGGGTACCTTGTAGAAGCGCTCCCAGCATTTCGGTGAGAATCGAAAGATCGATGCTCGTGACCGACTGATCGGTCGCCAAGTAAGGCGTGCTCAGGGCATGCAGCAGTGCCAGCGTCGCCTGGGCGTGCCGATCGGGTGTTGGCTCGGCCTCGGGCTGCCGGCATCGAAAACCGATGCCTTCCTGGCACGCCTCGACCAGGTCTTGCAGAGCGGCTTCGCCGGCAATCTCGCGGGCGAACTGCGCGATATGCGTGCGCAGGCGATCGGGGTCGTCCAGCGCGGGTTCGATGTACCAGACGTCGGTAATCGGATAGAGACTTCCTGCCTGAATCGGGATCGACTGCAAGACGTTGCGCTCGAAATCCGGCAACGTCTCGCCGGTGTGATCCGCGACCAGGCGCTGGATGGATTGCAGCCGCTCGGTTGTGCCGGCTGGCGATACGATGTGCTCCTGCAACAGGGTGGCACGCTGCGCATCGTCGGATTCCTCCGGACCCGGTGCGGGCGGCGCGGCTGTCGGCGCCGAAGGCGTCGTCGATGTCTGCTCCGGTGGCGGGGGCGAGGATGGCTGCCCGGTCGACGCTGTCGATGGCGACGACAGGGATGGTGCTGGCGCGGGAGGTGATTCGGGTTCGCCGGCAGGCTCGCTGCTGAGGACCTGCCAGCGCCGATCCGAGTCGGTAATCTCGAAGAGCAGCGTGTCGTATTCCATGTCGAGCAGATCGGCCATCTGGCCGACCAGTTCGTCCTGGACGCGCTGAACGCTGAAGCCGCCCGCCGCACTGTCGAACAGTGCCAACACGTCCTGGAACAACGTGGGGAAATCGAGGTGGGAGTGGGCCTGGCGATTGCGGGCCGACCAGACTCTGTCGGCGGCGCGCCGCAGGCTGGTCAGTTGCTCGACCTGGTGCCGCCCCAGGCCGGCGTAAAGCACGGTCGGGATGGCGGGCAGCAGATATTGGATGGCCTCTTGCATCCGGCTGATGTGGGGTTGCGGCACGGGATAGCCGTCCGCCTTGAGGCGGCGTGCCAGCTCGGATTGGGACAAGGGTTTGCCGGTTTCCTCTTCATACAGTTCCCGGGCTTTCTGCACGCCCAATGCGCGCTCGATGAACGACAGGCCGCCGTGCAGCTCGTTTTCCGCGAGATGGCCCGTCAAGGAAACTATTTCTCCGCGTTCTGGCCATGGCCGGAACTGGCAGGCAATGCGGAAGAAGCGCTCGTCCCGTGTCTCGCTCCAGAGTTCGCGCAGGATCGCCAGACGCGTATTGCCGCCGTTGCGGATGATGTAGTGATCCGCGCCTGGACGCCGCGTGATGGGCGGGGGAGCGTCGAGTCCGCGTTCGCGAATCGACGCCTTGATGTCGTCGTAAAGCGGGTTGCGGGTGAGGCGCGGATCAAGCTCATACGGCCGCAGTTCATCGAGCGTCACGACCATCGGCGTATCCTCAATCGGATCGCTCAAGCTGCTCGCGACGGGGCCGCTGCGCGTGAAGCCATCGCTCAGGAGCTTGTTTGCAACGTCCTGGGGGGAGATGTCAGGCATGGCCATCTCCTTCCTGCGTAGGAAGCTCCGAGGGTTCGAGCCCACGCTGGGCTCGCCGCAGCATGGCGCGGGCGTTGAGCCCCGCTCGGTGGTCGCTGGCGGTGGCGCTGGTGAAGATCGGTGGCAGGCCCGGCCGGGTGAACTTGAGATGTCCACCTGGGGTACGAACGACCTCCCATCCTTCGCTCAGGGCATACTCGATCAGCGGCAGCAACCGCTTGTGGCCGCGGGCCAGTTCATGGGCGTTCGACATGGGCGAACCTCCCTCCGGCCTTGCCGGTGACCGCTGCGAACCGTTCCTGCCACTGAGGGCATAGCTCATTTGCCAGGCCGCGCACGATCTCCAACGCGGCCAATGCCTGACGGCCCGAAGGCCGTCGATGCTCGACGCGATGAACAGGCAGGCCTCGGGTGGCTGCGCGCGGAAAAGCTTCGATCGCAGGAATTTCAGTGGCCAGTACCTGGATGCTGGCCTGCTCCTGGAAGATCAGGCGTAGCGTCTGCTGGATCAGGCGCGCGTTGGACGAGACGGCGGGGACGCGGTTTATCAGCAACTGCAGTGCGGGCGGTTCAATGCCCAGCTTTCGGTACGGCGTGATGTCCTCGACCAATTGCAGGGTTCCACGCCGCAGTTCGCGTGCAGCCAGGATTTCCGGTGTGACGGGCGACACGGCCTGCTGGGACGCCAGCAGTGCCATTTCCAGCAATACGCTGCGCGCGCCCTGGGTGTCTATGACCACCAGATCGTAGTGCGGCTGGAAGTTTGGCATCAGGTTGCGCAACCGCAGGCGTCCATCTGGGGCGTGCAGCAGCAAGGTATTGAGCTGCCGGTGCTCGTCGTTGGACAGCACCAGATCCAGGTTGTCGATGACTGTGCGCGACACCAGGTTCGCCAGGTCGCGTTCGTTGAAAGCCAGAAGCTCGTAGATGCCGCCCGGTGCGCGATGCTTCAGCTCGTAGTAGGACGACAGGGTTGGCTGCATGTCCAGGTCGAGCAGCAGCACCCGCAGACCTGCGTCGGCGATGAATGCGCCGAGGTTGGCCGCGACGGTGGTCTTGCCCACGCCGCCTTTGGTCGAAATGATGGATACGACCTGCATAGGGCTCTCCTCAGACATCGCTCGGGAGAGCTGGCTGCTGCGCGCGGTTCTTGAGACGTTCGGTTATCCACAGATCGATCTCGGTGGAATCCCATCCGACAGCGCGAACGCCGAGGCGTAGCGATTGGGGAAACTCACCCTTTTTCATGAGCGAGTAGATATGCGCGCGTTTGAATCCGGATTTGGCCTCGACTTCGTCCAGCCGCAGGATGCGGCGCTCGCCGGGCAGCAGTGCAGTGGGCTGCGACATAGTGGTCACTCCTTAACGCTCAGTGGCGTTTGTTGGGGTGACCTCTATTCAATAGACATGGCTTCCGAAGTACATTGCAAATGCAATTTCCCAGACTGCAGATACAAGCTGGAAAACCTCAAGCAACTACGCTAGCGCTGCCCAGCTTCCTCCGTGCGCTGGCGAACTTGCCGTTCAGCGTGCGCTCGGTGATGCCCATGGTGCCGCCACGATGAGCGATCAACGCGCTGACGATGGCCTCCTGGGTGCTGAAGCAAGAGTGCGGCTTGCCCGAAGGAGATCTGCTCAGCATCAGCTCCAACATGCTGCCAATGATGTGCAGGTAGGTGGCCTCCGCACGATCACTGAGAGAACACTGGCCGCAGGCTGGGATTGCCCCAGATTGCTTGAGCAGTTCTTCGTGACGCTCCTTGAGGTTCCGCAGTTCGCGACGACAAAGCTCAAGCTCCGCCTTCATGGCTTGGCGTTCCACCAACATGGCCTGTCCGGCTTCCAGCGTGATGACGGGGTGCGCGATGCGCTCGATGCGACTGAAAAGAAAAGCAGGTCGATGCCCTGGGTAGTGGGTTTGCATCCAGTGTTTGAGATCGAGGTGGCGCACGGTCAACTCATGGGAATCAAGCAGGGATTCATCGTTCAACGTGATGCCGTTTCGACCATAGGGAAGCTCACCGTTGACGATGGCATCGTAGATGCGTTCCGTGCAGAGTCGCAGTTCATCCCATCGGGGGCAATTGAGCGTTCTCGGCAGATTTCTAGGCGACGAGATGGAGGACAGGATTTCTTGCGAGTAACGCCATAATCCTGCCCAGCGTATGGCGGCCTCAATCGGACGATAGAACACCTTTGAAGCTGGCAGCTCTTCATGCATGTCTCCATCTCCTTGCGGGAGCGCTACATCACCGACTCCTCTGCTGCCGATCGACGTATGGTCACGGCATTTGTTGTTTGGCTTCTTGGGCGCACGTTGGCGGGGTATGCCGAAGCATGTTGGGTCCACATGCTCAAGGCCAGTGGCCATTGCCCGCTCGATATGTGAAAATCGCGATGCTTCGACCATCGAGCGATTAGTGACCGCACCTGGTTGCGCTTGTACACGCCTGTCAGCGTCGTCGGCCTTGATTTTTTCATCAAGACTCATTTCGTATCGCGTGTTCTATAAGGGGTCTAACCGACTTGCCTCGGCGCTGCGTCTATGCGGTTTGATTGGTGCTGGCCAGGGGGGAGGCGATGCCGGTGAGACTTCCACGGCATCCTGATAGATCGACATAGCAACTGACTGCCTCGCTCCGCCTTGCGCATGATCAGCTGTGCAAGGCTGAGAGATGCGCACTCAGTTCGCGCACACGTACGCGATGCAGCGGACTGCCTCGGCACGGGGTAGCACGCAGGTGAGCGGATGGTGTTGGCGGCGAGTGGAAATTGGTGGACGGTCTTCGTTGACGACGCCCGAAAACGAGGCTAAAATTGAGGCCTTCGTTGAGACCCTCAGCGAAGAAAAGAGTTGGAAAACATACGCTTAGCGCGTCAGTGCTAGTCCCGTTTCCCGCTCCAGTCGTAACAAAGAAACCGCTCTTGAGGCGGTTTTTTTGTGCCCGGGATTTGGTCGTCGCGTGGCCTTGCGGCCCGCTCACGCTTGTGGCGATTCGCGGCAGGGCTGTGAGATGAGGCTGCTCATAGGCAGTGGGCGAGCGGTTTTAAAGCTGTCTTGAGCCAAGTGTTCTCATGTCTCGGCAGGCAAATTTGTTTTTAGGGTATCAAGTGAATATTAAGTGTTGACGAGTTGGCAGTCGGCGCATAAAATGCGCGCCACTTGCAGCGAACAACACGCGGCAGGTGGCCAGAGGTAATACCTCGGCATAGAGAAGTCCGGATACGTCCCCTTCGTCTAGTGGCCTAGGACACCGCCCTTTCACGGCGGTAACAGGGGTTCGAGTCCCCTAGGGGACGCCACTTTCGGCGTCAGATTTGCGGGAATAGCTCAGTTGGTAGAGCACGACCTTGCCAAGGTCGGGGTCGCGAGTTCGAGTCTCGTTTCCCGCTCCAATTTATGATCTACAGACTTCCACTGACGTCTGTAAGTCGTTGAAAAGAGGGCCG
>CAKZXL010000896.1 GCA_937883885.1 uncultured Aquincola sp. | reverse complement strand
GGCATGAGCGACGCGATGAAGATCGACGCCAAGGCCCTGGGCAAGACCGCGGTGCTGATGGGCGGCAGCTCGGCCGAGCGCGAGGTGTCGCTGATGTCGGGCACCGGCGTGTTGAATGCACTGAAGAGCCAGGGCGTGGACGCTTATGCCTTCGACCCCGCGCAGCGCGAGCTGGCGGCGCTCAAGCATGAAGGCTTCCAGCGTGTGTTCATCGCGCTGCACGGCCGCCATGGCGAAGACGGCACGGTGCAGGGCGCGCTGGAGCTGCTGGGCATTCCGTACACCGGCTCGGGCGTGATGGCCTCGGCGGTGGCGATGGACAAGGTGATGACCAAGCGCCTGTGGCTGGCCGAGGGCCTGCCCACGCCGCGCTATGCCTGCCTGCAGCCCGGCGAGCAGACGCGCGAGCGCATCCGCACCGTGCCCGACGACCTGGGCCTGCCGCTGATCGTCAAGCCGCCGCACGAAGGCTCGTCCATCGGCGTGACCAAGGTGCAGGGCTACTCGCAGATGCAGGAAGCGGTGCAGCTGGCCGCCGGCTACGACCCCGAAGTGCTGTGCGAAGAGTTCATCGAGGGCGAAGAAGTGACCTGTCCGGTGCTGGGCGAAGGCGCCGGCGCGCAGGCGCTGCCGGTCATCCGCATCGTGGCGCCCGAAGGCGCCTACGACTACCAGAACAAGTACTTCACCGACGACGTGCACTACCTGGTGCCCAGCGGCCTGCCCGAGGCCGAGGAGCGCGAGATCCAGCGCATCGTGGTGCAGGCCTACCGCACGCTGGGCTGCCGCGGCTGGGGCCGTGCCGACCTGATGGTGCGCGCCAGCGACCGCAAGCCCTTCCTGCTGGAGATGAATACCTCGCCCGGCATGACCGGCCACTCGCTGGTGCCGATGTCGGCCCGCGCGGCCGGCATCAGCTACGAGCAGCTGTGCCTGCACCTGCTGGCCGGTGCCCGGCTGGACTCGACCCGCCCGACCTCGGATGCGTGAACGCATGAACATGGCCCTGCCCAACGACGTGCGGCTGACCAACGCGGTGGCCAACACCGTGTTCGTGCTCGCGTCGCTGGTGCTGGTGGCGGCGGCGGTGGCCTGGGTGGCCCGGCTGCCGGTGTTCGCGCTGCGTGGCATCGTGGTCGATGGCGAACTGGCGCGCAGCAGCGTGGCCGCCATCCGCGCCAATGCCGCGCCGCAGCTGCAGGGCAACTTCTTCACCATCAACCTGGCCGCTGCACGCGCGGCCTTCGAGACGGTGCCCTGGGTGCGCCAGGCCATCGTGCGCCGGGTGTGGCCCAACCGGCTGGCCGTGACCCTCACCGAGCACCAGGCCGCCGCCTACTGGGAAGACGACAACGGCGACGAGCGCCTGGTCAACCTGCAGGGCGAGGTCTTCGAGGCCAACCTGGGCGACGTGGAAGAGGAAGGCCTGCCCACGCTGGCCGGCCCCGAAGGCAGCGCCGCGCAGATGCTGGCGCTGTACCGCCGGCTGCAGCCGGTGCTGGCGCCGCTGCAGGCCGAGGTGGACACGCTGCGCCAGTCGCGCCGCGGCTCGTTCACGGTGGAGCTGGACAACGGCGCCACCATCGAGATCGGCCGCGGCACCGACGACGTGCTGGTGCAGCGCACCGAACGCTTCGTGCGCACGCTGCCGCAGGTGATGGCCCAGTACCCGGGCCGTGCGCTGCAGTACGCCGATCTCCGGCACAACGATGCCTATGCGCTGCGCATCCAGGGCGTGACCACGTTGGTGGCACCGCCCCCGCCGGTGCGAAACAAGCCGGCGCCGCGTCCCGCGGCCGCACGGCAACGCTGATGACATCAGGACACACAGATGGCCAAGGAATACAAGGATCTCGTCGTCGGGCTCGACATCGGCACTGCCAAGGTGATGGCCGTGGTGGCCGAAGTGCTGCCCGGCGGTGAACTGCGCGTGGCGGGGCTGGGGGTGGCCTCGTCGCACGGCCTCAAGCGCGGCGTGGTGGTCAACATCGACGCCACGGTGCAAAGCATCCAGCAGGCCTTGAAGGAGGCCGAGATGATGGCCGACTGCAAGATCACCAGCGTGTACACCGGCATCACCGGCAGCCACATCCGGGGGCAGAACTCCACCGGCATGGTGATCGTGCGCGACAAGGAAGTGACCCCGGTGGACGTGACCCGGGTGGTGGAGACGGCCAAGGCCATCAACATCCCCAACGACCAGCGGCTGCTGCTGGTGGAGCCGCAGGAATTCGTGATCGACGGCCACGAGGTCAAGGAGCCGATCGGCATGAGCGGCGGCCGGCTCGAGGTCAAGGTGCACATCGCCACCGGCGCGCAGAGCGCGGCCGAGAACATCATCAAGTGCGTGCGCCGCTGCGGCCTGGAAGTGAACCTACTGGTGCTCAACCCCAGCGCTTCCAGCCATGCGGTGCTGACCGAGGACGAGAAGGACCTGGGCGTGGCGCTGGTGGACATCGGCGCCGGCACCACCGACGTGGCCATCTTCACCGACGGCGCGATCCGCCACACGGCGGTGATCCCGATCGCGGGCGACCTGATCACCAGCGACATCGCGATGGCGCTGCGCACGCCCACCAAGGACGCGGAAGAGATCAAGGTCGAGTACGGCGTGGCCAAGCAACTGCTGGCCGACCCGAGCGAGAACCTGGAAGTGCCGGGCCTGGGCGACCGCGCGCCGCGCATGTTGTCCAGACAAGCGTTGTCGGGCGTGATCGAGCCGCGGGTCGAAGAGATCTTCTCGCTGGTGCACCAGGTCATCCGCGACAGCGGCTACGAAGAGCTGCTGTCCAGCGGCATCGTCATCACCGGCGGCTCGGCGGTGATGCCGGGCATGGTGGAACTGGGCGAAGACATTTTCCTGAAGCCGGTGCGCAAGGGCCTGCCCACGTACAGCGGAGCGCTGCACGACATGGTGGCCAACCCGCGCTCGGCCACGGTCATGGGGTTGTTGGAGGAAGCGCGGCTGGGGCGTGCGCGGGGCCACAAGGCGGCTGCACAGGCCGGCTCGGTGGAGACGCTGTTCGGCCGCGTCAAGGACTGGTTTTTTGGGGTGTTTTAGTAGAAGAAGCCCGTTTGAGGCTTCGCACAGGTAGGGCGCCACGAGCGCTGATATGAATCAACGGCAACTGCTAGGCAAGGAGTCAACAATGGCCATCGAAATGATCGAAGAATTCGACCAAGGCACTCAAATTCGCGTGATCGGCGTCGGTGGCGGCGGCGGCAACGCTGTCGATCACATGATCGCCAAGGGCGTTCAGGGCGTGGACTTCGTCTGCGCCAACACGGACGCGCAGGCGCTCAGCCGCAGCAGCGCGAACAGCGTCATCCAGCTGGGCACCACCGGCCTGGGCGCCGGCGCCAAGCCGGCCGCTGGCCGGGCCGCAGCTGAAGAAGCGGTGGACCGCATCCGCGCCTCGATCGACGGCGCGCACATGCTGTTCATCACCGCCGGCATGGGTGGCGGCACCGGCACCGGCGCCGCGCCGGTGATCGCGCGCGTGGCCAAGGAAATGGGCATCCTGACCGTGGGCGTGGTGACCAAGCCCTTCGAGTTCGAAGGCAACCGCCGCCTGAAGGCCGCCGACGAAGGCATCGCCGAGCTGGAAGCCAACGTCGACTCGCTGATCGTGGTGCTCAACGAGAAGCTGCTGGAAGTGCTGGGCGACGACATCACCCAGGAAGAAGCCTTCGCCCATGCCAACGACGTGCTGCGCAACGCCGTGGGCGGCATCAGCGACATCATCCATGTGCCGGGCCTGGTGAACGTCGACTTCGAAGACGTCAAGACCGTGATGAGCGAGCCGGGCAAGGCCATGATGGGCACCGCCCAGGCCGGCGGCCCCGACCGCGCCACCAAGGCCGCCGAGCAGGCCGTGGCCTGCCCGCTGCTGGAAGGCATCGACCTGTCGGGCGCCAAGGGCGTGCTGGTGCTGATTGCCGCGAGCAAGAACACCTTCAAGCTGGCCGAAAGCCGCAACGCGATGAACACCATCCGCCGCTACGCCGCGGAAGATGCGCACGTGATCTATGGCACCGCCTACGACGACAGCCTGGGCGACCAGCTGCGCGTGACGGTCATCGCCACCGGCCTGTCGCCGGCCCGCCGCCAGCAGGCCCCGATCAGCGTGGTGCACAGCGCGCCCGTGCTGCGCACCGGCACCGACAACCTGCCCATCCTGAACAACGTGGCCCAGCCCATGAGCGTGGGCGGCCTGGGCGGTGCGCCGATGCAGCACGACTACAGCCAGCTGAGCACCCCCAGCGTGTGGCGCAACGGCCGCACGCAGGCGGCTGCCAAGGTCGATGCGCTGGCCAGCAACGGCATGGACGAGATCGAGATCCCGGCGTTCCTCCGTAAACAAGCGGATTGAATGGGGCACCCGGTCCCGCGGGTACGCGGGACCACCCGCCGGGCGGGTTGCCGCGGCCGCCTTGGGGCGACCCGGCGCCGGCCGCGGTCGGCGGTCTGTCGTCGTTCAAAATGTCACCCGATGCCGCCACCCCGGCGGCACACGAGAACATGACATGAGCGACTATGGTTTCACCACCCGCACCGTGCACGCGGCCCAGGACGCTGGCGCCGAGCATGGGGCGGTGCACATGCCGATCCACACCTCGGTGCAGTACGGCTTCCAGAAAGTGGAAGACCTGATCGGTGTGTTCCAGGGCCGCATCAAGGGCGGCTTCAACTACGCCCGCCAGGGCACGCCCACCACCGCCGCACTCGAAGCGCTGATCACCCGCATGGAAGGCGGCGTGGGCAGCGTGAGCTTTGCCACCGGCATGGCGGCCATCACCGCCACCTTCCTGACGCTGCTGCGCGCCGGCGACCATGTGGTGTCCAGCAAGTACGTCTTCGGCAACACCAACAGCCTGTTCGGCACCCTGGCCGACCTGGGCATCAACACCACCAAGGTGGACACCGGCAACGTGGCCCACGTGGAAGCGGCGCTGCGCCCCGAGACGCGGATGGTGTTCGTCGAGACCATCTCCAACCCCGGCACCCGAATCCCCGACCTGGCAGCCATCGGCCAGCTGTGCCGCGAGCGCGGCCTCGTGTACGTGGTGGACAACACCGTCACCTCGCCCTACCTGTTTCAGCCCAAGAGCGTGGGCG
>CAKZXL010000895.1 GCA_937883885.1 uncultured Aquincola sp. | reverse complement strand
GGTGCGCGCTTGGGCCCCAGCGCGTCGGTGTACATCTTCACCTGACCGAGCACGCCGGGCACCGTGGCGGTGCTGGCCGGGATGCCGTTCTGGTACTCGGTGCCCGCGCCGCCGAAGGCAAAGCTCACTGCGCCCTTCCTGGGCAGGCCCACCGGCGGTGCCAGGAAGGGCTTGATCTCGGCCTGGCGTGAGCGCGACACGCTGCTCCACAGCCGTTCCACCGCCACCGGGCCGTTGGAGAAGCGGCCCGCGTCATAGGTGCGGTTCGGCGAAGCCGAGGGCGGCAGGGGCGGCGCCATGCCTTGCGTGGCGGCCAGCAGGTTGCCGTTGTCCGACAGGCTGTCGCCGAACACCACCATGGAACCGAACTGGGGCAGCGTGGCGTGGCTGCTGGCGGCCAGGCTGAGGCCGAACAGGAACAGGCACGCGCGCAAGGCGGGGCGTAGGGACATGGGTACTCCTCGTGTCATGGATGAAGGAGCGGCCGCGTCCGGCGCGATGGTGCGGGGTACGGCTGACCGCCCGCGTGCGGGTGGGACCGTCACGCGGGGCGATCGTACGGCGCAGCAGCCGCGCAAGGCGCATGCCGAACGCGCCGCACGGCCTCTGGCCGATCAGGCTTGACGGCGCTTGCCGCGGCGTGCCCAGGCCACTGCGCCCAGGCCGGCCAGCATCAGCGCATAGGTGCCCGGCTCGGGCACCAGCGCGGCGGCGGTGGTGGTGAAGCTGGCGTTGTCCGGCGCGAAGTCGGAGATCGCGGCAAAGCCGGTGAAGGCGCCGTCGCGCGGCCACAGGTTCCAGGTGTAGTCCAGCTTGTTGAAACCGTTGGACGGCAGCAGCGCGCCGCTGACGTAGCCGGTGATGGTGTTGCCCGAGACCTTCACCGAGCCCGCCGCGAGGCTGGCGCCGCCGCCGATGTTGCCGGTGCCGTCGGGCCGCAGCAGCACCACCGCATCGAAGCGCACGCCGTCGATGCCGTTGGCCGCGAAGGTGGCCACGCCCTGGCCACGGTTGACGCCCCACACGTAAAAGCCCTTGGGCGTCTGGCCGATGGCGCCGGCCATGGTGCTGCTCAGCTCGAACAGGTCGCGCGCGGCGTCGTACCTGACGGTGGCACTGACCACGTCCAAATCGGTGCTGCTGGCGCTGCCCGCGAAGGTGGGCAGGAAGTCGCCGCTGTTGTCGGTGATGCCGCTGAAGGCCTGGCTGGCCAGGGGCAGCGCCAGAAGGCCGGCAACGCACAGGGCCCGGCCCGCCATGGTGGTATGGATCATCTCGCTCACTCCTGCAATGGTGTTCCGCGGTGCACCGTGCACCCCGGCACCAGGGCTTACGCAGCAGTGGGGCGGAGTATTCCCTCGGGCGCGCGACGCTGGGCGCGCTTGCGCTGGTACATGCGTTCGTCGGCGCAACGGATCAGCTCGTCGGCCGAGGGATAGCAGCGCGGGCCGGCGTCTGCGGCGCCATGGCTGACGCTGATGCCCACCTCCTGGAAGGCGGCCAGCAGGCGGGGCAGGTAGTTGGCTTCCACCTGCGCCGCGGTGCAGTTGGGCAGGATCACCAGGAACTCGTCACCGCCGTAGCGGTAGCAGGTGTCTTCCATGCGCGAGTTGCTGCGCAGCACGCTGCCCACCGCGCGCAGGATCTCGTCGCCGCGCAGGTGGCCCTGCTCGTCGTTGATCAGCTTGAAGTGGTCGACATCCAGGAACAGCACCGTCAGCGGCTCGTGGCGGCGCTGGCCGCCGCTCAAGGCGCGGGTCAAGGTCTGGCGCAGCGTGCTGGGGTTGTTCAGGCCGGTCAGCGGGTCGGTGATCGAGCGGTGCCGCAACTCTTCGATGGCGCGCAGCAGGCTGGTCACCTCGTGGTGGGCGCGCAGCGCCACCAGCACGCCGGCCCACACCGGGGCCGCATCGCGGGCGCCGCGGTCCAGGTAGCCATTGAAGTCGCAGGCCTGCAGTGCCGACAACTTGGGCGCCGCCGGACTCAGGTGGGTGTGCAGCAGCAGGCGCATGCCCTGGTTGTGCAGCCGGTAGCGCACGTGTTCGGCCAGCGCCCGGGCTGCGCCGGGCACCTGCTTGACCGGTGTGATCACGGCCACCGCGATGTCGGTGTGGGCGTGGTCCAGCAGCGTGCGGGCGTCGGCCATGCCGCCCGCGCACAGCACTTCGAGCGGGCGGCCCAGGTAGGTCATCGGCGAAAGGGCTGCTCGAAGGCGCTCATGGCAGGCGGGATCGTCGTCGACGATCAGCACCTTCCACGGCGGCGGGTCGGTCAGATGGGTAGAGAGCGGCATGCGGTGGGCCCCGTTCTTGGAGAGGGTTTGATGTGATTCGAGTGACATCCACTGCCTGCCACCGCTATCACTTCGTCGCTTTGATTCGCAACTTGAGCAACAAATCGATCGATATGCTGGCGTGTTGCGTAGGCGGGCACCGACAGTGCAATACGACCGCGGCGGCTGTTGCCGCAGCCTCTCGTGGTGTCCACTGCCAACACACCGGAGACCGCCATGGCTTTGTCACACACCAAGCAACCGCCTGCCGCGCACGCCACGGGCACGCGGCACTTTTCGATGGTCCGCGACTTCCAGCTGGCCGACTTCTTCACGCTGACCAATGCCGCCTGCGGTGTGGCCTCGGTGCTGCTGGCCATGCGCTTTTTGCTCAGCGGCGACGTGGCCCACTTCTGGTGGGCCGCGGCGATGGCGCCCGCGGCCCTGATGTTCGACGTGCTGGACGGGCGCGTGGCCCGCTGGCGGCAGCAGGCCTCCATCCTCGGGCGCGAGCTGGACTCGCTGGCCGACGTCATCTCCTTCGGCGTGGGCCCGGCCACGCTGGCCTTCGCGGCCGGCCTGCAAGGCGGCTGGGACGCGGTGGCGCTGACCTACTTCGTGTGCTGCGGCGTCAGCCGGCTGGCGCGCTTCAACGTCACCGCCGAAACCCTGTCGGCCGGCGGCGACAAGGTCAAGTACTTCGAGGGCACGCCCATCCCCACCAGCGTGGCGCTCACCGGCGTGCTGGCGCTGGCCATGGGGCAGGGCGCCGTGGGCGATGCGCTGTGGGGCGGCGCCTGGCAGCTGGGCCCGTGGGTGCTGCACCCGCTGGCGCTGCTGTTCGTGCTGTCGGGCACCTTGATGGCCAGCAAGACCCTGCGCATTCCCAAGCTGTGAACGCGGTCGGGCTCAGGGCTTCTATGATCACCGTCATATGAATGCCAAGACCCAGCGTCGCGAGGCCACGCACGAGCGCATCGTGGACACGGCCTCGCGTGCCATCCGCCGCACCGGCTACCAGGGCACCGGCGTCGCCGACCTGATGAAGGAAGCCGGCCTCACGCACGGCGGCTTCTATGCCCACTTCAGCTCGCGCAATGCGATGCTGGCCGAAGCCATCCAGCGCGCGGGCGAGCAAAGCGCCGCCCGCCTGGCCACCAACGCCGCCCGCCGTCGCGCCCGCGGGGCCAGCCCGTTGCGGGCCTTGGTGGAGGTGTACCTGGGCCATGCCCACCTGGCCGAGGCCGAAGAGGGCTGCGCGCTGGCAGCGCTGCTGTCTGAAATGCCGCGCCAGCCCGACGAGGTGCGCGAGGCCTCGGCCGCACGCGTGCAGCGCTTCATCGACAGCGTGCGCGCGGTGCTGCCCGAAGGCGCGCTGCCCGAGCGTGCGGCCGCCGTCGCCGCCACGATGGTGGGCGGGCTGCAGATGGCCCGCGCGCTGGGCGACAACGCGCAGGGCCGCGCGCTGCTGGCCGCCACGCGCCAGGCGCTGCTGGCCGACGACGACAGCGTCACCGCGCCATCGGCCCGCCGCGCAGCGGCATAGCCCGGTTCAAGCGTCCGCGGGGCCGCCGGTGCAGCCTTGCGGCGGCTGCTGCGCGAACATCGCCTGCAGCCGCTCGCGCATCTGCTCGAGCGTCGGGTCTTCGAGGTGGGTGGACAGCATCCACTGGTGGCCGAAGGGGTCGGTGAACTGGCCTGAGCGGTCACCCCAGAACTGGTCGGCCACCGGCATGCCGATGCGCCCGCCCGCGGCCACCGCGGCGGCCATCTGCGCATCCACGTCAGGCACGTACACCACCGCGGTGGTGCTGGTGCCGCCCACGGCCAGCGGGCTCAGCGCGCCGTATTGCGGCCGCTCCTCGCACAGCATGAAGCGGGCGCTGCCGACCGTCATCTCGGCATGCATCACGCTGCCGTCGGGCGCGTCGAGCCGGAACACCAGCTGCGCACCCAGCGCGCGCTGGTAGTAGGTGATGGCGTCGGTGGCGCCACGCACCACCAGGTAAGGAATGGCGCCGTTGCACGGCGGCACCGGGTTGACGGCGGTACGAGGGGCAGAGGTGTGGTCGCTCATGGGGCTCTCCTTGGAACACCCACGACGATCGAGCGCCCGCACTTTCGACAACCGGCCGTTCATGACAGCCACGTCACACGGTGTAATTCGCTCGAAGGGGGGGGACGGCCACCCCCCACCCCCTGCGAAGAATCGACGACGGCCTTCAAGGCCGATGAAGTCAATCAGCAGGAGAAAACCATGAAGTGGATGCGATGGCTGCGACTGTGGGTGCTGTGCGCCCTGGCCGGGGTGGTGTTGGCCGGCTGTTTCGGCGGTGACGGCGGCAGCAGCGACGACGACAGCAGCGGCACGTCGCCCGCGCCCAACCCGCCGGCGGTGCTGGGCACGGTGCAGGGCCGGGTGCAGTCGGCCGCCGACGGCAGCGCAGTGGCCGGCGCCACGGTGGACGTGGCCGGCGTGCGCGCCACCACGGCGGCCGATGGCAGCTTCACGCTGCAGGCGCCGGTGGGTGCGCGCAGCGTGGCGCGGGTGGAAGCACCGGGCTTTGCGCCCACGGTGCGCATCACCGCCGTGCAGGAAGGCCAGGCCAGCGCCTTGACGGCCCAGCTGCTGCCGGTGGCCGCCAGCGCCACGGTGACGGTGGCCGCCGGTGCCGACGTGACGGTGCCCGGCACGCCCGCGCTGGTGCGCCTGCCGGCCGCCGGCCTGGTGCGCAGCGATGGCGGCGCTGCCGCAGCCAGCGTCACCGTGTCGGTGACGCCGATCAACCCGGCGCTGAACGCCGGTCTGATGCCGGGCGACTTCACTGCCGGCAGTGCCGAGGCGCCGCAGATCATCGAAAGCTTCGGCGCGATGCAGATCGACATCCGCGATGCTTCGGGTGCCGCCTACAACCTGGCGCCCAACCGCACCGCGACGCTGCGCATTCCGCTGGCCAGCCGTTCGGCGAACATCCCGGCCACGGTGCCGCTGTTCTACATGGACACCACCACCGGCCGCTGGGTGCAGGAAGGCACGGCCACGCTGCAGGGCAGCGGCGCCGACCGCTACTACGAAGGCACGGTCAGCCACTTCAGCACCTGGAACGCCGACCAGGCGATCGAGACCATCCGCCTGACCGGCTGCGTGCGCGACGCCAACAACCAGCCGGTGGCCGGCGCGCTGGTGTCCAGCGACGGCATCGACTATTCAGGCAGCTCGCGCGCGGCCACCGGGGCCGACGGCAGCTTCATCATCCCGGTCAAGCGGGGTGGCGTGCTCACGCTGGCCGCGCTCACCGGCGACCGCCTGACCAACACGCTGCGCGTGGAAGCGGCCACCACCGCGGCCGATGCGACGCTGCCCAACTGCCTGGTCACGGCCTTCACCACCGCGGGCATCAACATCAAGCTCACCTGGGGCGCCAAGCCGGAAGACGTGGACTCGCACCTGCTGGTGCCCGATGGCGCGCACGTCTACTTCGCTGCACCGGGCGACCTGGTGGCCGCACCCTTCGCCAACCTGGACGTGGACGACACCGACAGCTTCGGCCCCGAGGTGGTGACCATCACGCGGCTGATGCAGGGCACCTACCGCTATGCGGTGCACAACTACTCCGGCACCTTCGACCCCGGCATGACGGGCTCGCCGGTGCGGGTGGAACTGAGCCGCGGCGGCGCGCTCAACGTGTTCACCCCGCCGGCCGGCGAAGGCAGCAACGGCTGGTGGCATGTGTTCGACCTGGTGGTCGATGCCAACTGCGCCGTCACCCTGGTGCCGGTGAACACCTGGTTGGCCGACCAGCCGCCGCCGGCGGCGGTGGCCAACCCGGTGCTCTGCGCCGTCAACTAGTGCCCAGCGCGCGGGCCACCAGCTCACGCTCCTGCTGCCCGTGCAGCAGGTACGAGGAGGTGGCCCCCGCCGCCGTGGCCGGCCGCGCCACGCACTGCAGCGTGGCCCCCGGCGGCAGCTGCGCCGCGATGTCGTCGCGCACGAAGTGCCAGGCGCCCTGGTTCGGCGTTTCTTCCTGGGCCCACACCACGGTGCGGGCCTTCGGGTAGGCCGCCAGCGCGGCGCGCAGCGCCTCGGCCGGGAAGGGGTACAGCGCCTCCAGCCGCAGCAGCGCCACGTCCTCGCGGTGCTGCGCCACGCGGGCGCGGTGCAGCACATGGTGCAGCTTGCCGCTGCACAGCACCACGCGGCGCACGGCCTGCGCATCGGCCCCATGCGCATCGCCCAGCACCGGCTGGAAGTCGCCTTCCAGCAGCTCGGCCACCGGCGTGTGCGAATCGGCATCGGCCAGCATCACGGCCTTGGGCGTCATCACCACCAGCGGCTTGGGCTCTGCGGCCAGGGCCTGCGCCCGCAGCAGTTTGTAGAACTGCCCGGCGGTGCTGGGGTAGGCCACCCGCAGGTTGTCGGCGCCGCACAGCTGCAGGAAGCGGGCAAGGTGGGCGTTGGAATGCTCCGGGCCCACGCCTTCATAGCCGTGGGGCAGCAGCAGGGTCAGCGGGCAGCGGTAGCCCCACTTCTCTTGGCCGGCCGCGATGTACTGATCGATGTAGACCTGCGCGCCGTTGACGAAGTCGCCGAACTGCGCCTCCCACACCGTCAGCGACCGCGGGGCCTGCACGCTGTAGCCGTACTCGAAGCCCAGCACCGCTTCTTCCGACAGCACCGAATTGACGACGTCGAAGCGCGCCGCGCCGCCCAGCTGCCACAGCGGCACGAACTGCGCCGGCTGCTCGGGCTGCGGCTCCTGGTCGTGCCACACCGCATGGCGGTGCATGAAGGTGCCGCGCTGCACGTCCAGGCCCGAGACCCGCACGTCCACACCGGCCTGCAGCAGGCTGGCATAGGCCAGGTTTTCGGCCAGGCACCAGTCCACCAGGCCGTGGCGGCCCTCGGCGCAGCCTTGCCAGTACTGCACCAGCCGCTCGATCACCGGGTGCGGCACGAAGCCCACCGGCCAGTGCGTCATCGACGCAATGGCGGCCTGCATCTCGGTGCGGCCGAAGTGCTGCGGCGCGCGCGTGGCAGCGGGCAGGCTTTGCACCGGCAGGCCGCAGCCTGGCGCTGCATCGGCGGCCGGTTGCGCGTACACGGCCCGGGCGGCCGCGCGGCGCGCCGCGATGCGGGCGGTGATGTCCGCATCGTCATGGCCCTGGGTGGCGGCCAGCGCGGCGCCATACACCTCCACCACCGACGGCTTGCGCGCGGTGAGTGCATAGCCCAGCGGGTGCGTGACCTTGGGCGCGTCATGCTCGGAATGGCCCAGGCGGCGGTAGCCGATCAGGTCGATGACCACGTCGGTGGCAAAGCGCTGGCGGTAGGCCACCGCGATGGCGGCCGCCCGCAGCACCTCTTCGGGCGCATCGGCATTCACGCGCAGCACGGGGGCGTCCACGCCGCGCGTCACATCGGTGCAGTAGCGGGCGCGCTGCGCATCCATCGGGTTGCGTTCGGTGAAGCCCACCTGGTTGTTGATGACCACATGCACCGTGCCGCCGACGGCATAGCCGGGCTTTTGCGTCAGCGCCAGCGTTTCCATCACCACGCCCTGGCCGGCGAAGGCCGCGTCGCCATGCATCACGATGGCCATCGCCGAGCGGCCACGGGCGATGGCGGCGTGGGTCATGCCCATCACCACCGGGTACACGCTCTGCAGGTGCGAAGGGTTGTGCGCCAGGCGCAGCATCACCTCGCCCGCCGGCGTGGCCAGCCGGCGGGCGGCGCCGTGGTGGTAGACCAGGTCGGTGTGGCTGGCGGGGTCGGCCGGCACCGGCTCGAACTGGTCCAGCAGCCGCGCGGCGGGCACGCCCATCAGGTTGACCAGCAGGTTCACGCGGCCACGGTGCGGCATGCCGATGAACACCTCGCCCACGCCGGTGGCGGCGGCGCCGTGCACCAGCGCGTCCATCAGCGGCAGCAGCGCTTCGCAGCCTTCCAGCGAGAAGCGCTTGCCGTCGGGGTAACGCTCGGCCACGTAGTGCTCCCAGGCCTGCGCATCGACCAGGCGGTCGAGCAGCGCGGTGCCGGTGGGCAGCGGCAGCAGGAAGCGGGTTTCCATCTGCTCGTGCAGCCAGCGGCAGCGCGCCTCGTCGCGCACCGCCGAAGCGTCCAGCACCAGGCTGCCGCAGTACGCGGCCTTGAGCAGCGCATCCAGCGCCTGCACCTGGCGGACGCCACGCCAGTGGCCGCCTTCGGGGTGCACCGCGTCGCCGGCCGTCAGGCCGAAGTGCGCGGGCGACAGGCGTTGCGGGCCCAGCGGCCTCGCCTCGCCCAGCGGGTCGAGTGCGGCATGGCGGTAGCCCTGCGCGCGGTGTGCATCGATGAAGGCCTGCACCGCCCGGGTCTGGGCGCGCGCGGGCGCGGTTGCATCGTCGTGCAACGGATTCATGGTGTTCCTCCCTGGGGTCGCGGTTTAAAGGGCAAAGGCGCTCACCACGCCGGTGAGTTGTTGCGCCTGCTCCTTCATCGCGCGCGCCGAGGCGCTGCTTTGCTCCACCATCGCCGCGTTCTGCTGCGTGCTGTCGTCCATCTGCTGCACGGTGCTGCTCACCTGCTCGATGCCGATGCTCTGCTCGCGGCTGGCGGCGCTGATCTCGGCCACGATGTCGCGCACGCGGCCGATGCTGGCCACCACCTCGCTCATCGTGGCGCCGGCCTGTTCCACCATCTTGCTGCCTTCGTCCACCTGGCTCACCGAGGCGTCGATCAGGCCCTTGATCTCCTTGGCGGCCAGCGCGCTGCGCTGGGCCAGGCTGCGCACCTCACCGGCCACCACGGCAAAGCCGCGGCCCTGCTCGCCGGCGCGGGCGGCTTCCACCGCTGCGTTCAGCGCCAGGATGTTGGTCTGGAAGGCGATGCCGTCGATCACGTCGATGATCTCGACGATGCGCTTGGACGAGCTGGCGATGGAGGCCATGGAGCCCACCACGCGCTCGACCACTTCACCGCCCTGCACCGCGATCTGCGAGGCGGACACGGCCGACTTGCTGGCTTCGTCGGCGCTGGCGGCGCTGATCTTCACCGCGGCGGTCAGCTGCTCCATCGCCGAGGCGGTTTCCTGCAGCGCGCTGGCCTGCTGCTCGGTGCGGTTGGACAGGTCATGGTTGCCTTGCGACACCTCGGCCGCGGCGCTGGTGATGGTGTCGGCGCCGCCGCGCACCTGCGAGACGATGGCGTGCAGGCTGTGCACCATGTTCTGCAGCGCCGTCATCAGGCGGCCCACTTCGTCGCGGCTGCTGTGCTCGGTGCGGTAGGTCAGGTTGCCGGCGGCCACGGCTTCGGCCAGGTCGATGGCCTTCTGGATCGGGCGGGTGACCGAACGCGTGATGGCCCAGGCCGTGACGGCGCCCAGCACCACCGCCAGCAGCGAAGCCACCAGCATCTGCAGCTTGGCATCGTGGGCGCTGACCTGCGCCTGCACCACGTCCTCGGCCATGCTGTCGGCCTGGTGCGCCACCATCTTGTCGATCAGCGCATAGTATTTTTTCTGCGGCTCGGGCAGGTCGTTCTGGTAAACGGCCATGGCCTGCTCACGCTGGCCGGCTTTCATCAGCTCAAATACCTTGGCCACCACGGCGCCATATTCCTTGCGGGCCTTGGTCTGCTCTTCGAAAATCGCACGAGTTTCATCAGAGCTGAGCAGCGATTCAAACTTCTTCAGGTTTTCGGCATTGGCCGAACGAATGGCGGCGTAATCATCGAGGTGCTTTTTGAGCTGGGCTTCTTCGGTGGCCAGCAGCACCCGGCCGATGGTGATCACCCCCTTGTCACCCATGGACTTGATCGTGTTGCTGAGCGCGATCTGAGCATAGCGATCACTAACTACGCGGTCCATGGTCTGGGCCGTGCGGCTCAGGCCCGCAGTGCTCAGGGCGACGATGGCCAACAGCAGTGCGAACACCACCGAAAATGCCAGCGCCAGGCGGGTGCCGATCTTCAAATTCGCAAACGACATGACAGACAACTCGCTGTGATGGGGAAGCGACGTGTTTCGGCGGTGGTCCTGCGAAATTAAGCAGTGCCGGCGGTCGGCGCCAGGTCAATTTGCAACAGGCGCAGCACACCCGGCTGCTGTAACAAATTGGCCTGACGCGCCTGGCCAGGCCCGGTAAAAGTGCACAAGGGTTATTGGGGTAAGCCCCGCAAAGCTGTGCTTGGCGGGCGGCGCGGCGGGCACGCCGGCGGGCGGCCTCAGGCGGGCTGCTGCAGCGCCCGCGCGATGCGGTGGCGCGCGACGGTGGGCTTGGGCACCCGCACGTCGAACCAGCTGCGCACGTCGGCTTCCAGGCCGATGCCGTGCATGTAGTTGTAGATGGCCTTCTTCAGCGCCCGGCCCATCGCGTCATGGTCGGTGCCGGTGGGGTCGATGAAGGCCACGTCGTTCTTGGCGAACGTGCCGGGCGGCAGCGGCTGCAGCTGCACGCCGTAGGCCTCGGGGTCTTGCCCCACCGGGCTGTGCACGGTGCAGGCGAAGCGGTGGAAAAAGCCGCTCTGGATGCAGCCCTGCTCGAACAGCTGGCGCACGTATTCCAGCGCGTCCACCGTGTCCTGCACCGTCTGCGTCGGAAAGCCGTACATCAGGTAGGCATGCACCAGGATGCCGGCCTCGCTGAAGGCGCGCGTCACCCGCGCCACCTGCTCCACCGACACGCCCTTTTTCATCAGCTTGAGCAGCCGGTCCGAGGCCACTTCCAGCCCGCCCGAGATCGCCACGCAGCCGCTGGCGGCCAGGGCTTCGCACAGCTCGGGGGTGAAGGTCTTCTCGAAGCGCACGTTGCCCCACCACGAGATGTCCAGCTTGCGGCGCTGCAGCTCGTCGGCCAGGCCCCACAAGGCTTTGGGCGGCGCGGCTTCGTCCACGAAGTGAAAGCCCGTCTGCCCCGTTTCCTGCACGATGGCCTCGATGCGGTCCACCAGCGTCTTGGCGCTGGCCTGCTCATAGCGGGCGATGTAGTCCAGGCTCACGTCGCAGAAGCTGCACTTCTTCCAGTAGCAGCCATGGGCCACCGTCAGCTTGTTCCAGCGGCCGTCGCTCCAGAGCCGGTTCATCGGGTTGAGCATGTCCAGCAGCGACAGGTACTTGTCCAGCGGCAGGCCGTCCCAGGTGGGCGTGCCCACTTCGTCGAAGGGCACCTCGGGCTCGGGCATGTGAAGGTAACGCACCGCGCGGCTGGCCTCGTCGCGCGCGAAGCTGCGCACCAGCCGCTGGCGCGAGCGCCGGCCCTGCAGGTGGTCGATCAGCGCCAGCAGCGGCCGCTCGCCCGCGTCCAGCGTCACATAGTCGACGAAGTCGAACAGGCGCGGCTCGGCCAGCTCGCGCAGCTCGGTGTTGACGAAGCCACCGCCCAGCGCAATGGCCACCTGCGGATGCGCCGCCTTCACCGCCTGCGCGATGCGCAGCGCCGCGTACATGGCGCCCGGAAAGGGCACCGACAGCAGCAACAGGCGCGGCTGGTGGCGCGCCACGGCCTGCAGCGCCAGCGCACACAGGCGTTCATCCACCAGGTTGTGCGGCGCGGCCAGGGCGGCGGCCAGCGGGTCGAAGCTGGGCTGGCTGGCGGCCAGCTGCTCGGCATAGCGCACGAACTCGAAGCGCGGGTCGATGGCGTCGCGCAGCACATCGGCCAGGTCGTTCAGGTACAGCGTGGCCAGGTGGCGGGCACGGTCTTGCAGGCCCAGCGCGCCGAAGGCCCAGGC
>CAKZXL010000894.1 GCA_937883885.1 uncultured Aquincola sp. | reverse complement strand
GTCCCCAGCCAGAAAGCTCTCGACGACCTTGAGCTTGAGCCTTGTTTCGTACTTCCCCATGGGACCTCTTGAACTGTGTCCAACTTCTGGGGGTCAGTTCAAAAGCGGGGCGGTTCAGCGTGCCACTCGAACGGCCTCGTTCAGCGGACGGGTCGTCGAGCGGATAAGCCACACGGCGATGAAGAGTGCCATGGCCAAGGCGCCGATGATGCAGGCCCCGACAGTTGCCTTGGTACCAGCGACCTCGCGGTCCGCTTCTTTACCGGCCTGAACCATCAGGTCGTCGCCGATGGTGATGAGACCGTCCACAGCCTTCATGTAGTCCACCTGACGAGGGATGACGTCCGCAACCAGAATCTGTTTCGCTTCGTCAAGTTGGCCGGCAGCCAGCAGCTTCATCAGCTTGTCGCGCGGTGCGCGATAGGCCGACCGCGCAGCTGTCAGTTGGTCGAACGCCGCCTTGCTCTCAGGCGTCGTCATTGCGTCCTTCAGGTGGTCGAACTGGGCCGACGTCCGCTTGCTCACGTCGTCGATCTCCGACTTGAGCGCAGCGAGCTGCGCGGGGTCGGTGAGGATGAACATGTCGCGCAGCGCGCGGGCCACCGTTGCGTTCCCTTCCTTGATGACGAGGAAGCGTTTGATCGTCGGATACCGCTCGTCAAGGACGCCGTTGAGGTCCTCGTTGATCGCGTTCACCCGGAGCAGCGCCGAGACGCCCAGGACGACGATTACCAGCGCCATGGCTGCAAAGCCCAGGGCGAGACGGGTGGAGATCTTGAGGTGATTCATGGCGGCGCCAGCAGTGCAATGGACTGCTATCGGCGCCGTGCACTATTTCTCAAGGCGACCAAAAGCCGGAAAAGGCCCGGCCGGGGCCGCTGTTCTGCGAGAGCTTGCCGTTACAGGCCTGCACTCCCTCGCAGTGTTCCGGCTGCAGTCTTGCTAGTCGTCCTCATCGCGCACCCGCTGCTGGAGCCTGCCAACGACATCGCTGTACCTCTCGGCCGCGTCACCGCAAAGTACCACTGCCCCGCAAGAAGGCCGTCACCCACGACTGCAAGCGCCACGGCACGACCACGCTGTTTGGAGCACCTCAATATGCTCGACGGCAGCGTGATCTCGATGTGCCAGCCGCGGCACCGACACAGTTGCTGCTCGCCTACTGACCATGTCGACCGTATCCTGCGGCTGATTGACCGAAACACGCCCAATCCTGTAGGAGTACGGAACGTTGAACCTCCGGCGCGACAGCCTCACCAGCGTTGCCGAGTTGGAACTGGCCATCGACCTGTGTGTGGCCCATCACAACGTCGGTCCCAAACCCTTCATCTGGACGGCCAGCGCCAAGGACATCCTCGCCAAAGTGACGCGGGCCGAGGCGGCCTTGCCCACCGCCGCGCGATAAGTACAGAACCGAGCGGCGCACTGCACAAGTCGTGCCAAAGAAGCGTTGCTGCGCTTCAAATATGGGTTTACCGACGAAAGGCGGGACACATCGACAAATGATGCTGACTAACCTAGAGTGCGCGGTGCGAATTCGCGCATTTGAGGAGAACGGCACATGAAGCTTCGCTTGGCAGTCATTGCGTCCCTGGCTGTAGCCGTTGGTGGTTGCGGAACGGCGTTCGTGGATACTAGCGTAGTAACACAGGCGAAGGCCGACGCCAACAGACCAGGTCTCACGCAAAAGCAGCGAGGAAAAATATTCGAAGATGCGGGTGACGCCGCTGTAAAAGGCTTGCGGAAAGGTTTTGCCGCCGACCTTTGGTTTGACGCCGCGAATGCTTACAACACCTACGATTCTACGGACGGAGACGCTGACGTTCAACGCGTCTACAGGAAGTGCGTCGACAATGGGTTAGATGTAAGGCACGTGGGAAGCAGTGCGTGCAGCGACATAAAAGAAATTGTCATGGATGACTGGGACAAGCGGAAGCTGAAAAATGCCCAGTCGCCTCCGGCCAAGCAGTCGGCAGAGAATACCACGAGGCAATCGCAGCTGAATTCTGCACAACCCGAGACGTTGACCGCGCAGATGGACGACGCGATTACGAAAGCGCGAAGTGCGCTTGCAACAGCACCTTCGAAGATCGATGGCTGCCCAACTAACGTCACTCATCTCGCAGACCGACTCCCTGTTTGCCCAGAGAATATGCAGCTGCAGAAGTTGAGGGAGCTTTCTCTGGCGACAGATGCATCCTTTCGGGAGGATGTTGCTTCCGGTCTGACGCTTGCGCAAGTTGCCACACGAGCTGCTGAAGCGGCCAGAATGTTTGACGCGACGTTAGCGGAGAATGAGCGCATCATGCGAAACATGGCCTCGGACATCGGACCTGTGGAAAGACGACTAAGGGCCATCCGATCGACCCCTGCGCAATGCGATGCGCACTCATCAAATTCATTAGGCATGCAAGAAGCCGCGTATCAGGCCTACGTTGCTTCGTACATTGCCGCCCAAGTGAACCGCGCGGTTTCTGCTATAGCAGCATGCCGAGCACGTGCGTCGAGGTGAAGTATGGCGCTGGTCAAACTCACTCTTGCCTCAATGTATCTCTCCTTGTCTGTGGTATCGGCATTCTCGGCAGAGCCACAGGACCGCCCGAACAACACGTGGGTTTCGGGCGCGAGGGCAGCAGTTGAGGGCACCGAAAACGTTTGGCGCTTTCCGCAATATGCCGCGTCTTGCATGAAGATCGAGGCTTTGGTAAAGCGCTCTGTCGCGGATCTTCAGTTGATATCGGAGTTCGACAAGTATCTCGGATGGGTGGGGCCGGCGTTGGGGCTCAGCAATGCTGCACTTTCATTGTACGAAGGTAAGAACCTTCAAAGCGTCCAACAATTCGGTGCTGTCGGTGCGGACATGCTTGTTTGCTCCAGTGCTCCGCAGATGTGCCCGGCTTGGGAAGTGGGGCGAACGATAGGGTCTGTCGTAAACCAGATCACGTCGATGATGAGGCGGGATGGAAAGGACGTTACTGGCATGTTGGAGGACTTCTACCTGACGCTGAGCCCGGATGCGCCTGCAACGGCTAGAAACCTCGTCGCCCTTGTCTTGGATCTAAAAAAGCAAGAGCGACGCAGCACTACTTTCTCTCGTTTGAAGAGGTGCGCCGACCCTAGCCAAGACCGTGCCGGAGTCGATGCAATAATGAAGTCGCTTAGTCCCCCAAAAACCGAGCTGCCGCGGACACCATCGCCAACGTCTTGCGCTTTTTTAGACGACATCGCCGCGTCGGAGCGTCTTTCGTCAGAAAGTCCAGATGCGTACGAAGCTCTGTTGGAGCGGTGCTTAAAATAGAACCGTAGTCACTGCATATTTGCTGCGACCAGTGTTCCCTATTGTGCAAGCGCAGTAGACCATGCGGGTGTGGACGGGCGAGATGCGCATCTAACGGAAGGCGGCGCGCCAGAACCGCTGCTTGCCACCGGCCTGCGCAACAAGGACATTGATGTGCGCCCGAGCCCGTCCACGCACACCGTCGACTACCAACCGGCTGCCATCTTTGGCAAGCTGGGCGTCTCAACCCGCGCCAAGGTCGTAGGGGCGGCGCACCGGCTGGGTTCGGCCTCTCACGAGCACGGCACGCCCAGCACATCGGCAGACCCTTGCCGGCCAGGCCGGCGCGAATGACCGAAGGCTTGCTGTACTAGGGCTACGTCCCACCGCCGCGCTCAAATTTGAATGGGCCGTAACACAGGCATGCAGCGGCTGTGTACCCGCTGCCCGTGATCGTGTCGCCCGTATGCTGCGAAGAGGCACAAGCCGCACTAGAAGTCGAACACCAGCTCTCTCTGGGCCCTTGCTGCCTCATCCGCATCATCGGTTGCAAGGTCCTCGATTGCAGGCATCGGTGCCTTGGCAGCTTTCGCGGCGAGAAGCTCCGCGTACCGAGCCAGCACTTCGGTGCCAGTCGTGTATTTGACTCTCAGACCCAGAACCGCCGCGACGCCGCGGCGGACCTGGGCGATGAGCTCGGCCTCATCAGCGGTCGGCAGGCCCACTGGCCAACCCTTCACGTAGTGCAGGTGCTTGGGCAGCATCGATTCCAGCTCAACGCGGCGCTTGGCGCCGGCTTTGGCGGCGTCGACACGCGCCCGCAGCTCGGGTGACAAAAGGTGCGGCGCCACGTCGGCGAGCCAGCGGTTGCCCTGGAAGCCGAAGCCCGAAGTCGCTTCAAGTTCGACCATCTGCATGTACAGCGGCTGATTGTCGGGGCAGGAGGCGGCTGCCACCAAGTCGGCGTACGCGCTCATGATGCAGTACGCGCAAGATACCCTCGACGCCCCGTAGGTCGTGTAGGCCTCGTGCAGCGCGAGGCCGGCGTCCGCGATCTCCTGCAGCACCTCTTCGATGCTCCACTCGATGATGGCGTTCCAGCTGAAGCCCACAGCGTTCTTGCGTGCGAGCGCCGTCATCGGCGCGGCCACCGGCATCTTCGATCGAGCGTCGCTCTCCTGGCGCCGCACGCCTGTGATGTTCAGGATGTCCTGGCCCGGGAAGCGCTTGCGCAGCTCTCGGGTGATGATGGCCGTCTTGAGCTCGGAGGTGCAGAAACGCATCGACGGCGTGCTCCACGGCAGGATGAGCTTCACGCACTCGAGCTCGGTGTAGCGGCGCACGTTGGCGGCCCAGCGTCCCTCCCAGCGGGCGAGCATGTCGCCGGCGGAGCGGCTGACAACCACCAGCTGCCAACCCATCACCGCAGCCAGGCGCTCGCAGGCGGGCAGGCTGTCCTTCCACTCGACACGGCCCAGGTCCGAGTGAATCAGGAGCCGAGGACCGGTATGGCCGATGTCATCCAGGTGGCGCGCCGTTGCAAGTGCGACGGCCACAGAGTCCTTGCCTCCACTCACGCCGACGGCGACTACAGCGTTGCGGTTGAGGAGCGAGTCGACTTCGGGCGTGGTCGCCACTCGGCGACGGGCCTTCGCGAGCTGGTTGGGCGTCGGGAGGCGCAGGCGCAGGCGCAGGCGGCTGATGTCGATGGGTTCGGTCATGATGTTACTGCAAGTGCGGCTGCACAGAGCATATAACATGCACGTTGGAGCGCCAACCTCGATCCCCGCGGGCGCAAACTGCTTGCGTGCACAGATAGTGAGAGGAAGCTCAATTGGCTGGATTTGCTGGCTCGTTTTCACGGAGATTGCTGACCTTTCCATCGCCTCCTTGATTGGAAGCGTGGAAGCAAGCCGACATTCGCAGCTCGCGGGCCATCAACGTCCACTTAGACCATCGATCCGGGCCAGCAGCCGGTTTGAACTGGGACGATCACTCAGGCTTGGTGCCCGAGGCGGCTTTCGCCACAAGCGGTTTGGCAGACGTCGGCAATTACCGACGACCGCTCTCACCAGCGGTGAACTAGTGCGACGTCACACGACCGCCTTTGGCGAGTGTCCGCCGTCGAGATACTGATACCTGAAACCTCAAGGGTGGCCGAATGCCCTTCCACGCGAGGTGCATTGCTGCGGCAGACGTCAGCGTCGATCTTGACCGTCACGCCTGGGCGGCTGCTAGCCCTTGACAATCTACCTTAGGCGATTCAAAGCCTCTTCAAACATCCTGATCCACCTTGCATCAGCCGGGGGCAGGTGGCCTAGGTCGCGTTGTGCTGTCAGGATATGGAGCCCTTTCTGCAAGAGGGCTTTGCGCGCCTGGACCGAGCCAAAGACGTCGCCCAAGCTAGTAAGCTTCCACCATGAGATTGCAACATCGCGCTGCCACTGGATGTTGCGTGGGTCGCCGGCGGCCAGGCGTTCGCAGATGGCCAGGCCAGCCTGAAAGCTCTTGAGCGCGGAGGCCGAGTCGCCCTGTGCGGCCTGCACGTCGCCGATCCTGCCGTAGCTGACGGAGAGGTCGCGCTGCCACTGAGTGTTGCGCGGGTTGCCGGCGGCCAGTCGTTCGGCGATAGCCAGGCCAGCCTGAAAGCTCTCGAGCGCGGAGGCCGAGTCGCCCTGGGCGGCCTGCACGTCGCCGATCTTGGTGAACCTGACGAAGAGGTCGCGCTGCCACTGAGTGTTGCGCGGGTTCCCAGCGGCCAGTCGTCCGGCGATGGCCAGGCCAGTCTGAAAGCTCTCGAGCGCGGAGGCCGAGTCGCCCTGGGCGGCCTGCACGTCGCCGATCCTGCCGTAGCTGACGGAGAGGTCGCGCTGCCACTGAGTGTTGCGCGGGTCGCCGACGGCCAGGCGTTCGCGGATGGCCAGGCCAGCCTGAAAGCTCTTGAGCGCAGAGTCCGAGTTGCCCTGGGTGGCCTGCACGTCACCGATCTTGGTGTGGCTGACGGAGAGGTCGCGCTGCCACTGCGTGTTGCGCGGGTCGCCGGCGGATAGGCGTTCGGCGATGGCTAGGCCAGCCTGAAAGCTCTTGAGCGCGGAGTCCGATTCGCGCTGGCCGACCTGCACGTCGCCGATCTTGTCGTAGCTGACGGAGAGGTCACGCTGCCACTGCGTGTTGCGCGGGTCGCCGGCGGCCAGGCGTTCGCGGATGGCCAGGCCAGCCTGAAAGCTTTTGAGCGCGGAGTTCAATTCGCGCTGGCCGGCCTGCACGTCGCCGATCTTGTCGTAGCTGTCAGAGAGGTCGCGCTGCCACTGGGTGTTGCGCGGGTCGCCGGCGGCCAGGCGTTCGCGGATGACCAGGCCCGCCTGGAAACTCTTGAGCGCAGAGTCCGAGTCGCCCTGGGCGGCCTGCACGTCGCCGATCCTGCCGTAGATGGCGGAGAGGTCGCGCTGCCACCGAGTGTTGCGCGGGTCGCCGGCGGCCAGGCGTTCGGCGATGGCCAGGCCAGCCTGAAACCTTTTAAGCGCAGAGGCCGAGTCGCCCTGGGCGGCGTGCACGTCGCCGAGCTTGCTGTTGCTGACGGTGAGGTCGCGCTGCCACTCGGTGTTGCGCGGGTCGCCGGCGGCCAAGCGTTCGCGGATGGCCAGGCCAGCCTGAAAGCTCTTGAGCGCGGAGGCCGAGTCGCCCTGTGCGGCCTGCACGTTGCCGATCCTGTCGTAGCTGACGGAGAGGTTGCGCTGCCACTGGGTGTTGCGCGGGTCGCCGGCGGCTAGGCGTTCGCGGATGGCCAGCCCAGCCTGATAGCTCTTGAGTGCGGAGGCCGAGTCGCCCTGTGCGGCCTGCACGTCGCCGATCATGTCGTAGCTGACGGAGAGGTCGCGCTGCCACAGGGTGTTGCGCGGGTCGCCGATGACCAGGCGTTCGCGGATGGCCAGGCCAGCCTGAAAGCTTTTGAGCGCGGAGGCCGAGTCGCCCTCGGCGGCCTGCACGCCGCCTATTCTGTCGTAGCTGAGGGTGAGGTTGCGCTGCAACTCGGTGTTGTGCGGGTTGCCGGCGGCCAGTCGTTCGGCGATGGCCAGGCCAGCCTGAAAGTTCTTCAGCGCGGAGTCCGAGTTGCCCTGGACGGCCTGCACGTCGCCGATCTTGTTGTAGCTTACGGAGAGGTCGTGCTGCCACCCAACGCTGCTCGGGTCGCCGGCAAGCGCTGCGTCTGCAGAACTCCTAGCCGTCATGTAGACGCGCAATGCGGCGACACTCTCCCCTTCGGTCATCCACGCGTCGCCTGCGTCCAACAGCCACCACATGGTTTCGCTGGAGACATCGCCCTTTCTCAGCTCGAACGCCTTTTCCAAAAGGCTCGCCCCCTGCTTGCGTTCGAGACGCGTGAAGGCCAGTTTCGCGCGCGAGGCATACAGACTTGCGGCCTGGCGCGTTGACGCCAACGCCTGTTGCTGGATTCGCTGCGCGTCCTGCGTAGCCAACCCGGCGGCCTCAGCAAGTGCCGTGTCGGCCTCATCAAACTGGCCCAGCATACGTGCCGCATCGGCCCGACCGACCAAGTCCTTAATCTTTTCGCTCGTGACCGGAGTCGCTTCGATGCTGGCGCCTAGCCGGAGATAGTTGCGGGCTGCTTCGCCGAACTCGACCGACCACTCGCTGGCCGGAATCTTCTTGCCCTTGATCGTCGCGAGGAAAGCCTCAGCGACTCCCAACGCGATCTTGTCCTCACGAGCCGTGCCTGTGAGCTGCGCAACCTGCGTGTTTATGCGCGTCAGGATGGGTGCTAGCAGGGCAGCGGCTTCCTGCGCGGTGGCCTTCTGCAGAGCTTGAACTTCGTCGGGCCTCAAGCCAATGTTGAACTGGCCACCGGTCACCAAGCCGATGCCGACATTGCCCGATCCTGTCACCGTGACGCCGGATGGCTTGTCGTTGACCGCATACGCTGCACTAGCGAGTAACCAGGTACCGACTAACGCCGATGCGAGTCGCATGGCTGTGAGATTCACGGCGCGCTGCCGGCACTCGATGGCCCTGCTGGAACGCCGACTGAGATTTGGCCCCCGGACATCGTGCCAACGCCAACATTGCCAGAGCCTGAGACGCTGACAGTTGGACCAGACGCAGCTGCAACGGGCGCAGGCTTTTTCTGATCGGGCTCGGGCTTGGGGACGAAGTAGCTAACGATACCCCAAACCAACCCGCCAATTGCGACGAGCGAGCCGGCAACGTAGGTCCAGCGGGGTGGCCCCGCCTTGGCGCCATTTGATCTTGCGGCCATATGCTCGTCCTCCCAACCGCAAATGTACACGCGACATCATCGGGAGTGCATTCGCTGAACGAGTTGTCGATTTGGCGAAAAGTGCTTCCAGAGGCGTAGTGCCCTCATTGACGGCGACCGATTCGCAGCGGCCAAGTCATGATGTGAAGCCTGCCCCGACCCGTTTGCCAGCCCGCTCAAGCCGCGCTGGAGTGCGCACCGTGCATCCTGGCCCGTGCGGACGGGTCATGCAGCCGGTCAATCCGGCTTTGTGCTTGCTCGCATCCAGCACGACTCCTGTCCATCCCTGGACGGGCTGGCGTCGGCCCATGGGCGGTGTGAAGAACCGGCCGTCCTTGGCCGCAAGGCCGCGACGTTGTCTGCCTGCCGCTACAGGATGGACTCCGCTTCAGACGCCCAGGCGCCGGCTGCGCTTGGTCACCACCGTCACGTGCGCAGTCGACGGGCCGCGCGACGAGGCCGTCCAGTTGCTGATGGCGCTTGACATGATCTCTTCGGTTCGCTTGGCCTCGAAGGCCTGTGCCACGCAGTCCGTCCCGTCCTCGAAGGCGCGCTGCAGCTCGGCAGGGAAGTCTTTCAGGCAGCCGTAGATGTGGCGGAACCCGTCCATCAGCTTTCCGGCCACCTTGACCTGCTCAACCTGAGGGCGGGTGCTCTTGACATCCACCCCGCCCTAAAGGACGGGGATTCCTTCTGCAAGAGGGCCATGCCCGGCCCCGGCCATGGCGGTGCACTGAAGCGCATTGCCAGAATCCTTATTCGACACCCGTGCTGCGGACGCGACCTTGCGGTCGACCCGGCCCGGGGCGGTGTACCCCTTAGTCGCCACCGACCCGCTCATCGAAGCAAGCCCTGCGAGCAGAATGTTCTGCGCCGCATTGACGTCGCGGTCGTGGACTACGCCGCAGGCGCAAGACCACTGCCGCACGCCGAGCGCGCCCAGGCCGGAAGGCCCGCTGCGCGCCCCGCAGGCGCTGCACGTCACGGTGGAGTACGCCTCGTTGACTTCCTCGAACCACACGCCTGCGTCATCGCACTTGTACTGCAGCATGGTTCGGAACGTCGACCACCCAGCGTCGAGCACGGACTTCGCCATGCTTGTCTTTGCCAGGGCGGCCGCGTTCACGTTGCCAACGAAGATGCGCCGGTGGTTGGCCACCAGCTTCGTGGAGAGTTTGTGCAGGTGGTCCTTCCTGCGATTCGAAATCTTGGCGTGGATGGCTCTGCTCCGCGCCTTCTTGCCCGCGCGCTGTGCCGCGGCCAGCGCCGGCTCCAGGTCGCGGTAAAATCGTTCGGCCGCGACCTTGCGGCCGTCGCTGAGCACGGCGAGCTCCTTCAGCCCCAGGTCGATTCCGACGGGGTCGAGAACGCGCGGCCGCGGCGGGCCGCACATGTCCCGCACCTCGATGGCGACGTTCAAATACCAACGCCCGCGCGCGTCCTCGCTGAACGAGCCGGAGCGCAGCCTGGCGCCGGCGGCGACGTAGTCCACCAGGCCGAAGCTGTCCCACATGCCGAAGCACTGGCCGTTGAAGCGAATCTGTCCGCCGCGGTACTCCACCGCGCGCGCCTTGAAGGGCACCCAGCCGAGCGAGCGTCGCGCGCCACCAGACTTGCGCCAGGCCAGGCGCACCTTCTTGTGCTGGCGCCTGCGCGTTGCGTATTCCTCAGCCACCTGCTGGAACACTGGCGAGCCGATGGACAGGCCGGCCTTGCTTGCGCCGTTCAGGTACGCCTGAAGGTCGTAGCCGGACATGAAGCGGCGCTCGCGCTCGAACACCTTGCTGCTCAGGTCGTTGCAGTAGTTCCAGACGAAGTTGACCTCGCGTGCCGCGGCGCTGAGCCAGTCGCGGTGCTTGTCCTTGATGCGAAACCTGAGCACCCGCACGCGATTCGCGCTCGTCTTCGGCGCGGCGACGGTAGGGTGGGATTCAGGTTCGATCGGCACGTAGAAGGGATATCACCCTGAAGACGAGTCGACAAGTTGCCTGCCAGGACGGCAGGCTCGGCGCTATCCCTCCCCGCCCTGAAGGACGAGGCTTCTCGCGCTCAACTGCCGGTGGCGCTGGCGTAGGCGCGGGATGCGTCGAGCAGCGTCCAGCAGCACGTCGGCCGGGACAGAGATGCTCTCGAGCCAGCGAACCTTCTCGTCCACCACGGCGTGCACGAGATTGCCGCCGCCCTTGGCGTACTTGATGGCCGTGAGCCGGTGGCAGCTCAGGTACAGGCCTGCGCCGTGCTCGGCTTGGCCCCCTTTGGGTGGACGAACCTCGAAAGGGGGCTGCCATCGCATGGCGCCGTGCCACATCTGGATGCCGGTGAGTTTGCGCACATTCGGAGCAGTCACGGGCGACTCCCACGGCGGTTGCGGTTGCCGAGCAGGTCCAGGCGGGCCATGGCGCCGGAGGGCGGCGCAGTACGCGCCGGAACGGCGCTGGAGGAGGGCGAGCTGGCAGGAAGGTGGGTGGAGGAGAGTGCTCCGAGCGACAGCAGGGGCACGTGCTGGCGGGTCCCTTTCACCTGGTCCCAGGTGTCTTTGGTGCCGCCGTCGGCCGGAGTGTCACCCTCGCCGAAGGTGTATGCCACGACAGCGTCCGCTTGCTTGGCTACCAGGGCGTTGCGGGCGAACATGGCCCCGTACCCCTTGGCAACGGGTTGCTCGCTGACCTTGGCGCCCTTGGCGACGGCAGCGGCGAGGTCGGCGAGGCCGTCCACGCCGGCGTTGCGCCGGAACATGTCGTGGTAGTAGTTCGCCGCCGAGGCCGCGGATTCGCGCTCCCCTTGGAACTTGCCATCGACAAACGGCGCCGGCAGGTGCAGGACGAGGTGCTTCACATCACCATCGAGGTACAGCCGCACGGCCAGATGGTCGGCCCAGGCCGCGCCGCCGCTGACAAGAGTGTCGTCGGGGCGGACGCGTTGCTTGGCGTCGGCCACCATGCGCTCCCACAGCTGGGCCGTCATGGGCTTGTCCTTGTCGCGGCCCGCCGTGCCGATGATGGCCACGGTCCGCGTGGCGCCGTCCTTGGCCAGCCACGCCGGGGGAGGTGCCACCTTCAGGGCCGGGCGCGCAGCCTGGGCCTGGGCTTGCGCTGCCAGGGCGGCGGCGCCGCGCCGCTGCCATGGCTTCAGCTTGGGCTCGCCGGCATTTGCGCAAGCGATTTCCGCCAGCTTTGCCAGGTCAGAGGTGTCGACCTGCTTGCCGGAAACGGCCTCGGCAGCGGCCAGGATGGCGACCACACCCGGCTGGCCGGACAGCTCAGGATGCTTGTCCGTCATGTTCCGGGCGGAAGCCATAGCGCGCGCGGTCGTGGCTACCTTCTCGGCGATGATGTCGGCGTGGCATTCGCGTGGCGCGCACCAGCAGCGCAGCGCCAGGCGCTCGCCGCCGGCCACGCGCGCAGCCAGTTCGGACACCGCATTGAACATCGGCCCCCGCGTGGCCATGTCTGCCTTGAAGTCCTTGTCGTAGGCCGCGATGACACGGCGACGCTCATCGACGTCCTCGTGGTTGACGAGAAAGTGCCGATTGCCGAGCGCCGGATGATTGCGATCGACGTCGATGACCGTCTCGCCGGATGCCTCCCCGACCCCGCCCTTGCGCTTGCTGACGACGCGCACGCTGCCGGCGCCGGCCAGGATCGGGTCGGTCGTCATCTGCTCTTCGGCAAAGCTGGTCTGCGTGCGCAACTCCGGGCGTTGGGTGGTGGGCGCCGGAGCCGGCGCCGGAGCCGGCGCCGGAGTGGCGGCCTTGGCGCCACGGGGGCGGTACCCTGAGCGGCCCTGGTCGAATGCATCGCCGCCGTATTCGCGGTTGCTGGTGTCGCGCAAGAACGGCTTCTTGTTGCTGTGGCGCGCCTTGGCGTCCTCGATGCGGTTCAGGCGATGCTGAGGGATTTCGTCAATGAAGCGCGAGGGCTCGCAGGCCTTGGGCTCGCCGTTCATCAGGCGCTCCTTGGCGTTCGTGATGGTCAGCGTCTTGCGGGCGCGCGTCACCGCGACGTACATCAGACGACGCTCTTCCTGCAAGCCCTCGCCGTCGACCATGTCGGACGCCTCTTCGGTCAGCAGGTCGTTGCCCTGGTCGTCGGTGGTGGCCCCCATGTCGCGCAACGCCTGGTCGATGGACTTG
>CAKZXL010000893.1 GCA_937883885.1 uncultured Aquincola sp. | reverse complement strand
CACGTTGTCCAGCTGCATCTGCTGGGCTTCCATGCCGGTCTTGGCGATCCACAGGGATCGGATCATGCGGGGCTCCCGAAGTCTCGGCGCCATCTTCCGACGGACTTGAGGGCGGAGACGGCGGGAAAAGAGGGGGGCAAAGGGGGTTGTTTTGGGGTGGGAAGGGCGCACTACGATTGGGCCAACGACTCCGCACAGCCGCGCACCTGCCACCCATGGACGAACTGCGATCCGACGCGCATGCCGCTGGCCCGAACGACACCCCACGCCCGGACGCCTTTCGACACGCGAACGAGAACGACTGGCACAGTGCGCAGCCCATCCGGCTGCTGGCCCAACTCGCGGCCCTGCTGCACGACCTGGGCAAGGCCAGCGTCGCCTTCCAGCGCCGGCTGCGTGGGCAACTGACCGAACGAAACCTCTACCGCCACGAGTGGGTGTCTTTGCGCATGTTTCAGTCCTTCGTTGGCAGCGACGACGATGAAGGCTGGCTGCGCCGCTTGTCCAACGCCGACGCGGCCGATGAGTCTTTGTGGGTGGAGCCTGGCCGGTACCAGCGTGACGGCGTCGATCCCGACGTCAGACCGTTCCCATTTCGCGAACTGCCGCCCCTGGCGGCCGCGGTGGCCTGGCTGGTCGTCACCCACCATCGGCTTCCTGCCGTGCCGACCACGGCGCCGCCCGGTGAGCCTCGGCCCCGGTGGGGCAGGCGCGTGCCCGAGTTCAAGCCGGTCTGGCTCAGCGATCCGTTGACAGGCGTCAGCCATGCCTGGAATGAGCTCGCACCCAACGCCAGCGCAGAAGAGACGCTGGCGTACTGGCAGCCGGCGGACCGTTTGCCGGTGGTGGCGCCGAAGTGGTGCGGCCAGGCCGCCCGTGTCGCCAAGCGCCTGCTGGCCTTACACGCACAGCACCCGGCCGGCTGGCTCGACGACCCTTATGTCATGCACCTGGCTCGCCTGTGTCTGATGCTGGCCGACCACCACTACTCGGCGCTCGACCGGCACTCACCGCTGAGAGTGACCGGCGACGCGGGCAGCAACCTGTACGCCAACACCGACACCAAGGGACTCAAGCAGCCACTGGACGAACACCTGTTGGGCGTAGCCCACGAAGCCTCGCTGATTGCCCACGCATTGCCAAGCTTCGTGCGCGAGCTGCCGGCCATTGCGCAGCACAAAGGGCTGCGCAAACGCAGCGCACAGCCACGCTTTGCCTGGCAAGACAAAGCGGCAGATGCCGCTGCGGCCATGAGGCAGGCTGCGCAGGAGCGCGGCGCCTTCATCGTCAACATGGCGTCCACCGGTTGCGGCAAGACCCTCGCCAACGCGCGCCTGCTGTACGCGCTGGCGGACCCTCAGCAGGGCTTGCGCGCCACCTACGCGCTGGGCTTGCGCACGTTGACCCTGCAGACCGGGCGAAGCTACCGCGATGACCTGCAACTGCGCGATGACGACCTGGCAGTGCTGGTGGGCGGCTCGGCCAATCGCGACCTCTTCGAGTTCTACGAACAGCAAAAGGAAGCCAGCGGCTCGGCCTCAGCGCAGAAGCTCCTGGAGGAAGACAGCCATGTTCTGTATGAGGGGGATCCGACCCACCATCCGTTGCTCACGCGGGCGCTCGACGACCCCGACGTCCGCAAGCTCCTGGTCGCGCCCCTGCTGGTGTGCACGGTCGATCACCTGACGCCCGCGACGGAGGCCGTGCGTGCCGGCCGCCAGATCGCGCCGATGCTGCGCCTGCTCAGTGGCGACCTGGTGCTGGACGAACTTGACGATTTCGACCTGGCCGACCTGCCTGCCCTCACCCGCTTGGTGCAATGGGCTGGGATGCTGGGCACACGAGTCGTGCTGTCGTCTGCCACGCTGCCGCCCAAGCTGGTGGAAGGCATGTTCATGGCCTACCGCAGTGGCCGTGTGGCCTACCAACGCAACCGCGGCCTCCACGGTGGCCAAGGGGCAGATGTGCTGGCTGTGCCCTGCCTGTGGACCGACGAATACGGTGTGCAGACGGCGGCATGTGCGGATGCCAAGGCACTGCGCAACGCCCATCAAGAGTTCGTTGCGCGCCGCGCGCAGCAGTTGGTCAAGGCACCCGTGTTGCGTCGCGCGGTGCTGCAGCCACTGAGCTTGAAACCCAACCAACCGGAGACGGCACGGCATGCAGCCTTTGCCGCAGACGTGCGCGAGGCTTGCCTGCAACTGCACCACGACCACGCCGAGGTCGATCCGTTCACGGGTAAGCGCGTCAGCTTCGGGCTGGTGCGCATGGCCAACATCGGCCCCTTGATCGCCGTGGCCGAGGCGCTTTACCGGCTTGGTGCGCCTGAGGGTGTTCGCCTGCATCTGTGCGTCTATCACGCCCGTTTTCCGTTGGTACAGCGCTCGGCCATCGAGCACCTGCTGGACAGCACCTTCAACCGCAGAGAGCCCGCAGCCGTGTATCGGCGACCGGAGGTGCGCGCGTTGCTGGACGGCCATGCAGAGGGCGAGCATCTGTTCGTAGTGCTCGCTTCGCCGGTGTGCGAGGTTGGTCGCGACTGGGACGCCGACTGGGCGGTGGTGGAGCCTTCGTCCATGCGCTCGCTCATCCAACTGGCCGGGCGTGTGCAGCGGCATCGCGCCAAGACCTGCAGCCTGCCGAACATGCGCGTGTTTGACACGAACCTGCGCTACTTTGCCAACGGCGGAAAGAAGGCCCCAGTCTTCTTGCGCCCGGGCTTTGAGACGGCCAGCGCAGAGCCGCCGTATGCACTGCGCCTGGAGACACCCTGGCTCCACGACCTGCTGCTGCCCGAGGAGTACGAGGTCATCAACGCGCTGCCGCGTGTAAGGCCACGAGAGCGCTCCCTGCGACTGCCCACCCGGCGACTGGTGGACCTGGAGCACGAACGCATGCAACGCACGATGCAGCCGCGCAGTGAGGCGCTGCCCCGCAACGCCGACGAGTTCAACGCCAGCGCCTGCTGGCAGGCGCCCCGGGTGCACCTGAGCGGCGTACTACCGCAGCAGCAGCCCTTCCGCGAACAGACGCAGCCGACCGAAACCGTGGTGTTCTTGCCCGACGAGGACGGCGAGGCGTTGGCGCTGCACCGCATCGAGACTGATCGGAGCCGGGGACCGCAGCGGAACCTTTACCCGGCGGACGACGGCCGCTGCCATCGCATCGCCCTGGAGCTGGGGCCACGCATCGGGCCCTGGGCCGAATTCGATTTGCTGGCGCTGCTGATCGAGCAGTCGGAGCACCTCGACCTGCCGCTGCGCCGCTGTGCGGAGCGGCTGGCAACTACGCAGGTGCCCGCAAGTACACAGGGATGGCGCTGGCACCCGTGGCTAGGGTTCGCGCGACGCGACTGACGTCTCCCAGCTGCAAGCTGCCTTTCCGGCAGTGACAAAAGGCCGAGCACAGCATTTCCTGAGCTGCCTCTTCAGCAGTGGCAATGCGCAGCCGTCGGCAAGCTTAACGTGGTGAATACTGAGCAAAGCATGGCATTGCATCTTGTCACCTGGCTACCTACATTGAGGTGTCGGCACCGTTGCTAAAGCGCGGCCGGCGACGGATCGGACAAGCAAGCTCGAATGCTCAAGGGGGAGTGCCCATGCCCGAAGAAGACCAGCCCGGACCGCGGTCCGCCGCTTTCCGAGCCGCCATCGTCGCGTTCATCGACGGGCGGCGTGAGGCCAAACTGAAGTCGCAGGACGACGACGACCCAGCCGCATCGCGCTACGTGCCTGACTCATGGCTGGCCGACGCTGCCCGCCGCGTGACGCAGATCCAAGCCGTGACGCACGTGTTGAAGGCCACCCACCCCGACGCCCGCGGCAGCAGCTTGCATGCGCCACCCGACAAGTTGCCGGACAGGGTTGAGGTCAGTTCACACGCTCTGGGTGTGTCATTCGCTGAAGACGTGGTCGGCAACGCCGCCGCGCTGGACGTCTTCAAGTTCCTCAAGGTCGAAGTCGAGGGTCGCCGCCTGCTCGACTGGATGCAGGCCGGAGACGCCGACCTGCAGCGCGCTCTGCACGCCGACGCAGCCACCGCTCAGACTTGGATGGCTGCCTTCTGCGGTCTGTTGCGAGATGACCCGCAGCCCACTTCGCACGCACTGGCCAAACAGGTGTATTGGCTGGTGGATGGCGACCCCGCCGACGACACCGGCTACCACCTGCTGCAGCCTATGTTCTCCAGCAGCTTGGCGCAGGCAGTGCACACCAGCATTCAAGACGCGCGCTTTGGTGACGAAGCCAAAGCGGCGCGCGAAGCGCGATGGAAGAAGCAAGCCCACGACGTCGGGTACGCCGAATACAAGGGACTGGCAGTCCGCAAGCTTGGTGGCTCGAAGCCCCAAAACGTGTCGCAACTCAATAGCGAGCGTGGCGGCGTCAACTACCTCTTGGAGTCACTGCCACCGCTCTGGCAGGACTTGGGAGGGTTCAACATGCGGGGCCGCGGTTCTGCGATGGACTGTCTGGGCTGGTTGGGTGAGGTGCGTACCCTGAAGCGCCAACTCATCGACCTGTTGCGCGCCGATCCAGACCCCACCATGGAAACACGGCGGCAACGCGACAGTCTGGGCCTTGCGCTGGGTGAGCAATTGCCGGTCTTCGCTGCCGCGGTGCAGGTGCGGCACGAAGCAGGCTGGACGCGCGCCACCGACTGCGAGCTGCCGCTGGCAGAACAACTCTGGCTTGACCCAGATCGTGCGGAGCTGCCGCCGCGAGACGACTTCCTCGCCGACGACCTGGCGTTCAACGCGGCCTTTGCGGCAGGCACCTGGGCCGATCAGGTGGCCGAACGTTTCGGCCACTGGGTCAACGGCTGGCTGCGCGCAGCAGGCATCACTGCGGTGGGCGACGCTGAGCTGCGGCACTGGGCTAGGCAAGCACTGGTCAACGTGGCCTGGCCGATGCCCATGAAGCGGCGCGTCAGCGAAGGGGCAGCATGACCGTTTGCCCCACCTTCGACCATCTGGTCGTGCTGCCTCGCCTGCGTGTGCAGAACGCCAACGCCATATCCAGTCCGCTGACGCATGGGTTTCCGTCGATCACCGCCTTCATGGGCCTGTCATGGGCACTGGAACGTAAGGCTCGCGCCGCTGGTCTTGACCTGCGCATCAAGGGCGTGGGCGTGGTTTGCCATGACCATGAAGAGCAGGTAAGCGGAGATCGCTACGTCAAGAACTTCCACCTCACGCGCAACCCTGTCGACAAAGATGGCAGCACCGCGGCCATCGTGGAGGAAGGGCGCATCCACCTCACGATCAGCCTGGTGTTGGCGGTCAGCAGCGAGTGTTGGATGTCTGCCCCTGATGCAGCCGCGGCAGAGGCTGATCTGACGAAGCTGACTGAGCTGCTGGGCGGTTTACGCGTGGCTGGCGGCAGCTGCCTGCCAGTCGCTGGCACTGGCCGGCGCAAGCGGCCGGTGGTGCTGCCCTGGACAGGCACTCTGGACGACAAAGCCCAGGCCTTCCGCGGCCTGCGCCAGTTCCTGCTGCCGGGGTTTGCCTTGGTGCTGCGAGAAGACCTGCTGGACAAGCGGTTGACCGAGCTGCGCACCACGCAGCCAGAGAGCACCCCATTGGACGCGTGGCTGTCACTCTCGCGCATGAACTGGCGCTGGAACCCCAGCGCTCAAGAAGACGACAAGTCAGCGCCTGGCAGTTGGCAGCACGACAGGAAAGGACTGGGCTGGGTGGTACCCATCCCGGTGGGCTACGGCGCGCTGGGCGAGCTGCATGCACCGGGCGCCGTGGCCAACGCGCGCGATGCGACCACACCGTTCCGATTTACCGAGAGCGTCTATTCGGTCGGGCAGTGGATTGCACCGCACCATTTGCAAGCCGTGGAACAACTGCTCTGGTATGCGGACTATGCGCCCGACGCCGGGCTTTACCGCTGTCGCAACGACTTCGTGCCGTCCAACGACACCCAACTGATCGACGCCTGGGGCGACGACGACTGACCTACCCGCGAAAGGAAATCACCATGGCTGACGACAAGCTCAAAACCGCCACCGTGCTGGCGTTCGAACGAAAGCTGGACCCTTCCGATGCGCTGTTCTTTGCCGGCAACTGGGCCGACCGCGATGGGCCTGCGGCTTGGGCACCCGTTCGTGTGCGCGAGAAGTCGGTGCGCGGCACCATCTCCAACCGCCTCAAGACCAAGGACCAGGACCCGGCCAAGCTGGACGCCTTGATCGAGAACCCCAACCTGCAGACCGTGGACGTGGCTGCATTGCCCGCGGAAGCCGACACGCTGAAGGTGCAGTTCACCTTGCGCGTGCTCGCGGGCGTGGGTCAGCCCTCGGCCTGCAACGACGCGGCCTACCGCGCCAAGCTGATGAGCACGGTGCAAGGCTACGTGCAGCAGCAGGGGTTGGGCGCCCTGGCGCAGCGCTATGCGGCCAACCTGACCAATGGTCGGTTCCTGTGGCGCAACCGCGTCGGCGCCGAGCAGGTGGAGGTACGGGTTGCGCACCTGCGCGACGGTCAGGCCGCTGCCCAGTGGACGTTCCAGGCGCTGGACCGATCACTGCGCGACATGGTGGCGCCGGCAGACCTGGCGCCGCTGGCAGCGCTGTTGGAGTCCGGTTTGTCCGGCGAAGGGCATGTGCTGCTGCAGGTGACGGCCTTCGTCCGCATAGGTGCCGGGCAGGAGGTGTTTCCGTCTCAGGAGCTGATCCTTGACAAGGCGCGTTCATCCAAGAGCAAAACACTGTATGTGGTCGGCGAGGCAGGTCATGAGGTAGCGGCCATCCACTCTCAGAAGATCGGCAACGCGCTGCGCACCATCGACACCTGGTACCCCGGCGCTGACGAGAACGGCCCGATTGCGGTGGAGCCCTACGGCTCTGTCACCACGCAGGGCAAGGCCTACCGCCAGCCCAAGGACAAACAAGACTTCTACAACCTGCTGGACGCCTGGGTGCTCAAAGACAAGGTGCCCCCGGTGGAGCAGCAGCACTTCGTGGTGGCCACGGTCATTCGTGGTGGCGTGTTTGGCGATGCCGGCTGATGCCATGCGCAGCTACATCGATCTGCGGCTGCGGCCCGACTCCGAGATGGCGAGACATCAGCTGATGAACGCCTTGTTCGGACGCTTGCATATAGCGCTGGTGCAGACGGCCCGACAGGACATCGGCGTGAGCTTTCCTGAGCACGACGACCGCCGGCCGACACTGGGCGCCGTGCTGCGTCTGCATGGCAGCGATGCGGCTTTGGATGCGTTACAGGCGACAGGATGGTTGCGCCGTTTCGACGACTATCTGACCGTGCAGCCGAGGGCAGCCGCACCGGAGGGGTGCAGCTACCGGGTGGTGAGCCGCGTGCAGGCCAAGAGCGGTGTCGACCGTCTGCGTCGTCGAGCCATGAAGCGCCACGGCTACAGCGCAGACGAAGCAGCGCAGCGCATCCCGGACTCCGCACAGGAACTGCTGGCGCTGCCCTTCGTCACCATCGGCAGCATCAGCACCCGCCAGCCATCGTTTCGGCTCTTTGTCCGGCACGGCCCCCTGCAGCGCGAGGCCACGGAAGGTCATTTCAGCAGCTATGGATTGAGCGCCGAAGCCACCGTGCCCTGGTTTTGACCCTTTTCCGCGGGCTACGTAAAGAGCTCGAAAAATCAAGCACTTAGCGGCCGACCTCCCGGAAGGGGGTCGGCCGCTTGTTCTTGGGATTCGCCTTTACAGTCAAGGACTTGCAATCTTGTTGGCGTAGTCCACTGCCGTGTAGGCAGCTCAGGAAATCTGCACCTCCGTGAGTGGAGTGCAGTATTCGTCCACTGCCGTGTAGGCAGCTCAGGAATGGTTGAGGTTCGCCGCGGTGATCCACGTACCGTCCACTGCCGTGTAGGCAGCTCAGGAATCGATGGCGCGCAGATCGTCCTGCGTGGCCTCGTCCACTGCCGTGTAGGCAGCTCAGGAATGGATGCCAACGGCCAGCCCTTCGACCTGGCCGTCCACTGCCGTGTAGGCAGCTCAGGAAGCGATGCGGGCCTTTCGTCGCTGCAGGCGCAGGTCCACTGCCGTGTAGGCAGCTCAGGAAATCGTCGGCACGCCTTCCAACGTCACCCAAACGTCCACTGCCGTGTAGGCAGCTCAGGAAGAGCCGCTGAATGTGTCGATGGCGATGTTCGGAGTCCACTGCCGTGTAGGCAGCTCAGGAAGGCCAGCACCCGGGCGGCGGTGAAAGCCTTG
>CAKZXL010000892.1 GCA_937883885.1 uncultured Aquincola sp. | reverse complement strand
TTGCTGGCCGGCAAGGGCGGGCTCAACCTCACGCACAGCGAGCCGATCGAGCCCTTCACCCAGCGCTACGGCGCGCGGGCGGCGGAGGTGGCGCCGTGGCTGGCAGCCTTCAGCCCGCAGGCGATGCGCGACTGGGCGGCGGCCTTGGGCGTCGAGACCTTCGTCGGCAGCTCGGGCCGGGTGTTTCCCAGCGACATGAAAGCGGCGCCGCTGCTGCGCGCCTGGCTGCACCGGCTGAAGGCCGCGGGCGTGCGCTTTCACCAGCGGCACCGCTGGCTGGGCTGGACCGAAGACGGCGCTGCGCTGCGCATCCAGGGCCCGGCCGGCGAGTTCAGCCTGCAGCCGCGCTGCACCGTGCTGGCGCTGGGTGGTGCCAGCTGGCCGCAGCTGGGCTCCGACGGCCGCTGGGTGCCGCTGCTGCAGGCCCAGGGCGTGGACGTGGCGCCGCTGCAGCCGGCCAATTGCGGCTTCGAGGTGGCGCGGCCCGATGGCCAGCGCGGCTGGAGCGAGCACCTGCGCAGCCGCTTTGCCGGCGCGCCCATCAAGCCGGCGGCGCTCAAGTTCACGGCGCATGACGGCGGCAGCTTCGAGCGTGCCGGCGAGTTCGTGCTCAGCGACTACGGCGTGGAAGGCAGCCTGGTGTATGCCGTCTCGGCCCTGCTGCGCGACACGCTGGCCGCGGAGGGCGCGGCCACGCTGCACATCGACCTGCTGCCCACCTTCGATGCTGCGCGCGTGCTGGACGAAGTGCGCCGCCCCCGCGGCACCCGCAGCCTGGCCACGCACCTGAAGAGCCGACTGGGCCTGGCGGGCGCCAAGGTGTCGTTGCTGCATGAGCTGCTGCCGCGTGCGCAGCTGGACGATGCGGCCGCGCTGGCCACGGCCTTGAAGGCGCTGCCGCTGACGCTGGTGGCGCCGCGGCCGGTGGCCGAGGCCATCAGCACCGCCGGTGGTGTGCGGCTGGAGGCGCTGGACGAGCAACTGATGCTGCGCCAGCGGCCCGGCGTGTTCGTGGCCGGCGAGATGCTGGACTGGGAAGCGCCCACCGGCGGCTACCTGCTGCAGGCCAGCATGGCCAGCGGGCTGCAGGCCGGCCGTGCGGCGGCAGCCTGGCGTTGAGCGGCGCTTTGCGGCCCACAAGCCGCGTTCACAACGCGTGCGTCACCAGCTTGAAGTCCGGGTCTTCCGGGTAGGGCTTCACCTCGAAGCCCAGCCCGCGCATCAGCTTGAGCATGCCGGGGTTGTTGGTCAGCACCAGGCCGTCGATCTCCGACAGGCCCTTTTCGCGCGCCACGTCCATGATGCATTCCATCAGGCGTGAGCCGATGCCCTTGCCGGCATAAGCATCGGCCACCACCAGCGAGAACTCGCAGCTCGACTGGTCGGGGTTGGTGACGTAGCGCGAGACGCCGATGATGCGTTCGGTCTCGACGATGCTGCCGTCGGTGGCGGCGGCGCGCTGCTTGTGCACCGCCACCAGCGCCATCTCGCGGTCGTAGTCGATCAGCGTGAAGCGCGCCAGCATCGGCGGCGGCAGCTGCGTCATCGAGCTGACGAAGCGGAAGTAGCGGCTCTCCGGCGACAGGCTTTGCACCAGCGCCTGCAGCATCTGCGCGTCGTTGGGGTGGATGGGCCGCACGGTGTATTCGCCGCCGCCGCGCATCGGCCACACCTGCTCGTAGCGGGCCGGGTAGGGCAGGATGGCCAGGTGGTTGTAGGGGCTGGCGCCGCTGCCCATGCCCGCGCCCATGCTCACGCTCAATGAAGCACTGTCCACGATGATGCGCGCGTCCACCGCCACCGCACCCGACTCGTCGACGATGATGGGGTTGATGTCCATCTGCCGCAGCTGCGGCAGCTCGCACACCATCTCCGAGACCCGCAGCAGCACCCGCTCCAGTGCGTCCATGTCCACCGGGCTGGCGCCGCGCCATTCCACCAGCGTCTCGGCCACGCGTGAGCGTTCGATCAGCCGCCGCGCCAGGAACTGGTTGAGCGGCGGCAGCTCCATCGCGCGGTCGCGGATCAGCTCGATCATCGTGCCGCCGGCACCGAACATGATCACCGGGCCGAAGGGCTCGTCGGTCACCAGGCCGATGCAGATCTCGCGGCCACGCTGCGCGCGCGCCATCTTCTGCACCGTCACGCCGTTGATGCGGGCGCCCGGCTGCAGCCGCGCCACCCGTTCCACCATGTCGTTGTAGGTGTCGCGCACCCCGGCGCCGTTGAGGATGTTCAGCGCCACGCCCTGCACGTCGCTCTTGTGCGTGATGTCGGGCGAGTCGATCTTCAGCGCCACCGGAAAGCCCAGCTGCGTGGCGATCATCATCGCCTCGTTGGCATTGCGGGCCAGGATGGTGTTGGTCACCGGGATGTGGAAGGCCGACAGCAGCGTCTTGGACTCCATCTCGGTCAGCACCTTGCGGCGCTCGGCCAGCACGCTTTCGATCACCAGGCGCGCGCCTTCGATGTCGGGCTTGGCCAGCGTGGACAAAGGCGGCGGCGTCTGCTGCAGCAGCAGCTGGTTCTGGTAGAACGAGGCGATGTTGCCGAAGGCGCCCACCGCCGCCTCGGGCGTGCGGAAGTTGGGGATGGCCGCTTCGTTGAGCTGCTGGCGTGCCGTGCTCACCGAGGCGTCGCCCATCCAGCAGGCCAGCAGCGGCTTGTTCAGCGTGGGCTTGATGGCCACCAGCGCCGCGGCCACCGCGGCCGAATCGCCGCCCGCCTTGGTGGAATAGATCGCCAACAGCCCGTCGATCTGCCGGTCGCGCGAAGCGGCTTCGATGGCGGCGCGGTAGTGCTCGGCGGTGGCGTCTTCCGAGAGGTCGATCAGGTCGGCCAGCGAAGCCTGCGGCGGCAGCTGCGGCTGCAGCGCGGCCACCGACTCGGCCGACAGCCGGCCCATCTGCAAAAAGATCTCGTTGACCCAGTCGGCCGCCAGCACGCCCGGCCCGCCGCCGTTGGTGATGATGGCCAGCCGCTTGCCCACCGGCCGGTAGCGCGAAGCCAGGCACTTGGCGGCCGAGAACAGCTCGACGAAGGAACGCACCCGCACCGCGCCGGCGCGGCGCAGCGCGGCATCGAACACGTCGTCGGCGCCGACGATGGTGCCGCTGTGGGTGTGGGCGGCCTCGTTGCCTGCCGGCTTGCGGCCGGCCTTGAGCACCACCACCGGCTTGGCATTGGCGGCCGAGCGCAGCGCACTCATGAAGCGGCGCGCGTTCGAGATGCCTTCCAGGTACACGATGATGCTGTGGGTGTGCTGGTCGCTGGCCAGGAAGTCCAGCACCTGGGCGATGTCCACCGCGGTGTTCGGCCCCAGCGACACCACGGTGGAAAAGCCCACCGCGTTGTTGCGCGCCCAGTCCAGCATCGACGAGGTGAGCGCACCGGACTGCGACACCAGCGCCAGCGAGCCGTTGCGCGCCAGCGGTCCCAGCGCGCTGGCATTGAGCTGCAGCCGCGGCCGTTGCAGCCCCAGGCCGTTGGGGCCCAGCAGCTGCACGCCTTCGCGCCGCGCGATGCGCTTGAGCTCGGCGGCCAGCCGCTCGTCCACGCCGGCCGAGACGACCAGCGCCGCCCGGCAGCCGATGCGCCCGGCCACCTCCAGCGCGGCGGTCAGGTCCTGGTGGGGCAGGGCGATGATGGCCAGGTCGGCCCGCGTCTGCGCCAGGTCGGCCAGCGTGCCGCTGGTGTGGATGTCCAGGAAGGCGAGGGTGCCGGCAAAGCGCTGGGCGCGCAGCGCCTCGCGCAGCGTGCGCGCCTGCGGCGTGAGCGTGTCGGGCGCGTCGGCATCGCCGGCCAGCACCACGATGGATTCAGGGGCGAGAAGGGGCGAGAGGTAGTGCTTGTCCATGGGTGCTGTCGGGCTTCGGTCAGTCGGCGCCGATCAGCACTTTGACATGGGCGGCCACGCTGCGCGCCAGCGGGCTCAGCACATAGCCCCCTTCCAGGCACGAGACGATGCGCCCGCCGCAGTGGCGCCCGGCCACCGCCATCAGCTGGCGCGTCACCCATTCGTAGTCGGCTTCCACCAGGCCCAGGTTGCCCATGTCGTCCTCGCGGTGCGCGTCGAAGCCGGCCGAAACGTAGATCAGCTGCGGCCGGAAGGCCTCCAGCGCGGGCAGCCACTGGCCGTTCACCGCGGCCCGGAAGGCCTCGCTGCCCGATCGGCTGGGCAGGCCCACGTTCACCATGTTCGGGCCGGTGGCCTGGTCGCCATTGAAGGGGTAGAGGCCGCGCTCGAAGATGGAGCACATCAGCACCCGCTCGTCGCCGCGGAAGATGTCTTCGCTGCCGTTGCCGTGGTGCACGTCGAAGTCGATCAGCGCCACCCGCTGCAGGCCGTGCACGTCCAGCGCATGGCGGATGCCCACCGCCACGTTGTTGAAGAAGCAAAAGCCCATGGCCGCCGCCCGCTCGGCATGGTGGCCGGGCGGCCGCACGCAGCAGAACGCGGTGGGCGCTTCGCCGCCCAGCACCAGGTCGGTGGCCTGCACCGCGGCCCCGGCCGCCCGCAGCGCCGCCTGCACGGTATGCGGGCACATGGCGGTGTCGGGGTCGACCTGCCGATGCCCCTCGGCCGGTGCGCTGGCCAGCAGCTCCTGCACGTACATGGCCGAGTGGGCGCGCGCCAGCTGCTGCGGCGTGGCCAGCGGCGCGTCGTAGGGATTCATGTAGTCCAGCAGGCCCTTGACCAGCAGCAGGTCGTGGATGGCGCCCAGGCGTTCGGGGCACTCGGGGTGCTGCGGGGCCATCTCATGGCGGGCGCAGTCGGCGTGGGTGATGAAGGCGGCTAACACGGCATGGCTCCTCGACCGGCCCCCGGCTCGGTCGGCCGGGTGGGTGCAGCCAGTCTAGAAGTGCCAAGCCTGCGGTTTGCTGACGTGGCGCAAGTCATGGCGCATTGAGGCAAGCCCCCAAGTCTGGGGCGCCCTGTGCAGTAAGTCGCACTTTGCGCTTCAGAAACATGCGGGATCAGCCGATGCCATCTGACAGACATGCTGGTCGCGCACATTTCCTGCGTAGGTGCCGGTGTCGAACGCCACCGCCCCCAAGGAGACCCCGATGTCCTGGCTTGCCCTGCTTCATTCGCCCGAAACGCCCGGTGTCGACGCCCCTGCGCCGATGCAGCCTGCCGCCGGCAGCCGGCTCGAACGCCACATCTCGACCGGCGTCGCGGTGCTGGCCATGCTGGCGGGCATCGCCGTGGCGCTGCACTGAACCCTTTCACGCCGGGACGGCGCTGCCGGCCGCCCCGTCCTGCGGTGGCACACTTCGGGCCCTTTCCCGTGGTTTCCCGTGCCTGCCTTGGACAAGATCCTGTTGCAAATCGCCGCCGAACTGCAGGTTCGCCCGGCGCAAGTCAAAGCCGCCGTCGATCTGCTGGACGGCGGTGCCACCGTCCCCTTCATCGCCCGCTACCGCAAGGAAGCCACTGACGGCCTGGACGACACCCAGCTGCGTGATCTGGAAGCGCGCCTGGGCTACCTGCGCGAGCTGGAAGACCGCCGCGCCGCGGTGCTCAAGAGCATCGAGGAGCAGGGCAAGCTGACGCCCGAGCTGCGCGCCGCCATCGAGGCCGCGCCGACCAAGCAGGAACTGGAAGACCTGTACCTGCCCTTCAAGCCCAAGCGCCGCACCAAGGGCATGATCGCCCGCGAAGCCGGCCTCGAGCCGCTGGCCGACAAGCTGTTTGCCGACCCTTCGCTGGACCCGATGGCCGAAGCCGCGGCCTTCCTCAATGCCGATGCCGGCTTTGCCGATGCCTTCGCGGTGCTGGACGGCGTGCGCGACATCCTCTCCGAGCGCTGGGCCGAAGACGCCACCCTGGTGGGCCCGCTGCGCGAATGGCTGTGGGAAGAGGGCCTCTTCACCTCGCGCCTGCTCGACGGCAAGGACGAGCAGAACGCCGACGTCGCCAAGTTCCGCGACTACTTCGACTATTCGGAGCCCATCCGCAGCGTGCCTTCGCACCGGGCGCTGGCGGTGTTCCGCGGCCGCACGCAAGAGCTGCTGGAAGCCAAGCTCAAGCTCGATGAGGTGCTGCAACCCGGCCAGCCCAGCCTGGCCGAAGGCCGCATCGCCCGCCACCTGGGCTGGAGCCATGCCAAGCGGCCGTCGGACGACCTGATCCGCAAATCCATCGGCTGGACCTGGAAGGTCAAGCTCAGCCTCAGCATCGAGCGCGACCTGTTCGCCCGCCTGCGCGAAAACGCCGAGGCCACCGCCATCAAGGTGTTTGCCGAGAACCTGCGCGACCTGCTGCTGGCCGCACCGGCCGGCAAGCGCGTGGTGATGGGCCTGGACCCGGGCATCCGCACCGGCGTCAAGGTGGCGGTGGTGAGCGACACCGGCAAGGTGCTGGATACCTCCACCGTCTACCCGCACGAGCCGCGGCGCGACTGGGAAGGCTCGCTGCACACGCTGGGCCGCCTGGTGGCGCAGCACGGCGTCAACCTGATCGCCATCGGCAACGGCACCGCCAGCCGCGAGACCGACAAGCTGGCCGCCGACCTGATCAAGCGCGTGCAGTCCCTGGCGCCCGACGTGCAGCTCACCAAGGTGGTGGTGAGCGAGGCGGGGGCCTCGGTGTACTCGGCCAGCGAATTCGCCAGCAAGGAGCTGCCCGACCTGGACGTGAGCCTGCGCGGCGCCGTCTCCATCGCCCGCCGGTTGCAGGACCCGCTGGCCGAGCTGGTGAAGATCGACCCCAAGAGCATCGGCGTCGGCCAGTACCAGCACGACGTCAACCAGAGCGAGCTGGCCCGCACGCTGGACGCGGTGGTGGAAGACTGCGTGAACTCGGTGGGCGTGGACCTGAACACCGCTTCGGCGCCGCTGCTGGCGCAGGTGTCGGGCCTGTCCAACGCGGTGGCGCAGAGCATCGTGCGCTGGCGCGATGCGCATGGCGCCTTCCGCAACCGCAAGCAGCTGATGGACGTGGCCGGCCTGGGCGCCAAGACCTTCGAGCAGGCCGCGGGCTTTCTGCGCATCCGCGATGGCGACAACCCGCTGGACCAGTCGGGCGTGCACCCCGAGACCTACCCGGTGGTCGAGAAGATCATCAGCAGCACCGGCCGGCCCATCCAGGAACTGGTGGGCAATGCCGACGTCATCCGCAAGCTCAAGCCCGAAGCCTTTGCCGACGAGCGCTTCGGCGCCATCACCGTCAAGGACATCCTGGCCGAGCTGGAAAAGCCCGGCCGCGACCCGCGCCCCGACTTCAAGGTGGCGCGCTTCAACGACGGCGTGGAAGACATCAAGGACCTGCAGCCCGGCATGACGCTGGAAGGCACCGTCAGCAACGTGGCCCAGTTCGGCGCCTTTGTCGACCTGGGCGTGCACCAGGACGGCCTGGTGCATGTGAGCCAGCTCAGCCACAAGTTCGTCAACGATGCGCGCGAGGTGGTCAAGACCGGCGACATCGTGAAGGTGAAGGTGCTGGAGGTGGACCTGGCGCGGGGCCGCATCTCGCTGACCATGAAGCTGGACAGCGCGGTGCCCGCCAAGGGCGGCGACGGCGGCGGCTACCGCCCGCCCAGCCGCGACCAGCGCGCCCCGCGCAGCCGTGCGCCCGAGCCGGCGGCCGGCGGCGCGATGGCCGCCGCCTTCGCCAAGCTGCAAGGCCGCAAGTGAGCAGCGACGCCCGGCCGCCGCGGCGTGTGGTGATGGTGGCGCACAGCCACATCCTGGGCGGCATGGAGCGGCGGGTGGTCTCCACCTCGGCCGCGCTGGCCGAACGCGGCCACCAGGTGGCCTTCGCCGGCCCGCTGGACGGCTGGATGGGCGAGCGCATGTAGGCCGACGGCCACACCTGCCTGCATGTGCCCATGCACGGCATGTACGACCCGCTCTCGGCCTGGAAGCTGGCGCGCTTTGCCCGCCGCTGGCGTGCCGACGTGCTGCACGGCCAGGCCCAGCGCGGCGGCCGCTATGCCGACTGGGCCAGCCGCTGGAGCGGCGTGCCGGCGGTGGCCAGCGCCAATTCCATGGTGTCGTGGCGCTGGTTCCGGCCGCAGATGCGGTTGCTGGCCGTCTCCCACGCGGTGCGCGACCATCTGGTGCAGCACGGCCTGCCGGCGCAGCAGGTGGAGGTGGTGTATTCGGCGGTGCCCGACATCGGCATGCAGCCGGCGCGCGAAGGCGCGCCCACGCCGGCCCAGCCGCTGCAGCTGCTGATGAATTCGCGCCTGGTGGACGTCAAGGCCCACGACGTGGCGGTGGATGCACTGAAGCTGCTGCCCGACACGCTACCGGTGCACCTGTCGATCACCGGCGCCACCGACACCGCCTGGGCCGCGCAGATCCGCGAGCAGGTGCAGCGTCTGAACCTGGGCGACCGCGTGACCTTCCTCGGCCAGCGCAAGGACATTCCCGAGCTGCTGGCCGCCTGCGACGTGGTGCTGGCGCCTTCGCGGCACGAGGCCCTGTCGCTCACGCTGATGGAAACCTGCGCCGCCGGCCGGCCATCCATCGCCACGCAGGTCGGCGGCAATGCCGAGATCATTGCCGAGGGGCTGAACGGGTTGCTCGTGCCGCCGGACAATGCGCAGGCGCTGGCCGATGCCATCGTGCGCGTGGGCGCCGACCCGGCACTGCGCCTGGCCATGGGCCGCGCGGCGCGGCAGGTGTTCGAGCAGCGCTTCACCGCCGACATCATGGTGCGGAACACGGTGGCCGCCTACGATGCGGCCGGCGACGCCCAGCGCTAGGCCGCGCCCCGACTCCGGCAACGCCTCGACATTCAGCAAGGAAGCCCCGATGCCCGGCATCTCCATCTTTATGTACCACCAGGTGGGCCGCTTCCCGCCGATGAAGGCCCACCGCGCCGGCTACTGCGACGTGGACAAGTTCCGCGCGCAGATGCGGGCGCTGAAGTGGCTGGGCGTGAAGGTGCTGTCGATGACCGACGCGCTGGCCGCGCTGCAGGGCCGCGCGCCCATGCCCGAGCGGGCGGCGGTGCTCACCTTCGACGACGGTTGCGAGAACTTCTACGAGCATGCGGTGCCGGTGCTGCAGGACTTCGGCTACCCCGCCATCTCGTACGCGGTGGCCGGCGCGGCCGGCAGCGGCGGCACCTGGCTGGCCGGCCACGGCCGCGGCACGCCGCCGCTGATGAGCTACGCCCGCCTGCGCGAGATCGCCGGCCTGGGCATCGAGGTGGGCAGCCATGCCTTCAGCCACATCCGCCTGGCCGAGCAGCCGGCCGACGTGCAGCGCGCCGAGATGCGCGACAGCCGCCAGCGCCTGCAGCAGGAGCTGGGGCGCGAGGTGCCGCATGTGTGCTACCCCTATGGCTCGCACAACCTCGACACGCTGCGTGCCGCCGCAGAGGCCGGCTACAGCAGCGGCGTCACCTGCCAGCGCGGCGCGGCCACGCCGGGCTTCGATCCGCTGGCGCTGCCGCGCAAGGCCATCTCGTACGGCGACAACGCGCTCGGCTTTCTGTGGAAGCTGTACCTGAAGGACACGCCGAAGGGCCAGGCGCTGGCCCGCCCCGGCCATGCGATGGCCACCGCCTGATACGTTTGGGGGGCGCAGGCCGCCCGCAGG
>CAKZXL010000891.1 GCA_937883885.1 uncultured Aquincola sp. | reverse complement strand
TCATCGACCCCAAGAACAGCCGCCGCCTGAAGCGTGTCACCCAGCGCGCCTGCGAGGACTGGCGCGACCCCGACACCTTCCTCGAGTTCCACCCCGCCTTCCCCGAAGCCGGCGTGCGCCTGGACTTCACCTTCAACTGGCAGAAGCCCACCGAGATCGCGTCGAGGATCCAGTCGATCATGCCGCCGGACACGGCCGGCGCCTTCTCCGCCTTCGGCTGGGATGCCGTGAACGTGGTCGTGCAGGGGCTGGTGGAACTGGAGGAGCGGCCGAATCTGGTCAAGCTCACCAAGTACATCGAGGGCGGCATCGAGCCCGTGCTGGAAGCGACGCTGCGCCGCTTCTACGAGCGGCTGCTCGGCACCGGCTGGCGCGACCAACCGGAGATGAAGAAGCTGCTGCACGACGCCCACCGCGGAAACATGAAGCGCCCGTCTGAGGCGGCCAGTGCGGACCTGCTGGCCCTGGTCGCCTTCTACGAACACCACGTCCCGCAGTCGCAGCGCAACAAGGTGCTCGACGCCCAGGTGCGCACCTTCCGCCACAACCGCGAGCACTACCAGAAGATCACCGCCAACCTGCTGCCGGTGCTCTCGATGCTGACCTCGGGTGACCTCGGCCGCAGCCTGTCGCCCGACCCCTTCGACGCCAGCGATGCGAGGCCGATCATGAACTTCGAGAAGATCGAACGCGCCGGCCACGTGCTGTACATGTGCCTGGACTCCCTGCCCGACCCGTCGGTCGCCACCGCCATCGGCGCACTGGCCCTGGCCGACCTGGCCGCGCGTGCGGGAATGCGCTACAACCTGGGCGGCTACCGGCGCATCTCGCTCTTCGTGGACGAGGTGTCGAACGTCATCAACCAGCCGCTGATCGAGATCCTGAACAAGGGCGCCGAGGGTGGCATCTTCACCACCTGCGCGATGCAGACGCTGGCCGACCTGGCCAAGCGCCTGGGCAGCGAAGATGCGGCGCGCATGGCGCTGGGCAACCTGAACAACCTCATCGCGCTGCGGTCCAAGGACCGGCCGACACAGGACTTCGTGGTCGAGACCTTCGGCAAGACCGCGATCCACTCGATGCGCGTAGGCCTGAGCAGCGGCGCCGACGCCCACCTGGGCGACTTCTCGTCGAGCTACTCGACGCAACTCACCGAGAGCTTCGAGGAGATGGTGCCGGCCGACGTGCTGGGCAAGCTGCCAAACCTTCAGTACTTCGCCTCGGTGTCGGGCGGGCGGATCATCAAGGGGCGGTTCCCGATCCTCGACCCGGATGCGGATGAGCCCACAGCAAAACGTGCGGCGCCAACGAAGGCGATCCGGACGCCAGCTGCGATGACGGGGCATGCGTCGTGATCCGCGTCGTCACCATCGCCGCGCTGCTGTGCCTGCTGGTGCTGGTGCTCTACCTGCCCTCGGCGCATCCGCCGGAACGGTTCCTGGCGCAGATTCGAACCGAGCACCAGGCGATGGAAGAGTTCTGGGGCGAGGCGCCCGCGCTGCGGATCCTCGACCGAGCGCTGGGCCTCCAGGGTGCCGCACGGGAGGCCACGCCTGTGCCTCCGGCCGCCACCGCGTCGGCAGCAAACGGCGTCGACGGCGCCGTGGCGCGGGAGATGGCTTCCGTCAACCAGCGGCTGTTCGGGAACAGCTACTTCCGTGCGATCGATGCATTGGTACTCCTGGCCGCGTTTCGTGCATCGGCCATGGTCGAGTGGCTGCCATGGTTGGCAGTGGCCGCGTTGGCGGCCTTGATCGACGGCGGCATCGTGCGGCTGATCAAGGCCAAGGAGTTCAGGCACCACGATCCCGAGCTCTTCGCGCTGTTTGCAGGCTTGGCCATCACCGCTGCGTGTGCCGCGGTCGTGGCGCTCGTCATTCCGATGACGATGCCACCGCTGCTGCTACCCGTCGTGCCCGTTGGTGTCGCGGCGCTCGCAGCCCTGGCGCTGGCCAACTTCCACCGCCGGGCTTAGCCCCTGGGCTTGACGGCCGCCTCACGAACGATCGCTTCGCCACGCGCGATCATGTGGTTGATGAAGTCAGGCACCGGCGCAGTCTTGGCACGCCACTCGGCCGAGTTGATCCGATCCAGGTGACCCGCAATCGTAGCTGCGATCCGGCGTGCGTCTGTCTTCGACCACCAACTCGACAACGCCTTCGGCAGCGCATCGGCAGCAGAAATCTCGGTGGCGCAGTCAAACAGCAGCTTGGCCATCAGACGCAGGTGCCGGTCGAAGCTGGCGAACAGGTAACGTGGGCGCCCGTCAGGTCCTGCCTCGTTCACTTTGCGGACAAACTCGCTCAGGTGGGTCAGGTCCCAGGCGGCATTGCGCGCGCCTGCGATCGCTGCCTCTCGGTCTGATGAGTTCTTGTCCTTGAACACCCGACGCCTCGGCGGCGAGTTGGGGGCGAAGTAGACGCTGGCCAGCATGGCTGCCGGCCCACCGAACATGAAGTCATCCCTCATCCAATCCAGAAGGCGCAGCACCCGCTCGATGGGCCTCAGGTCCTGCATCTCGAGATCCATCACCTTCAACGCGATGATGTAGTTCCGGTTCCAGCGCCTGAGCGGCTTGGCGAGGTCGTGCTTCTGCACCTCGTGCGGTAGACCTGGCGCGCGGAGTTGATCCCCACGACCGAGTGCGACGTCCATCACATCGTGCACCCTCGCGTTGTCGGCGGACCGAAACCAGCCCAGCTCCTCCCACGCCGCCTCGTTGCCAGCCGTGTGCGCCGGTCGTGGAATGCCACCGATGGGTCGATCTCGATGTCGAGGCACTGCGCAAACGCGAGAAGGCCGGCAGCCGTTCGGACCTGCTGATCGGCCTCCACACGGCGCCCAACGCGCAAGCTGTGCCATCCGGGACACCACGTTTCGGTCGGGAATCAGGATCGTCTTCGATCGCTCGATGTGCTGGTCGTAGAAGAACCCATCGGGGTGAAACAGACCTACGGGTGGCGGCAAGTACCCCGGCACACATACCTCGGTGCCAGCGAGGCGCTCACTCAGCGCATACAGGTCCGCCAAGGGGTAGTCAGCCGGAAACTTCAGCAACATGCTGAAGTCTTCGTCCGCATCGTGCATCCCCACGCCTCCCGCTCAAGCGCTCGCGGCTACTGCCGCAGCAGGTCTTCAGCCATGCCATCCAGCCGCGCCTTGACAGCACGCCAGCCAGGCATGTGCCGGTCAAGCAGTCGGTAGAACCTGGCGCTGTGGTCATGGCTGGCCAGGTGGCAAAGCTCATGGAGCACGACATAGTCGATGCAGTCCCGAGGCGCCTGCACCAAGGCCGGGTGCAAAGTGATGCGCCCGCGCGGCGAGCAGCTGCCCCACTGCACGCGCATCCACTGCAGACGCATCGGTGGCGGTACCTTCACCCAGCGCAGTCCAGCGGCGATGGTGTCCAGGCGTTCGCGCAGCACTTCGCCGGCCTGATGACGAAGCCACGCTGACATCTCGGCCTGCACCTCCGCGGCAGCTCTGCGCTGGACGGTGATCTCCAAGAAGCCGCCGCGCAGCCGGCACGACGCCGCTGCCGTGGGATCCACGGTCACGCGCAGCCGGTAGCGTCGCCCCAGGTAGTGCACGGCCTCGCCGCTGGTGTAGTCCCGGTGGCGAACGTGCTCCAGCCGTGCCTTGGCCTGCGCCACATGCTGCGCAATCCACCCGGCGCGCTTCTTCACGGCCTGCGCCACGGCGGCGTGCGTGGCGCCCAAAGGCGCGTCGACCAGGACACGCCCGTTGGCCTCCACGTGGATGGCCACCCTGGAGGGCTGCCGCTGCGGCTGCAACCTCAGTGCGTAGTTGATGACGCCCTCGCCATAACGAACGCTGAATCGGCCAGGCTTCGCGAGCTGATTGGCCAGCGCGCTGGTCATTGCGCCTTCCCGAGGCCCAGGCGGGTGATCTGCACGATCTGCTCGACCGCTTCCTTGGCCCGGACCAGCCCCAGCTTGCCGAACAGCAGCGGCAGCAGCCCCTTGCGAATGGCCGCCTCGATGCTTTGCGGGCTGAGAGAGTTCTCGGCCACCGCCGTCCGCACCACCTCATCGATCTCCAGGGCCTGCGCCACCAGGGTCTGTCGAGCCGCATCGTCCATGGCCTCCACCGCGCCCTCGCCCAGCACGAGACGCAGCACACCAAAGTAGGCCCGTGCATGCGGCTTGTCGGCCAAAAGGTCTGGGGTGCCCGGTGGCTGGCGCGACGACACCTGCTCCTCGAAGTCCTTGAACAGCGCGTACTGCTTCAGCGGGTGATCGAACATCGCCTCGGCCTCCGCTATCGCTTGCCTCAGCAGTTCACCGAACACCTTCTGCGCGTACGGATCGTCGGCCAGCTCCTGCTCGATGGTCTTGCGCAGCCGGGTTCGGATCAGGTCGGTCTCGTTGCGCGTCTTCTCCTCGGACCAGTCTTTCGGATCCTCGGCCTGGCCCAGCTGGTGCACGAGGTACACGCCCTCGGGCTCTCGAACCTCTTTGCCGATCACCTGCTTGTCCACCAGCTTGCGGATCTGCTCCTCGTAGGTGCTGTAGTCCACCACTTCCATCGCGTCCCGACGTGCAGTGATGCGCAGTTCGGTGAAGAAGCGCAAGTCGGCCTTGTACCGGGCGATCAGCGCTTCAGAGAAGCTCTTGTCCTCGAAGAAGCTGCGGCTCGACAGCGCCGTCTGCAGGCACAGGCCGAAGGCCGTCACCGCGGCGTAGAAGTCGTCGCGCAGCTTCTGCCGCTCGTCGTACTCCTCACCGTCAGCCGCTTTCACGAACCTGGGCGTCAGCACCTGTCGGAACTGTTCCCGGTCCAGCTTGTTGGCCACGCCCTTGAAGAACGACCACATGCGGTCGTGCAGCCCTGGCAGGCGCTTGTACTCGGTGTCGACGTTGCGATAGAGCCCTTCAATGTCTGCCACATCAAAGCCGCCCTGGGTGCGGGTCTCCAGGTCCTGGTACGCCCGAATGGCCGTGTCCAACTCCTTGAGGATGCCGCGGTAATCCACCAGCACGCCGTAGCGCTTGTCGTCGTGCAGCCGGTTCACGCGGGCGACGGCCTGGATCAGGTTGTGTCCCTTGAGCGGCTTGTCGATATACAGCACGGTGTTGCGCGGCTCGTCGAAGCCGGTGAGCAACTTGTCCACCACGATCAGCAGGTCCGGCCCGTCGTCGGTGCCGAAGTCGGCCACCACCTGCTTCTCGTAGGTCTCGGCGTCCAGCCCTTGGGCCAGCACCGCCTGCTTCCACCACTTCTGCACTTCGGGCAGCTTCTCCTCATCCACTTCGGCGTTGCCCTCGCGCGTGTCGGGCGGCGAGATGACGATGGCGCTGGTGACGAGGCCGGTGTCGTCGAGCGCCTTCTTGTAGCGGATGGCGTCGAGCTTGCTGTCGGTGGCGACCTGCCCCTTCAGGCCTAAGTCCAGCTTCTTGATATTCTCGCTGAAGTGCGTGGCGATGTCCCACGCGATCAGCTCGATGCGGCCTGCCGCGCCGTAGATGGCGCCCTTCTTCGCGAACTTCTTCTTCAGGTCACCACGCTGTGCATCGCTCAGGCCGGCGGTGATCTTGTCGAACCAGCGGTTGACCGCCTCTTCGTTGATCGTCAGCTCGGGCACGCGCTCTTCGTACAGCAGCGGCGCCACCGTCTCGTCTTCTACGGCCCGCTGCATGGTGTAGGCATGCACGATCGGACCGAACTTGTTGGAGGTCTTCTCGTCCTTCAGCAGCGGCGTGCCCGTGAACGCGATGTAGGCGGCGCGTGGCAGCGCCTTCTTCATGCGCTCATGCGTTTCGCCGCCGTGGCTGCGGTGGCCTTCGTCCACCAGTACGATCAGGTTGGGCGACGGGTTGCGGCACTCCGGCAGCTTGGACGCCGAGTTGAACTTGTGCACCAGCGTGAAGGTGATGCGTTCGGTGCCACTGCCGATGCGCCGCGCCAGGTCGCGGCCCGTCATCGCGCGGCTCTTCTCCCCGTCTTTCAGTGACGCGATGGCCGAGCCGAAGGCGCCGCCCGAGATGAAGTTGCGCGAGAGCTGCCCTTCCAGATCCACTCGGTCGGTCACCACGACCACGCGGCACTCGGCCAGCGCGTCCACCAGCAGCAGCGCCTTGGTGAGGAACACCATCGTGAAGCTCTTGCCCGAGCCCGTTGTGTGCCACACCACGCCACCCTCACGCCCACCGTCAGGCCGCAGCTGCTGGATGCGCGCCAACAGCGCACGGATGCCGAAGAACTGCTGGTAGCGCGCGACGATCTTGCCCACCTTGCGGTCGAAGAGCACGTAACTGCGGAGGAACTCCAGCAGCCGCCTAGGCGTGAGCAGGCTGACCAGCAGGCGGTCCTGGTCGGTGGGCTCCATGGGCTGCGCCCACAGCGCGTCGAAGTAGCTGGCCAAGGCTGAGGGCTTGCCTTCGAACAGGCGGGCGCGCACGTCGGCGGGCAGCACGGCGTTCTTCGCAGCAGCCTGGTGAGCGGCATCGAACTCTTCCTCCCGCCAGCGGGCCCAGAACTTGGCGGCCGTTCCCGTGGTGCCGTAGCGGCCCTCGGTCTGGCTCGCGGCCAGCAGCAGCTGGGCATAGCCGAAGAGCTGAGGGATTTCGTCGGGCCGCTGGTTGCGCAGGTGCTGGCTGACGCCCTCTGTCACCATCGACTTGCCCACGTGCGTGGACTCCGGGCGCTTGGCTTCGATCACCACCAGCGGCAGGCCGTTGACGAAGCAGACGACGTCCGGGGTGCGGTGATGCGTCCCCTGGGCGGAAAGCACCTCCATCTCTTCGGTCACGTCCCAGCGATTGGCCGCCGGATTGGCCCAGTCGATGACCGGAATCGTCGGCTGGTGCTTCTTGCCGTCGGGCATGAACTCGGTGACGGTGATGCCCAGCGCGAGCTTGCCGTACAGCCGTTCGTTGGCCGGCAGCAGTCCTTCGGCCAGGTTCAGCGCGGACAGCTCGCGCACGATCTGCTCGATCCCGCTGCTGGACAGCGGGTACGACTGGCCCTTGTATTCGTAGCGGCGGGTTTGCAGCACTTCGACCAGGCGCGAGCGGAGCAGCACTTCGCGCGTGCTACCGCGCATCCCCAAGGCCTGGGAGGTGCTCAGGAGATTCCAGCCGAGATTGCAGAGCAGGTGCAGCGCCGGGAGTTGGGCAGAGTACTGCTCACGGCCATCCGGAGCCGACGGGGTCACGACAGAACCTCGGGTTCGGGGCGCACAAATCGGCGTTTGCCTGACAGTAGCGCGGTCGAGAGATTAGCCCTCTCCGTGATCAACGATTCGACTAGACGCGTGCTGGCGTGAGCGGCTTGCAGTGCAACGTCAATGATGGCGGCGATGCGCCTTTGCTCCGCAACGGGTGCTGCAGGAATCGGCAAAGCCTTCAACTGAGTCGAATTGATACTTGCCAAGTTGGTGCTGCGCTTCGCGCAGCTGAGGAAGTAGTTGCGACCGTATTCACTTGCAGCAATCGCGGCGATGAATCCGGCGTAAGCCTTGTCCTCTCGAGGACGAACGGCGAACACATGATTCTGGTGAAGGCAGGGCTCAATCTCGCCGTTCCATACGGTGCCCCGGCCTAGTTTGTCGAAGTCGCCACCCTCGGTCATCAGGACATCGCCAACGCGAAGTGCATACCGATCGAGATGCTTGCTTTCAATCTCGATCTCCCGCACCTCACTCAGGTCGAGTCGTCCATCTTGCACGTTGGCAACACGGAGGTAGGGCACCTTGATCGCGGCTCCCTTGGTGCTCTTGCCCTTTGCAAGTCCCGAGCGAACCTCGGCGAGCTCGACCAATGGCATGGTCTTGAAGTGCATAACACTCTGCAATAAACGCTCTCGAATCAAGTCAGCTTCTTCTCGCCGCTTTTCAGAGAGCTGACGGGCCACAAAAATCGCGTCGTCCCAGGCTTGCAGCGTATCGGAGATACGCATCTGCTCGTCGAGTGGAGGGCGAGGAAGCGGAATGGATTCGAACGCTTGCTGTCCAAGAGTTCTGTTGCGGCCGGCACCACCTGGCGATGCCAGGTCAAGTAGCTCCTTTCCTCTTGGACACATAAAGTAGTGAAAGACGAAACGCAGATCGCACGCGCCAGCCCTTGGGCGATACATCGGAAACCGATGTGATGCGATCAACCCAGCATCGCGCCTAGATGTCAATGCAATTGCTTGCTCCCATGCAAACACGATGTTGAGAACCAGAGCGTTCTCCACTACTTGGAAGACGCGCTTGTCGCCGAGCTGCGCCCCTGAAACAGGTACCTTGTGAAAGACACCTCGACCGTGCGAGCGAATTCCGATCTCCGTGTAGATTGCATCGGACTCGACGCGGACTGGCCTTGAGTCGCGCTCAAGTAGTTCGGCGATAGTTGCCATTCGCCATCCCTCAGGCAGCATCGCCCTTCCCCTTCTTCTTCGTGATCCGCTTGGCGACTTGCCCGAGTTCCTGCACGCCGGCCTCGTCTGCCCCGGGCGCCTCCAGCACACGCGCGGCGTACGCCTCGCCCTCGGCCTCCAGCGTCGCCCGACGCTCCGCCGCGAATCGCTCGTACTGCCTCTCCGCATGCGCCACCGCGTCCTTGTGCGACACGCTGCCCGCACCTGTCAGCACTTGGCGCTGGTTGAAGTTCAGGAAGGCGTCCAGACGCTCGGCCCAGTCCTTCAGGAAGATCTCCTTGCGCCTCAGCGCCTGGTCTTCGGCGAAGTCCAGCCACATGGTGACGATGCGGTCAGCTCCCCGATCTCGGCATCGCGCAGGTAGTTCTTCGCGGTGCCCACGTCGGCCTTGGTGACCTGCGCCCCCTTCCAGGTGCTGAGGCCCATGTGGGGCTGTGAGGCATCGGCGCGACGAAGGATCAGCTCGGGTGCGGTCTGGCCATGCACCGCGTAGTGGAGCTTGTTCTGGATCACCTTGAAGAAGCGCGTGGTCTCGGGCAGCGAGGGCACGTAGTCCGCCGCCATCGCGAAGATCTCCCGCACGCGCAGGTACATGCGCCGCTCGCTGGCGCGGATGTCGCGGATGCGATCGAGCAGTTCGTCGAAGTGGTCGCGCGCGGGCTTGTCCCCGACGGGCGGGTTCTTCAACCGCTCGTCGTCCAGCACGAAGCCCTTGACGAGGTACTCGCGCAGGTGCGTGGTGGCCCACTGGCGGAACTGCGTGCCGCGGGGTGACTTCACCCGGTAGCCGACGGCCAGGATCATGTCCAGGTTGTAGAGCTGGACCTTCCGTCGAACCTCGCGTTTACCCTCGGTTCGAACTGTCAAGTGATCCTTGACGGTTGCGGCAGCCGCGAGCTCTCCCTCGGACAGCACGTTCCGGACATGCAGGCTGATGTTCTGCTTCGTGGTCTGGAACAGGGCGGCCAGCTCGGCCTGGTTGAGCCACACCGTGCCGCCCTCGGCGCGCAGGAACAGCCGGGACTGCCCGTCCTCGGTGGCATAGAGAACGAGTTCCCCTGCGCTGCCATCGGCAGAGGCTTTCTCACTCATACCCCAGCTCCTTCAGGTACGCGTCCATCTGCGCTTCTAGCCGCGCCAACTCGGCCTTCAGCTGCTCGCGCTCGCGCCGCACGGCCATCAGGTCGATCTCGGCCTCTTCCTCGAACGTGTCGACGTAGCGGGGGATGTTCAGGTTGAAGTCGTTCTCGGCAATCTCGGCCGGCGTGGCCAGGTGGGCATAGCGCGCCACGGGCTGGCGGGCGGCTGCGGTGTCCAGGATGCGCTGCAGGTCGGCCTCGCGCAGCACGTTCTGGTTCTTGCCGGCCTCGAAGTCGCGGCTGGCGTCGATGAACAGCACCTTGTCGTCCGCCCTGTGCTTGCGCAGCACCAGTACGGCAGCGGGGATGCCGGTGCCGTAGAACAGCTTCTCGGGCAGGCCGATCACCACGTCCAGCAGGTTCTCCTCGATCAGCTTCTGACGGATGCGCCCCTCCGCTGCGCCACGGAACAGCACGCCATGCGGCACCACCACGGCCATGCGGCCGGTGCCCGGCTTCATGGTCTCGACCATGTGCAGGATGAAGGCGTAGTCGCCCTTGGTACGCGGCGGCAGGCCGCGGCGGAAGCGGCTGAACTTGTCGGCCTCGGCGCCTTCGAAGCCCCACTTCTCCAGGCTGAACGGCGGGTTGGCCACCACGATGTCGAAGTGCTTGAGGCTGGCCGCGCCGTCCAGCAGCTTCGGGTTGCGGATGGTGTCGCCCCACTCGATGCGGTGGTTGTCCTCGCCGTGCAGGAACATGTTCATCTTGGCCAGCGCCCAGGTGCTGCCGATGGCCTCCTGCCCGTACAGCGCGTACTTGCGTGTACCGGTGCGCTGGCGGATGAGCCGGCCGCACTTCATCAGCAGCGAGCCTGAGCCGCAGGTGGGGTCGCAGATCTCGTCGCCGGGCTGCGGGTCCATCAGCCGCGCCATCAACGTGGACACCTCGGGCGGCGTGTAGAACTCGCCCGCCTTCTTGCCGCTGGTGGACGCGAAGTTCTTGATCAGGAACTCATAGGCGTTGCCGATCACGTCGAGCTGGCCGACACGGCTCTCGCGCAGGTTCAGCTCGGGCTTCGCAAAGTCTTCCAGCAGGTGGCGCAGGATGTCGTTCTTCTGCTGCTCGTCGCCAAGCTTGTTGCTGTTGAAGCTGATGTCCTGGAACACGTCGCGCAGCTTGCCCAGGTTGGCCTCTTCGATGGCGTGCAGCGCCTTGTCGATGCGCTCGCCGTTGCCGGGCGTGTGCCGCAGCGCATGCAGCGCGTAGAAGCTGGCACTGGCCGGCAGCACGAAGCGCTCGTTCTTCAGCATCTCGGCGATCAGCTCGGGGTGGTCGCCGTACTGGGCCTTGTAGTGGTCGTAGTGGTCCTGCCAGACGTCAGAGACGTACTTCAGGAACAGCATCGTCAGGACGTAGTCCTTGTAGATGCTGGGGTCCACCGTGCCACGAAAGGTGTCGCAGGCGGCCCAGACAGCGGCGTTGATGTCGTCCTGGCTCACGGCAGCCTGGGGTGTTGCGAGGTCGTTCATGCGGTGTCCTGCGGTCAATGTGAGCCGGCTTCAGCGTCCAGGTCTTCGGCGATGGCCTGGAGCTGCTGTTCGCGGTTGTGGATGAGGCGCTGCAGCGTGTGACGCTCCCGCACCGCCAGGCCGGCCAGCGCGACGATGCTTCGCTGCTCGGCGATGGGTGGAACGGCCAGGATCAACTGCTCGAGCACCGCGCGACGGATGCTGAGCTGGCTGCTGCCCTCGGCGGCTTGCAGCAGTTGGCGCTGGCACGGCGGCTGGTTGATCTGCCAGGCCAGGAACTCCGGGTCGAGCGCAGCCTCGGGCCTGACCCTGAGGTGAAAGAACGCCGGCACGCACACGGCGTTGGGCAAGGCGGCGCCCACACAAGCCGCGTAGAACCGGGCGCCCTTGGCTGCGAAGAGGATGTCGCCATCGACGATCCAGTCAGGCTGCTTGCGACCGGCCAGCCGCGTGCGCATGACTGCTGACCAGTCGACGCCCCATTCGGGGCTGACGTCCTTCATCTGGATCACGTGCACGTCACCGTCGGCCACCTCTTCGACCGCCGAGCGGAAGGGATGGCCGGCCTGCAGCTGGGCCACGTTGCAAAGCATGGGTCTTAGTGCATCAAACGGCATACCGTTATTTTGATGGATGGAGGGCAATAAATGCAAGTGCAGTTTTATCGAAGATGCACTGAAAACAGCCTGGTCACCAACATCGCGCAGCCAGAGCAAACCCGCGAAGGGTTCGATTCCAGACGGCGAAACCCCCCTCGCAAACGCGCCATTCCGCGGCGCCGCGGCAGCGGCCGGCTCCTACCCTTTCGGTCACGCGCTCGACAGAGCACGGCCTTCAGATCCTGAAGCCACCGAAAGAGGACCGCGCCATGTACTCTGCATTGCCCGCTGCCCGCTGCGACGCCGCCACCCAGGCTGGCCAGACCGGCTCCGGCGCCCACGACGGCGAACACCCTGAGACCATCGAGACCCGGCTCTGGCTCGAGGAGCACGACTGGCTGTTCACGGTGCTGCGCAGCGAGGGCAACGTCTCTCCGACCTTCCGCTTCCCGGACCTCATTAGCGCCTGCGTGTCGCTGGTCTTCCTGCACGATGACGCGCCAGCGCGGATCTTCGACTTCCTGGGCACGCAGTTGGTGCTGCGCCCGCCGCTGACGCCGAGGCGCCGCGAGTCGATGTGGCGCCCGCAGTACGAGCTGCTGCTGGCCGTGCAGCGCTCGCCGGCCAACCGCCACCCCAACCCCAAGTTCCAGCTCGACCAGCTGACCACGGCCTGCGTGGCCCTGTGCCGCCAGCACGAGGGCGCCGACACGCTGGTGCTGCGCCAGGCCCGGCTGAACATGGCCGACCGAGCCGCGCGCGGGCGCCCGTCCCGCACCGGATGAGGCGAGAGGTGACGACGCGGTGGTGCTGGGGTTTCGTCCCAGACGCGCCGCAGGTCACCTCCCAGTAAACCCGTTCAATACCCGCTCCACACCCGCTTCCTACCCTGACCGCTTCGCCGGTCCGCACCCGTCGCTCGACGCCCTGCAGTCGGCCAGGCCTGGCCGACTGGAACGGCGTCGCCCTGTCCACCAAGACGTCACGGGTCGATCCATGCAGGTGCCGCTGTTGTTCCCCGCGCGACGGTCGCCGATCCGGCCGATGCCAGGACCCTGGCTGCTGGCAGCGCTCGCCACCGGCTGGACGCCGTTGCAGGCTCAGGCATGCTGGGAGCAAGCGGCGCAGCGCTACGGGCTGTCGCCCCACCTGCTGGTCGCGGTGGCGCGTGTCGAGTCCAACCTCGACCCACGCGCCGTGAACCGATCGCATCTGCAGCGCACGGGCTCCTACGACATCGGGCTCATGCAGATCAACAGCTCCCACCTTCCGACGCTCGCGCGGCATGGCATCAGCGAGGCGCAACTCCATGACCCGTGCACGAACATCCATGTCGGCGCGTGGCTGCTGGCCGACGCATTCGCTCGGCACGGTGCCTCCTGGAACGCCGTCGGCGCCTACAACGCCGCCTGCAGCCAGCTCAAGGGCGAGGCCTGCACGGCGGCGCGTGCCACCTACGCCTGGAAGGTCTACCGCCGGCTGCCTTCCGCCGTCGGCGCGGCTACACGTCCCGTTGCGGCAACTTCGCAGCGGCCTGTGCACGCGGCGCAACCGGCGTCCATCCTCCTGGCTGCGAGGGTGGCGCCATGACGCGACATCCGCTTCGGCTCTTGGCCGTGCCTTTGCTGGCGGTGTCGGTCGTTGGCGCCGCGTCGTCTTGCAGCGCACCCCGAACTGGCGCCCTTCCTTCACCGCCAGAGGCCGCTCAACCGTCCGCCACTTCGGGGCGCGCCGCAGATGGGCTGGCTATCGCCCAGCTGGACCACGGCCGCCAGGCTCGGTTCGCCACGTGCGCGCCGCCCGCCTGCCCAGTCGTCACGCCGAAAACGCTCGCCGTCGATCCGCCGCGTGCAGCAGCGGCTGAAGCGCGAGCTGAGTCCACCCCGGGCTCGGATGCGGTCATCGCCCAGTCGCTGAGCCCCGGTGAGACCTTGGTGATCGCCGGTCCCCAAGCACCGCTGCCCCCTGCGCAGCGAACCGCGATCGGCCCCGAGGACGCGGGCGAGCCGCTGGTGTCTGAGATCGTTGTGAGCTTTCCGTTCGGGAGCGCGGCGCTCACGGCCGCTGCCCGCGCCTCGATCGATGCCGCAGCCTCGGGCGACGGTATCCGGCGCATCGGCATCCGGGGCCGCACCGACAACGTCGGACCTGCGGCTGCCAACGACCTGTTGGCCCGCCAGCGCGCTGCTGCGGTCGCGCAGTACCTGCGGGCGCGCCACCCGCACCTGGCTGGCGCGGAGGTGAAGGTCGATGGACGCGGCGTCTGCTGCTACGCCACGGAGAACGACACCCCGGAAGGCCGTGCGCGCAACCGGCGGGTCGAGATCGCCTTCGAGCGTGTTCCCACCGACCTGTAGTGCACCTGCAGTTGCCCGAACCTCATCTACCCACCTGACCCTACCCGCACTGACCTGCACCCTAGCCCCAACCCGCTGATCACCCCCACCCGACCCGACCGCCACCGCCATCCACCTTCGTCTCCCAGCCCTGAACCTTCGGAGGAATCCCATGAACACCGCTCTCGCCTCTGTGCATCCCGCCCGTGCCACGGGCTCCCTCGCCGACGGCGTCGACGACCCCGGTACGGCCCACTTCGTCGGCAGCCGCCGCTCGAAGCGACTGCCGTCGCCGGTCTCGCTCTTCGTGCTGATGGCGCTCGGCCTGTGCGTCGCCTTTCCCGGCTACGCCCTCGACCTGGTCGCCTTCACCGGCATCACCGGCCCGCTCACCTCGGCGCTG
>CAKZXL010000890.1 GCA_937883885.1 uncultured Aquincola sp. | reverse complement strand
TGTTGGTGGTGAAGGCGTCGTGCCACACGATGGCCGAGGCTTCGTCCGCATCGGGCTGCAGCACCAGCGGGTCGAAGGTCACGCTGCCGGGCAGGTAGTCCAGCGCCAGGTTCAGGCCCGCGCTGGCGCGTATCAGGTCCTGGATCTCGGGGTCGGGCTCGGTGCGGGCCATCTCGGGGTCGAGCTGCACGAACACGATCTCGGGCACCCGCAGGCCCAGCGCGCGCGCCAGCTCGCCGGCCACCAGCTCGGCGATCAGCGCCCGCGGGCCCTGGCCGGCGCCGCGGAACTTGAGCACGTACAGGCCCTGGTCGCAGCCTTCCACCAGCGCGGGCAGCGAGCCGCCTTCGCGCAGCGGCGTGACGTAGCGGGTGGCCGCGACGGTGCGGATGCCGGAGGTGGTGGGGTTCGTGTTCATGCGTTCCTGAACTGCATCGCATGCAGGCGGGCGTACAAGCCGCCGCGGGCCAGCAACTCGGCATGCGTGCCTTGCTCCACCACGCGGCCCTGCTCCATGGCCACCACTCGGTCGGCATGCTCGATGGTGGACAGCCGGTGCGCAATGACCAGCGTGGTGCGGCCTTGCATCAAGCGCTCCAGCGCCTGCTGCACGGCGCGTTCGCTCTCGCTGTCGAGGGCGGAGGTGGCTTCGTCCAGGATCAGGATGGGCGCGTTCTTGTAGATCGCGCGGGCGATGGCCACCCGCTGGCGCTGGCCGCCCGAGAGCTGGCTGCCGTTGTGGCCGATCACGGTGTGGATGCCCAGCGGCAGCCGCTCGACGAAGCCCTGCAGGTTGGCATCGCGCAGCGCGGCCTGCACGCGGGCTTCGTCCATCTCGTCGCCCAGCGCCACGTTGGCGGCCAGGGTGTCGTTGAACAGCACCACGTCCTGGCTGACCAGCGCGAACTGGCGTCGCAATGTTTCCATGCGCCAGTCCTGCAGCGGTACGCCATCCAGCGTGATCACGCCGCCGGTGGGCTCCACGAAGCGCGGCAGCAGGTGCACCAGCGAAGACTTGCCGGCGCCCGAAGGACCCACCAGCGCCACGGTTTCGCCGGCGCGCACGCTCAGGCTCACATCGTCCAGCGCCGGCGCCTGGTCGGGCCGGTAGCGCAGGCTCACCTGCTGCAGCACCAGCTCGCCGCGGCTGCGGCCTTCGGGCGCGTGGCTGCCGCCGGTCTCGGGCGCCACGTTCTCCACCAGTTCGATGCCGCGCTCGAGCGCGGCCAGGCCACGGGTCAGGGGCGCGGCCACATCGGCCAGATGCTTCATCGGCGAGGTGAGCATCAGCATCGCGGTGACGAAAGCGACGAAGTCGCCCACGCTGGCACTGTCGCCGCTGCGGGCCTGCCACAGCGCCAGCGCGATCACCGCCGACAAGGCCAACGCCGCCAGCAGCTGCGTGATGGGCGAGACGATGGCACCGGCCGCGGCCGACTTCATCACCAGCCGGCCCAGGCGCCGGCCCTGCTCCTTGAAGCGCGGCATCTGCGCGCGGCCCGCGCCATGCAGCCGCACGATGCGCCAGGCCAGCACGTTTTCTTCCACCACGTAGGCCAGGTCGTCGGTGGCGTTCTGGCCCAGCACCGCCAGCTTCTGCAGCCGGCGTGAGACCAGGCGCATCACGCCCGCCACGGCCGGCGCCATCACCACCACGAAGAGCGTGAGGTGCCAGTTCAGCCACAGCAGGTAGCCGAACAGCGCCACCACGGTCAGCGAGTCGCGCACCAGGGTGAGCAGGGCACTCACCAGCTGACCCGCGCCTTGCTGCACTTCGTACACCACGGTGTTGGTCAGGCCGCTGGCGGTGTGGGTGCCGAAGAGGGCGGGTGAGGCATCGAGCAGGCGCCCGAACATGGCTTCGCGCAGGTTCAGCACCGCGCCGTTGGCGGCCCAGGACAGGCCGTACTGGGCCACGAACGAAGCGGCGCCGCGCACGATGTACAGGCCGACGATGGCCAGCGGCACCAGCCACAGCGAGAAGGCCGCCGCCCCGGCGAAACCCTTGTCCAACAAGGGCTTCAGCAGGGCCGGAATCATCGGCTCGGTGGCGGCGCTGATGGCCGCGGCCATCATGGCAAGCACGATGCCCGGACGGCTCGGTCGAAAGTAGGGCGCCACGCGCCCCAGGCGTTGCAGCAAGGTCGGCATCGGGGGCGATTATCAGCGCCGGTGCCTACAATCCCGGGCATCAAGGCCAGCCTATTCCACTGAGTGAACCGATTGCCGCCTTGCGGGTCCATCCCCGCCATGACCCGTCGTAGAACCCTTCTGGGCGCACTGGGCGCCTCCTTCTCGCTGCCCACGCTGGCGCAGTTCCGTGTCGAGATCAGCGGCGTCGGCGGCACGCAGCTGCCGGTGGCCATCGCCGGTTTCCGCGACGAGGACCGCTCCGGCCAGTCCATCTCGGCCATCGTGCGCGCCGACCTGGAACGCAGCGGCCGCTTCCGCAACATCGATGCGCCCGGCGCGCTCGACGAGACCTCGGCCCCGGCCATTGCCGACTGGCGGGGCCGCGGCGCCGATGCGCTGCTGGTGGGCTCGGTCACGCGCCTGGCCGATGGCCGCTTCGACGTGCGCTACAAGCTGTGGGACACGGTCAAGGGCACCGACCTGGGCGGCCAGAGCCTGCCCGTGGTGGCCGGCGACCTGCGACTGGCCGCGCACCGCATCGCCGATGCGGTGTACGAAAAGCTCACCGGCGAGCGCGGCGTGTTCTCCACCCGCATCGCCTATGTCACCCGCAGCGCCAACCGCTACAGCCTGCGCGTGACCGACGCCGACGGCGAAGGCGGTCAGGTGGCCCTGGCCAGCCCCGAGCCCATCATCTCGCCCGCCTGGTCGCCCGACGGCCGCGAGCTGGCCTACGTCTCGTTCGAGACGCGCAAGGCGGTGGTGTGGGTGCAGGATGTGTCTTCGGGCCAGCGCCGGCAGATCGCCAACTTCCGCGGCAGCAACAGCGCACCGGCCTGGTCGCCCGATGGCTCGCAGCTGGCGGTCACGCTGTCGCGTGATGGCGGCTCGCAGCTGTTCTTGATGGGCCGTGACGGCAGCAACCTGCGCCGCATCACCAACACCATGGCCATCGACACCGAGCCGGCGTTTTCACCCGACGGCCGCACGCTGTACTTCGTCAGCGACCGTGGCGGCAGCCCGCAGGTATACAAAATGCCAGTCGGCGGCGGAGGCGCAGAACGCGTGAGCTTCACCGGCAACTACAACATCAGCCCGGCCATCAGCCCCGATGGCCGCAGCATGGCCTGGGTCACCCGCCAGGGCGGCAGCTTCCGCCTGGTGGTGGCCGATGCTGCCGGCGGCAACGCGCAGACCATCACCGACACCACGGCCGACGAAAGCCCGAGCTTTGCGCCCAACGGCCGCCTGATCATCTTCGCCACCCGCGCCGGTGGCCGCGACGTGCTGATGACCACCACGCTGGACGGCAAGATCAAGGCGCGCCTGCTGTCCTCCGGCATGGACGTGCGTGAGCCCGTGTGGGGCCCGTTCGGCCGCTGACCCTTTCCTGTCTTTCCAACCCCCCGTCCCACCTCGCACCCTCAAAGGAAGCACCATGACTTCTCTGCGTATCACCCTCAGCGCTCTGGCGGCTGCTGCCGTGTTGGCCGGTTGCGGCTCCAACGTCAAGCTCGACGAGAACGCGGGCAATGCCCCGGTCGAATCGCGCAACCCGGCCGGCAATGCCGGTGGTGCCACCGGCGGTGCCGGCCAGTCGGGCGTGGCCACGGTGGACCTGGGTGCCTCGCGCAACAACGCCGGCAGCAACCTGCCGCGCGTCGTGTACTTCGACTTCGACAGCTTCAGCGTCAAGGACGAATACCGCAACGTCATCGAGGTGAACGCCAAGGCCCTGACCGCCGATCGCAACAAGCGCGTGGCCGTGGAAGGTCACACCGACGAGCGCGGTGGCAGCGAATACAACCTGGCCCTGGGCCAGAAGCGCGCCGAAGCCGTGGCCCGTGCGCTGACGCTGCTGGGCGCCAATGCCGCGCAGGTGGAAGCCACCAGCTTCGGCAAGGAACGTCCGGCGGTGCAGGGCAGCGACGAAGCCGCCTACGCGCAGAACCGCCGCGCCGAGATCAAGGACAAGTGAGATGCGCCGCACGCTGATCGCGGCGGCATTGGCGGCGCTGGCCCTCAGCGCCAACGCCGCCTTGTTCGAGGACGAAGACGCGCGCCGCGCCATCCTGGACCTGCGCACCAAGCAGACCGCCACGGACGACCAGCTCAAGGCCGCGCTGACCCGCCAGGCCGAGACCAACGAGCAGATGCGCCGCAGCCTGCTCGACCTCAATGCCCAGCTCGAAGCCCTGCGCAGCGACAACGCGCGCCTGCGCGGCGAGAAGGAGCAGCTGCAGCGCGACGTGGCCGAGCTGCAGCGCCAGCAGAAGGACATCGCGCAGGGCGTGGACGAGCGCATGCGCAAGCTCGAGCCGCAGAAGGTGAACGTGGACGGCAAGGAGTTCATGGCCGACCCGGAAGAAACGCGCCAGTACGACGCCGCCATCAAGGTGCTGCGCAGCGGCGACTTCGCCGGTGCGGCCAGCGCGCTGGGCAACTTCGTGCGGGCCTTCCCGTCCAGCGGCTATGCCGACAGCGCCCGCTTCTGGCTGGCCAATGCCCAGTATGGCAAGCGCGACTACAAGGAGGCCATCGCCGGCTTCCGCAGCTTCCTGCAGGCCGCGCCCACGCACCCCAAAGCGCCTGAGGCGCTGCTGGCCATGGCCAACACCCAGGTCGAGATGAAGGACAGCAAGGCCGCCCGCGCCACGCTGAACGAGCTGCTCAAGACCTACCCGCAGTCCGAAGCCGCGGTCGCGGCCAAGGACCGGCTGGCCTCGCTGCGTTAAGCCGCCGGCATGCAGGCCGACGATGCCGACCTGGAACGCCGCTTCGGTGGCCTGCGGCGCCTGTATGGCGACGCCGGCTACGCGCGCGTGCGTGGCGCCCGCGTGGCCGTGGTCGGCCTGGGTGGCGTCGGCTCCTGGGCGGCCGAAGCGCTGGCCCGCAGCGGCGTGGCCACGCTGGTGTTGATCGACCTGGACCACGTGAGCGAGTCCAACGTCAACCGGCAGATCCAGGCGCTGGGCAGCACGCTGGGCATGTCGAAGGCCGAAGCCTTGAAGGCCCGCATCGCCGACATCCACCCCGACTGCGAAGTCATCTGCATTGAAGAGTTCGTGGAGCCCGCCAACTGGCCGGCTTTGCTGCCGGTGCCGGTGCAGGCCTTGATCGACTGCTGCGACCAGGTACGTGCCAAGGCGGTGTTGGCCGAGTGGGCGCTGCGTGAGCAGCTGCCCTTGGTCACAGTGGGCGCTGCCGGTGGCAAGCAGCTGGCGCAGAAGGTGGAAGTTGATGATTTGGCCGCCACTACGCATGACCCCCTGCTGGCCTCGCTGCGGCAACGGCTGCGCAAGGCCGGCGCTGCGCCGCGCCAGGGTGGGGCCATCGGCGTGCGCTGCGTGTTCTCGCGCGAGCCGGTGCGTGCGCCCGATGGGGCGTGCGACATCGACGGCACGCTCAATTGCCACGGCTATGGATCGACCGTCACGGTCACGGCCACCTTCGGCCTGGTGGCGGCTGGTGAAACGATTCAGCAGCTGATTTCTCAAAAACAGCTTGTCAAAGCCGAAACGCATGCTATAGTGCGTGGCTCTGCAGACGAGTTCATTACTCAGTTGGGTTGTTAGCTCAGTCGGTAGAGCAGCGGACTTTTAATCCGTTGGTCACAGGTTCAAGTCCTGTACAACCCACCAGTTCGCTGAGTCAGGAATTGGAACAGATCAGGGGCTCTTAGCTCAGTTGGTAGAGCAGCGGACTCTTAATCCGTTGGTCGAGTGTTCGAGTCACTCAGGGCCCACCAAATCTCGAAAGAAAAAGGCTTGCACGACAGTGCAGGCCTTTTTTCATTGGGTCCGGCGGTAGCCCGTCAAGCAGACTTCACCATCTGCAGGATCTGTCCCGCGTCCAGCGTGCGGGCCTTGTCCTGGATCTGCGGCAGGTACTGCTGCTGCAGGTCCTTGGCCGGCCCCAGCAGCGACTGGAAGGTCTGCTGCAGCACCGCGGTGTTCATCTGTCGGCCGCCGCCGTAGTAGCGCTTGGCCAGTTGCCCCAGCGCATAGGTGCTGGCGAACGAAAACGCAATGCCGG
>CAKZXL010000889.1 GCA_937883885.1 uncultured Aquincola sp. | reverse complement strand
TGATGAGCAATGCCATCAAGTACAACCGCACCGGCGGCGCCGTGTCGATCTCGGTGCGCCGGCACGAAGACACGCAGCAGGTGGCCATCGCCGTGCGCGATTCGGGCGGTGGCCTGGCGGGCGAGCAGATCGGCCACCTGTTCGAGCCCTTCAACCGCCTGGGCCGCGAAAGCCAGGACATCCACGGATCGGGCCTGGGGCTGGTGATCTCGCGCCGGCTGGTCGAAGCGATGGCCGGCCGCATCGAGGTGGACAGCCAGCCCGGCATCGGCAGCTGCTTCACCGTGCTGCTGCCCGCGGCCCAGCCCACCGAAGGCTCCATCACGGCGCTGCAGCAGCAGTCGCCCGACCCCCAGGTGCTGAACCAGGTGGTGCCCCCGCCCCCCGCGCAGCCCCGCCCCGCCCGCAGCGGGCGCGTGCTGTACGTGGAAGACGAGCCCACCAATGCCGAGCTGATGAAGGCCCTGGTGGACACCACCACCACGGCCGAGCTGCTGGTGGCCGAGTCGGCCGAAGCCGGCCTGGCGATGGCGCGCGAGATGGCACGCGAGCAGCGCCCCAGCCTGCTGCTGATCGACATCAACCTGCCGGGCCGGGACGGCTCGTGGTTGCTGCGGCAGGTGCGCGACGACGCGGCGCTGCGCGATGTGGTGTGCATCGCGGTCACCGCCGATGCCACGCACGAGACGCTCGCCCGGCTGCGGCAACAGGGCTTCGACCAGTGCTGGCACAAGCCCATCGACCTGCGCTGGGCCAGCCGCGCGATACAGGCGGTGCTGGACACCACCCGCTCGGGCGCGGTGCTGCCCCGGCTGGCCTTCGACCAGCCCCATGCGCTGGACGTGCTGAGCCAGGCGCCGGACAGCTGGCTGGACACGCTGGACTTCGGCGTCATCCGGCTCGATGCGCAGGGCGCGGTCACGGCCTACAACCTGCGCGAATCGCTGCTCAGCGGCTTTGCGCCCGAGGCGGTGATCGGCCGCCAGTTCTTCACCGAGATCGCGCCCTGCATGAACAACCCCCAGGTGGCCGGCCGCCTGCAGCAGGCGGAATCGCTGGACGTCATCGTGGAGACGGTGCTCAAGCTGCGCCTGCGGTCCATCCCGGCGCGGCTGCGGCTGCTCAAGCGCTCGCGCAGCAGCGCGCAGTTCCTGTTCATCGAACGTTCCGACAGCCTGGCCGGCCCCTGCGCCTGAGGCGGCCGGGCAGGCTCGCTCATTCGGCGGCCTGGCCCGGCGCACGCGGCGCCTGCGCATAACGCGGCAGGTCGTCGGCGCCCGTCGGCTGGGTGAGCCAGGTGACGGTGACCGGCGGCTGCACGAGGAAGGTGTTGGCGTCCATCCCGCTGCGGCCCTCGCCACGCGCCACCCGCACGGCGGGATGCTCGACGTTGGCATGGCCGCCGCGCATGCGCGGGCTGGCCGGGTGGCCGACGAGGAAGGTGTTGGCATCGATGCCGGCCACCACGGCCGGCCGCTGCGCCGTGGCCGGATGCCAGCCGACGGACTGCGCCTGCACCGGCAGGGCCGTTGCAAGGGCCACCAGCAGCGGCGTTGCGGTCGTCAGGGCACGAAGGGTCTTGGTCGGGCGGGGGCTGTTCATGGCGTGCTTTCGGGCGGTGTTGCGAAGGTTTGTGCGAGCTGCTGTCTGCAGTGCACGAATGGTCCTGCGCCCGCCCCCGGGCCCCGCTAACGGATGACTAACCGCGGCCGCCCTCCGGTGGGGGGTCGGGCGTGAACTGGGGGATGCGCGCCAGCAGGGCCAGCGTGTCCGCCGAGGGCGGCACCTGCAGTCGGGCCGCCAGCAGGTCTCGGCAGCGCTGGAACGCCCGCATCGCGGCGGCGGGCTGGCCCAGCGCCAGGTGGCAGCGCATCAGCCCGCGGGTGCAGGTCTCGTTGAAAGGGTCGTCGGCCAGCCCCTGCTCGTACAGGCCCACCGCGGCAAGCCATGCGCCCTGGGCTTCCAGGTGGGCCCCGTAGGCCGACACCGCCTGCGCCAGCAGGCGCGACAGGCGCTCTTGCGGGCCGGTGATCCAGGGCTCGACCGCGCCGTGGCCGAAGAGCCGGTGGCCCTGGCGCAGCCGCAGGCGGCGGGCCGCGCGGCTCAGCGCCAGGTCGTTGCCCGGCGCATCCAGCAGCTGCAGCAGCTGCTGACAGTCGTGCTCGAAGGCCGCCACGTCGGTCCACACCAGCCTGGGCTCCAGCCACAGGCGGCCTTCGGCCAGCGGCAGCGCACCGTCCACCTGCAGCAGCTTGCGCAGGCGCATCAGCGTCATGTCGAACGAAGCCTTGGGCGCTTCGGCCTCCAGGTCGGGCCACAGCATGTCGATCAGCGCTTCGGTGTGCATGCCGGTGGCCGGGCTGGTGGCGTTGTGCGCCACCAGCACCCGCAGCAGCTCCAGCGGCTTGCGCTGGCCCTTGCCTTCCACCGGCAACGGCACGCCCTCGCGCGCCACCGAAAACTGGCCCAGCGCCCGGATGCGCAGCGCATACGGCCATTCTTCGGGCGCACCGGGCGGCGCGGCGATGCCGCACTTACGGATCAGGCTGGTGACGAAGTCCACCTCGATGCGGTGCTCCAGCGCCAGCACGCACAGCTGCGCGCGAAAGGCGGGCTGGCCCTCGAAGCTGTCGTAGAACTGCCGCTGGCGCAGGCCGGCCCACACCGCCGCCATCAACGCCCGGCCTTGCGGGTCGCCGCGGACCAGCGCCTCGTGCGCCTCGATCATGTCCACCATCTCACCAACCTCGAGCGCAAAGCCCTCGGGCAGCAGCGGCAGCGCGGCCTGCATCTGCGCGCAGGCGCCTGGCGCATCGCCGGCCAGCAGACGGGCATGCGCCTCGTTCACCAGGTAGGCGCCCATCATCGGGCCGGGGCATTCCAGCTGCTCGGCGTACTGGCGGGCGCGCGTGGCGCGAAAGAGCACCTCGTCCACCTGGCCGCGCAGCCGGGCCAGCCGCATGCGGGTGACGTCCAGCAGCATCAGCTGGCGCAGGTTGGCGGCGTCCACCCACTGCTCGGCCCGCGCCAGCGCCCGTTCGGCCCGCGGCAGGTCGCCGCCGGGCAGGCTCTGGTTCACCTCGTCGAAGGCCAGCGCGAACTGCACGTCGCGCAGCTGGTGGCGGTCGGCCAGCGCCTGCGCGGCATGCGTGGCGGCCTCTTCCTGCTGCGGCTCCTTGGCATAGCCGGCGCAGGTGCGCCAGGCCAGCAGCCAATGGGCCTGCCGGTGCGGCGCGGGCACCACGCCGGCCAGCGCACAGGCTGCCAGCCGCTGTTGCACCAGCGCATGCACGCGCTGGCCCAGCACCCGCAGCTCGCGCGGCTCCACGTAGTACATCAGCAGCCGGGCGGCGGCCAGTTGCAGGTCGATGTCGGCTTCCTGCTCCAGCAGGGACACCAGCTGGTCCACCACTGCGTCGACGGAGCTGTCCTGCAGGTCAAAAAAGAGCTGGCCGATCAACAGGGCCGACAGGCCCAGCAACTGCTCGTCGGCCGTGGCCAGCAGCGCCGAACGTGGCCCTTCGGCGCGCAGCGGATCGAGGGCCGACAACCAGCCGCGGAAGTCGCGGAAGCTGCCACCGACCTGGGCCGTGACCAGCAGCGCCGCAGCCCCCAGCAGGCTGCCGCGCGCGTCGCCGGCCGCCTGCAGGGCCTGCAGCGCCTGCCGCAGGCGGGGCAGCGCCCGCGCATCGCCGGCATGTGACAGCGCCAGGCCTTCGTGCCAGGCGACCCAGGGCGCGGCGGGGGCCGGGGCCGACGTGGACTGCATGCGCTGGACCTCCTTGCCGCTGGGGTGGCCATCCGGTGTCGCAGTGTAGGCAGCCTCAAGGCACCAGCGCCAGGCCTTGCTGCTGCGCCTGCAGCCAGGCCTGCAGGGCTTCGGGCCGCAGCGGCCGGCTGTACAGGAAACCCTGCAGCTCGTCGCAACCGGCGGCGCACAGCGCGGCGCCTTCGGCCGGCGTTTCCACGCCTTCGGCCACCACCTGCAGCTTGAGCGTGTGGCCCAGGCCCACGATGGCCTGCACGATGGCGCGGGCCGTGGCATCGGCCAGCATGTCGTGCACGAACGATCGGTCGATCTTGAGCTTGTCGATCGGAAAGCGGTTGAGGTAGTTGAGGCTGGAATAGCCGGTGCCGAAATCGTCGATCGCCAGCCCCACGCCCAGCGCGCGGATGGCCTGCATCGTGCGCAGCGTGCTGTCGGCGCGGTCCATCAGCATCGATTCGGTCAGCTCCAGCTCCAGCCCGCCGGGCGGCACCTGGTGGCGCGCCAGGCTGCCGGCCAATGTGTCCAACAGCGTCGGGTCCTGCAGCTGCGGTGCCGACAGGTTGATGGACACGTTCAGGGGCGGCAGCCCCTGCGCACGCCAGCGGCCGATCTGCGCGCAGGCCTCTTCGATCACCCAGGCGCCCATCGGCACCACCAGGCCGCTTTCTTCGGCGATGGGGATGAAGACGGCCGGGCTCAGCGGCCCCAGCTCGCGGCTGTCCCAGCGCAGCAGGCCTTCCACGCCCACCGCCCGGCCGCTGCGTGCATCGATGCGGGGCTGGTATTCCAGTCGCAGCTCGCCGGCCTCGATGGCGCGCCGCAGCGCGGTCTCGGTGCGGTGGCGCTGCAGGGCGCGCTCGGTCATCTCGGCGGTGAAGAAGGCGCTGGCATTGCGGCCGCCGGCCTTGGCCTGGTACATGGCGGTGTCGGCATGGCGCATCAGGGCGTCCAGGTCGGTGCTGTCGTCGGGCGCCAGCGCAATGCCCACGCTGCAGGAGACGTTCAGCTCCGCCCCATCCACCAGGTGCGGCTCGCGGATGCGCGGGATCAGCCGCTGCTCCACCACATGGGTCACGTCGTCCACCGTGTCCACACCATTGAGCACCACCACGAACTCGTCGCCGCCCAGGCGGCTGACGGTGTCGCCCGCGCGCACCGCCTCCACCAGCCGCCGCGCCACCGAGCGCAGCAGGCCATCGCCGATGTGGTGGCCCAGCGTGTCGTTGATGTCCTTGAAGCGGTCGAGGTCGATGAACATCACCGCCACCTTCTGCCCGCTGCGCCGCGCCTGCTGCAGCGCCAGGCGCAGCCGCTCGATGCACAGCGATCGGTTGGGCAGTTCGGTCAGCACGTCGTGCTGCGCCAGGAACTGGATGCGGGCCTCGCTCTTCTTGCGGTCGGCGATGTCGATGGAGGTGAAGATGTAGTGCGTCACCTCGCCACGCGCGCCCGGCCCTTCGCGCACCGGGCTGATCAGCAGCCAGGCGGGGTACTCGCTGCCGTCGCGCCGGCGCAGCGACAGCTCGCCCTGCCAGGTGCCGCGCCGCGCCACCACGGCCCAGATGTCGTCCAGCAGGCCCTGCGGGTCGGCGCCGCCCACCAGCAGCGTGGGCGGCTCGCCCACCACGTCCTGCAGGTCGTAGCCCGTGGCCTTGTGGAAGGCCAGGTTGGTCGTGTGGATGCGCCGGTCGGCGGCCACGATCATGATGGCCTCGGTGGACGCCTCGAACACCTTGGCCCACAGCTCCAGGCGGCGGCGCATCAGCTTGAGGTGGTTGATCGGCGAGAACACGGTGATCACCGCATCGCGCCCCTGGTACTGCACGCGCCGGGCACTGAGCACGGCCCAGGTAGGCTCGCCGCTGCCCAGCCAGCGCACCTCGAACTCATGCACCGCGTCGCGGTCGGCCAGCTGCTGGAAGAAGTGCGCCCGCACCGCGGCCTCCAGGCCCACCGCCCACGGGTCGCCGCGCTGGCCGTTCAGCCACGACTCGGCCGGCGGGTTGGCATGCAGCACCTCATGGCCGGGAATGGCCGTGACCATCAACGGGATGGGCGTCGATTCGACCAGCGCCCGCTGGGCTTCGGCAGCGCGGGCGCTGGCGGCCAGCTCCTGCTGCGCGGTGCGCTCGCGGTCCAGCTGGGCCAGCATGTCGTTGAAGGCCAGCACCAGGCGGCCGATCTCGTCCTGGCTGGTCCACTGGGCGCGCAGCGTGGGGTCGCCCGTGCGGCGCACCTCGTCGGCCACGCCGGCCAGGCGGCGCAGCGGCAGCGCGATCTGCCGGGCCACGCCGTACACCAGCGACAGGATGGCCAGCAGCAGCACGAGGGCGGTGCCCAGGTGCAGCCACATGCGGGTGTAAAGGCCCTCGATCCGCGTGGCCAGCAGCCGCTCCAGCTCGGTGGCGCCCAGCTGCCAGGCACGGTGCAGCTCGTCGACCAGCTCGGCCTGCGCCAGGTGCACGGCGCGCAGGCGGTCGCCGGTGGCGCCGTCGTCGATGTAGGCGCGCGCAGCCCGGCGCAGCCCTTCGATGGCGGTGGCCAGCCGCGCCTGCGCCGGGTCCAGCGCGGCGCGCAGGGCGGGCTGGGAAGCGGCCACGGCCTCGGCCTCGTCGCTGGCGATGCCCTGGGTCACCGCATCGAGCTGGCCTTCCAGCACCAGGTACTGGGTGCGCAGCACGGCCGGCTCGGTCTGCGCGCCCGGCCGCAGCTGGGTGCCGATGCGTTCGAGCACGTCCAGCAGTTCGGGGTAGCGCAGCAGCACCAGCGACATGCTGTAGTAGCTGTCGAGGTCGGGGTCCAGGATCAGGTTGGACTGGTTGCCCACCCGTGTGACCAGGGCCCGGCCCTCGGCCAGTGCCGCCGCCAGCGCCGCAGGGCCGGGCCGCGGGCCCAGCGCTTCGAGCGTGTGCTGCAGGCGGGCCGCCGGCTCGCTGCTTTTCATGCCGTCGCCGTGCAGGCGTTCGGTATCGGCCACGGCCTGCGCCGCCGCCAGCCAGCCCTCGGGCCGGGGCACCGCGTCCTGGCCGATGGAGGCCCGCGCCACCGCCACCAGCACGTCGCTGGTGCGGCGGATGTAGGCGATGCCGCTTTCTTCCTTGCGGGCGAAGTCGATGGCGATGAACTTCTCGTTGATCAGGATGCCGCTGATGTAGATGACGGCGGTGAGATCGAGCAGGTAGATCAGGAGCAGCTTGCGGCCCACCGACAGACGGCCGAGCAAGCGGGCGAACAGACGCGACATCGAGGTCCTTGGAACAGCGGGGACGACAGCGCAAGCTGCAAAGCGGCGCACTGCGAGCACGGAACGTGCCACGCTGGCCGATCAGGCAAGGCAGCCGGACCATCAGGCATGGCCGCCGCCCCGCCGTTCCTAGCATGGGCGCCGAGGCGCAGGCCGCGGTGGAAGCGGCGGCCGCCCGCATGGGCGGCATCGACGTGCTGGTGAACAACGCGGGCTACGGGCAGCTGGGCCTCTTCGAGGAGATTCCGGCCGAGGCGGTGGAGCGGCAGTTCCACACCCATGTGTTCGGGCTGACGTGGAGCCGGGCTTCTTCCGCACCGACTTCCTGGACGCCAGCTCGGTGCAGTACGGCAGCCAGCCGGTGGCGGACCATGCCCAACTGCCCGACGGCCCGCGCGCCACCTGCGAGAGTTACAACCGCCAGCAGCCGGGCGATCCGGTCAAGCTGGGGCAGGTGGTAGTTCAGCTGGCGGGCATGCCCCGGCCGCCGCTGCACTTTGCGGCGGGCAGCGATGCACTGGCCTATGCCACCACGGCCCTCGAACGCCGACAGGCCGGGCTGCAGGCGCTGGCTGCGCTGTCCGTCACCACCGACCTGTGATCAGGCGCGGCGCGCCTGCGGCACGGCCAGCGCATCGCGCGAGGGCGGCACGCCAAACAGCCGGCTGTATTCGCGGCTGAACTGCGAGGCGCTTTCATAGCCCACCGGTGGGCCCCCGCACGGCCGCCGAAGGGCCCATCTGCATCACCAGCTCGGCCACCAGGGCCGGGTCGAGGTCGAGCCGGAAGCCGAGGTAGGGCTCGGAAAGTCGCGCGTTGGAAGATGGCTTGCGCCAGCCGCTATGCGGCCGCGCGGGCCAGGTCCTTGTCGAGCAGGCAGTCGATGAACGCGCCCAGCAGCGCCGGCCGATGCTGCCGGTGCGGGTAGTAGAGGAACAGCCCGGGCCGCGAGACGGACCAATCGGCCAGCACCTGCACCAGGCGCCCTTGCGCCAGCAGGTCGGCCACGCCGTCCTGCTCGAAGTGGTAGGCGATGCCCAGCCCGTTCAGGGCGGCGGCCAGGCCGATGTCCGCATGGTTGGTGACCACCGGGCCTTCCACCGCCACCTCCAGCCGCCGGCCGCGCTTCTCGAACTCCCAGCGGTAGTGCCGGCCGTCGGCCTGCAGCCGCCAGTTGATGCAGGCGTGTTGCTGCAACTCCGCCGGCTTCTGCGGCGTGCCGTGGCGCGCCAGGTAGTCGGGCGAAGCCACTGCCACCATGGTCAGGTCCGGCGTCAGTCGCACCGCCACCATGTCCTTTTCCAGCCGCCCACCCACGCGGATGCCGGCATCGAAGCGCCCGGCCACGATGTCGGCCAGATGGTCATCGACCACGATGTCGAGCACCACCTCGGGGTAGGTCTGATGGAACCTGGCCAGCCGTGGCCCGATGAGCTGCCTGGCCGCGATGCCCAGCGTGTTGATGCGCAGCGTGCCCTTCAAGCGCCCGGTCGCTTCGCCGACCTCGGCCACCGCCGCATCCAGCTCGCGCAGCAGGGGGGCGATGCGTTGGTACAGCTGCTGGCCGCTGGACGAAGGGGCCACGCTGCGTGTGGTGCGGTTGAGCAGGCGTGCGCCCAGCCGGCCCTCCAGCTGGCGGATGGTCTGGCTCAGCGCCGAAGGCGACACGCCCAGGTGCTCGGCCGCACGGGCGAAGCTGGCGCGCTCCACCACCGCGGCAAAGGCCTTCAGCTCGGCAAAGTCAGATCCGCGCATTGTGTATGTGCAGCTACATAAGCCATGCGGATTCTAGGCGATTCACTCATCACCGCCCGTGGCGCATCCTTCGCTCCGTCGTTCACTTTCAAGAGCCAACCATGAGCTTCGACCTTCAACTTCAGGGCCAGCGGGTGCTGGTGACCGGCGGCACCAAGGGCCTGGGCGCTGCCATCGTGCACAGCCTGCAGGACGCCGGCGCCCAGGTGATGACCACGGCACGCTCGGCGCCTGCCACGCCGCGCCCCGGCGTGACCTACCTCGAGGCCGACCTGACCACCGCTGAAGGCGTGGCCGCACTGGCCGGCGCGGTGCTGCAGCGCTGGGGCGGCGTCGACATCCTGGTCAACTCGCTGGGCGGGTCCACCGCGCCGGCCGGCGGCTTTGCCG
>CAKZXL010000888.1 GCA_937883885.1 uncultured Aquincola sp. | reverse complement strand
GCGACGGCGGCCGACCTGATCCGCCAGAACGCAGTGCTGAATGCGATCAACGACACCAGCAACATCATCGGTCAGAAGGTGAACGACCCGGCGGCCATGGTGCTGGCCGTCGGGCGGGCGCAGTCCGTGGCGCAGCAGAACGCGGCCTGGCTGAATGCAGGCAAGGTCGCCGAGCAGGCGCTGCCGGTGTTCCGCAACGTGATCGAGGCCATCACCTACGCGCTGTTCCCTCTCCTCGTCCTGCTGATGCTGCTAACCAGCGGGCGCGAGACCATGCTGGCCTTCAAGGGCTATGCCGCGGTGCTGATCTGGATCCAGCTCTGGCCGCCGCTGTATGCCGTGCTCAACTACATGGCATCGATCTACGCCGCCTACGACCTCGCGGCGGCGGCTGACCTCGGCAGCGGCGCCAAGGCCCTGTCGCTGCAGACGGCATCGACGATCTACTCGCGGGCGATTTCCGGCGAGGCGGTGGTGGGCTACCTGGCCATCAGTATCCCGTTCATCGCCTGGGCGGCGCTCAAGCGGATGGAGACCTTCGGCACCGCGCTGGTGGGCGGTCTCTCGGGCCTGCAGTCGATGGTGGCCGGTGCCACGGCAGGTGCCGCAGCGGGCAACCTGAGCATGGGTAATGTCTCGATGGACCAGATCCGGCTCGCGCCGAACCGGACGTCCGCGTTCATGAGCAACTGGCAGAACGACATCAGCGGCAACACCTTCTCGTCGAACATGTTGACCGGCCGGACCGCAGTGAGCCTGCTGCGCAACCAGGGCTACGCGTCCCGGGTCGTCTCGATGCGCGTGAGCGAACAGGACGTGCAGGACGCCACCCGCCAGGTCGACGCAGCCCGAAGCGAAGCGGTCGCAGCCAGCACCGAACGTTCGGCGGTGCTGTCCGAGGCTTTCACCAAGGGCTTGGCAAAGCTGAAGTCATCGCGGAGCAGTACGGGGTCGACATCCAGCAGCTTCGAACAGTTGGGGCAGACGCTGAACCGGCTGGACCAGATCACGCGGAGCGTCGCCGACAGCACTGGCATGTCTCAGTCGCAAGTCGCAAACATAGCCTTCGGCGCCGCCGCACACCTGGGACTGAGCACCGCAGTCGCTGGCGGAAAGCTCAATGCCACAGCAGACAAGAGCTACTTGTCGGGCCTGACGGTGCAGGAGCAGAAAGTGCTAGGCAGCATGACCAGCGAGCAACTTAGCGAGTTCAAGCAGTTCGGCGATCGGGTGTCCAGAGATTCGAGCTTCTCGACTACGGTTGCTGCCGACGCACGTGAAGCCACGGAGATCGCGTCACGCCTCAATGCATCTGCCACGCGGACCACCCGTGCTGAAGCTGCGCTGGCGCAACGAACCAGCTACTCCGAACGGCTGGCTACTGCGCTCGAGAGGGGAGAGGTCATCTCCATAGACGTGGCCCAGGATCCACACAACCTCGCCATGTTCACCCGCTACGCTGAGCAGTACGGGGGCACCAGTGCGGCGGCGCAAGCGCTCTTTGAAGCCGAACTCGCACGGCGTGCCCTCGGGCCAAATCGAACGTTCACGGATGGGACTGGCGTGCCGGTGACGTTCGGGTCGCTCCCTCCCGAGCATCTTCGCCAGTCGGCAATCGTGGACTCGACGGTCGACGTAGCCAGCATGCGCAGAGACTCTGATGCCGCCGTCAGTAGAACTCGCGGGAATCCACTGCCACCAACTGCACCTGCAGAATCGCCGGAGCCTCGCCGAGATCAGATGCAAGCTGAGGCCACGGCGCTCCGGCAACGCGCTGGAGCACAGGCAGATCAGCTTGGTCGAAACATCAATGCCGATCGAGCCGAAGACGGCACCCTCGTGCCGCGTAGGTCCTTGCTGAAGCAATCCGCCAAGCAGGTTGGCAAAGATGCTGCGACCACGGCCGAGAGCGCAGTTGATGCTGTCAAGGACCTCCTGAAGCGCAAGTAGTCAGGACAGCCGATCGGGATCGAACATGTGCTTGTCCGGATCGCCATCGGAAGGCTTCATGAAGGGCGGATGACCGCGGTCGCGCCAATAGTTGGCCGACAACGATCGTGGGGATGTCGATCCTGGCGTGTCGATTGGCTCGTCGGTCAACTGACCGCGCTCAGCCCCTTTTCGTCGACGAGCCAGCAAGGCCGCCACGGGCAGCGCGAAGAGAACTCCGACGAACGCCATCGTCACCTTCGTAGAGGTGTCATCGCCCGCCGCGGCGATCACGCCGACCATCGCGCCGAGAGCGACAACTGCAGCAAACAGGACCAATCGCATGAGCGCCACCAAAGCTGTAAGCCATCGAAGTGTCGGACATTCCCTGGAGTGGCGCGGATACAAACGGTTCGTTGCTGCCATCGAGTACGGGCATCTTGAGCCATGGCTTCGTCCGTGAAGCCCGCTCCCTACACGATGCGCTATGGACCCTATGCGGCTTGCGCTGGGCGCTCTCCTGGGTGCCTCTGCCTGAGTTCGTCCAAGTAGTCCGCCCAAGCCTTCATCATGTCGCGCCGCTGCTCGATGAACTCCGCCCTGTCGTAGGCAGCGCCCAGCGGGCCGGACTTCCCATGTGCCAGTTGGGCCTCGATCACGTCCGGCGCCACGTTGAGCCGCTCCACCATCACGGTGCGGGCCATCGCCCGGAATCCATGGGGAGTCATCGTCTCGTTGTCGAAGCCCAGCCGGCGCAGAGCAACGCGGACCGTGTTCTCGCTCATCGGCCGCTTGGCACTGATCAGGGACGGAAACACGTATCGCCCTCGGCCGGTCAGCGGCATCAGATCCTTCAGAGCGTCTACAGCCTGGGTGGCGAGCGGAACCAGATGCGGCCTTCCGTTGATCTTCTCCCGCTTTGTCCGCTTCATCTTGGCGGAGGGTATCGCCCACATCCTTGCCTCGAGATCCAGCTCGGCCCACTCCATCTGCCGGATGTTCCCTGGCCGCTGGAAGAGCAGCGCCGACAGAAGCAGTGCCGCCCGGGTGACGGGGTGACCGTGGTAGCCGTCGATCGCGCGCATCAAGTCGCCGACCTGATCGGGCTCGACGATCGCCGAGACGTGCCTGGTCAGCACCGGCTTCAGTGCGCCGCGCAGATCGGACGCGGGACTGCGCTCACAACGTCCGGTGGCCACGCCGTATCGAAACACCTGCCCGCAGGCTTCCAGCAGGGAGTGGGGCAGTTCGCGCGTGCCACGTGCCTCAACGCGCCTCAGCGTCTGCAGCAGCATCGGTGCACCGATCTGGGAAAGCGCAAGCTTGCCCAGCCAGGGGAAGATGTCCTTCTCGAGGCGCTCCATCCAGCGCTTGGCGTAGTGATCGCTCCAGCCGACCTTCTTGGTCGCGTGGAACTCGCGCGCGGTCACCTCGAAGCTGGCGTTGGCGTCGAACCGGGAACTGAGACGGTCGACCTGCCTCGCGAGCACCGGGTCGATGCCTGATTGGTGTTGCTTCCGCGCATCGTCTCGAGCGGCCCGAGCATCCTTGAGGCTGACCTCAGGGTAGCAACCCAACGAGAGGCGCTTCTCTTTGCCGTCGAAGTAGTACTTCCAGAACCAGCGCTTGGACCCGGTGCCGGCAACTTCGAGGTAGAGACCACCTGAATCGGTCGCCCGGGTGCGGGCTCTGCCCTGTGGGCAGAACGCGTTCTTGCACTGCTTGTCGGTGAGCATAGGGGAACAAAGCTCCAAATGGCATGACGAACGCCATTTGTTCCCCTACATGTTCCCCTACTTGCGCTGCGCTGCCGTGGGACGGCAGGAACCTTCCTGACTCAAGCGACCGGCTAAGTCGTTGATTCGGCGGGAAGTTCGGTCCGGCATGGGACCTGATGAAACGCTGGGATGGGGTGGCTGATGGGACTCGAACCCACGACGACCAGAATCACAATCTGGGACTCTACCAACTGAGCTACAGCCACCGCAGAGCCGATGAGTATAGCCCACTTGCGTAGGCCATCAAGCTTTATTTCGTCTCGGTGCCGGTGGCAGCGGCGGCCACCGGGGCCACGCCGTTGCCCTTGAACTCCACCTTGAAGCGGCTGCGCAGCGCGCTCATGTAGGCGTTGGCTTCGGCGGTGCCCCAGGCTTGCGCGTAGCGCGGCATCAGCTGCTGCATCTCGGGGGACTTGGCGTCGGGCGGGCTCACTTGCGTCACACGGGCCACCACGTAGCCCTCACCCGGCACGTCCACGCCCAGCGTGGCCGGCAGCTGGTTGGCATCGGCGCGCATCACCGCGTCCAGCACCGGGCGCTGCAGGCCCTGGGCCTGTGCGCGCGACACCTCGATCGCCGCCGGCAGGCCGTCGGCCTTGGCGTCGGCCTTGAGCTGCGCCAGGCGCGCTTCGCCGTCCTTGCGGGCCAGGGCCATCGCCTGCTCATCCACCACACGGTCGCGCACCTGCGACTTCACTTCGGCCAGCGGCAGCACGCGGGCCGGGGTGTACTCGACCACCCGCGCAGCCGCCAGCTGGTTGGGGCCGATTTCCACCGCCTCGGTGTTGCGCTTGTTCTGCGTGGCATCGGTGGCAAATACCGCGTCCAGCAGCTTGGCCGACGCCAGCGCGCCGGTGGCGCCCGGCACCGGGGTGCGCTGCACCACCGCGGTCTGCTTGGCCAGCTTGAGCTTGTCGACCACCGGCTGCAGCGTGTCGGCCTGCTCGTACACGGTGTTGCTGAACTGCTCGGCCGCCTCGGCGTAGCGGCGCTGGGCCAGCTGCCTGCGCACCTCGGCTTCGATCTCGGCCTTCACGGCCTCGAACGGCTTTTTCTGGCCGCCACGCACCGCGTCCAGCTTGATGATGTGGTAGCCGAAATCGCTCTCGACCACATTGCTGATCTCGCCCGGCTTCATCGCGTAGGCGGCGTCTTCAAAGGGCTTGACCATCGCGCCGCGGCCAAAGAAATCGAGGTCGCCACCGCGCTCGGCCGAGCCCGGGTCGTCGGAGTTCTTCTTGGCCACCTCGGCAAAGCTGCCGGGGTTCTTGCGCAGGTCGGCCAGCAGCGCTTCTGCCTTGGCCTTGGCCTTCTGGCGGTCGGCGGCCGGCGCGTCCTTGTCGGCCTTGACCAGGATGTGGCTGGCGCGGCGCTCTTCGGCCGCGGTGTAGCGGGCGGCGTTTTCGTCGTAGTACTTGCGCAGCTCTTCGTCGCTGACCGTCACGTCCTTGGCCAGGCTGTCCAGCGTCAGCACCACGTACTCGATGCGGGCCTGCTCAGGCGCGCGAAAGAGGTCGCTGTGCGACTTGTGGAAGGCTTCCAGGTCGGCGTCGGTCGGTTGCACCTTGCCCACGTAATCGCGCGTGAGAAAGCGCTGCAGCTGCACCTGGCGGCGTTGCAGCAGCGCGTCCAGCGACTGGCGGGCCACGCCATCGGGCGCGAAGGCACTGGCTTCCACGCCGCCCACCACCTGCTTGATCGCGGCGTCCTGGCGCACGCTGGCTTCAAACGACGCAGGCGACATGCCCTGGGCGGCCAGCAGCGCCTTGTACGCATCGACGTCGAAGCTGCCATCGGGGCGGCGCAGCGCGGCCAGTTGGGGCACGGCCAGCAGCTCGCGCTGCAGGCGCTCGTCGGTCACGGCCAGGTGCTGCTGGTTGATGGCCGCGAACAGCACACGCTCGCGCACCATCTGCTCCAGCGTCTCGTGCCTGGCTTCGGGCGTGTCCAGCATCTTGGGGTCGATGCCCGGCATCTGCTGGCGCACACGTTCGGCCTGGCGCTGGTGGGCCGCGTCCCACTCGGCCTGGGTGATGGTCTGCCCATCGACCTTGGCCACGGTGGCGTTGCCGCCCTCCATGAACTGGTTGTATCCCTGGCAGCTGGCGACCACGAAGGCCGGGAAGATCAGCACCACCAGGATGCCCTGCAGCAGGCGGGTGTTATTGCGAACGAACTCGAACATGCGGGAACGGCTTTCGGTGCAGAGAGGTGGTGCCTGGATGGCACAAAGGCGGACCCCGGGGCCCGCCTTTGTTGGTATGCCGGCGGCCCGGAGCCGCCTATTGTCGCTGGTGGGTGCTGACGGGTTCGAACCGCCGACCTACGCCTTGTAAGGGCGCCGCTCTACCGGCTGAGCTAAGCACCCAGTGACTGGTGGATCAAAGAGAGTCCCGCAGGCCCTTGCCGGGGCGGAACTTGGGAACCTTGGCAGCCTTGATTTTAATCGTGGCGCCGGTGCGCGGGTTGCGGCCGCTGCGCGCCGCCCGCTTGGTGACCGAGAAGGTGCCGAAGCCGACGAGCGACACGCTGCCGCCCTTCTTGAGCGTGGTCTTGACACCGCCGATCACGGCCTCCAGGGCGCGGCCGGCGGCGGCCTTCGAAATGTCGGCCTGCTGGGCGATGTGATCGATCAGTTCACTCTTGTTCACGAAGGGGTCCCTCTACGCTGTTAGACGTGTCGTTCGACGAATGGGGCGGCTAGCGCGCCTGGAGCCTGCGAAGCTCAAGAGTGTCCGGTGAAAACCGGGTCGAGCCGGGCCGGACGATTACAGCCGTCGGCCCCGTGCAGTGTCAAGCGCGAGGGGCGGATTCTAAGCAGATCGCCGCCCGGGTTTTCGAGCCGCTCAAGCCAGGGTTGACGCCGCGCTGCGAGGTGCCTTGACCACCAGCGCCACGCCCACGGCCGTCAGCGCCAGACCCGTCAGCACCAGGGGGCCCAGGGCTTCGCGGAACAGCAGCCAGGCTATCACCGCGGTGCAGGGCGGCACCAGGTACAGCAGGCTGGTGACCCGCGTGGCCGCACCCTGCTGGATGAGCAGGTACAGCAGCGAACTGCCCCCCAGCGTGAGCACCAGCACCGACCAGGCCAGCGCACCGATCAACTCGGGGTGCCACTGCACCGGCTGGGTGTCGATCAGCCAAGAAGCAGGCAGCGTGACCGCGAAGGCTGCCAGCAGCTGCACGAAGTTGGCGGTGCGCACGTCGCACGACGCCACATGCCGCTTTTGATACAAAGTGCCGGCGGTGATGCCCAGCAACGCGCCCACCGCCAGCAGCAGGTTCCAGGCCCCCAGCTCGCCCTGCCCCAGCTTGCGCCACACCACCAGCAGCAGGCCGGCCAGGCCCAGCGCCAGACCGGTCCATTGCAGCGGCGTCACGCGCTTTTCCTGCCCGGTGGCCGAGACCCAGACCGCGGTGAGCACGGGCTGCAGGCCGGCGATCAAGGCCACCGTGCCGGCCGAAGCACCCGCCCGCACCGACGACCACACGCCGCCCAAGTACACCGCATGCATCAGCACACCGGTGACGCCCAGATGCCACCACTGCGTGCGGCCCTGCGGCCAGGCCGGGCGGGTGAGCGCGATCCACACCGCAAAGGCCAGAACCGACAGGCCATAGCGCCAGCTCAGCAGCGCCAGCGCCGGCGCATGCGGCATGCCGTAGCGGGCCACGATGAAGCCGGTGCTCCAGATCAGCACGAAGACCGGCGGCATGGCGGCCACCAACGCGGGCTGGCGACCGGTGGGTGTGGCTTGCGTCACCGCACGTTGGCGCGGATGTCGGGGAGCGCTTTTTGCAGGTAGTACACCATCGACCAGATGGTCAGCACCGCGGCCGCCCAGATCAGGCCCGTGCCCCAGATGCGCGTGTCG
>CAKZXL010000887.1 GCA_937883885.1 uncultured Aquincola sp. | reverse complement strand
GGCACCTTCCTCGACATGGCGGCCACGATCCTGATCTGCACGCCGATCTTCCTGCCCATCGCCCAGCACTTCGGCATGGACCCGGTGCAGTTCGGCATCATGATGCTGATCAACTGCGCACTGGGCCTGAACACGCCGCCGGTGGGCACCACGCAGTTCGTCGGCTGCGCCATCGGCGGGGGCTCCGTGGGGCAGGGGATGCGATCCATCCTGCCCTTCTACGGCGCCCTGACGGTGTGCCTGATGCTGGTGACCTACGTGCCGGCGTTCTCGCTGTGGTTGCCGAACATGTTCCGGTGAGCGGGCTGCCAGCCATTGCCAGCTAGAACCGCAAAGCCCCGGGGCGCAAGCCTCGGGGCTTTTTTTGATTGCGTTCTTCGCGTTATACCGGATTTAGCAATGATTTTTGATACCGGCATACTTGCGCACACGTCTAGACCCTGACACGGCGGAGGAGGCGCAATGGCAAGTGGCTACGGACGAATCAAAGTCCGCTCGCTGGAGTTCGGCAGTCCGGCATTTCGCAAGCTTGAAGATCTGAGGATCGATTTTGCCGATCGGCTCACAATCATTGCTGGACACAACGGCATCGGCAAATCCACGATCCAAGGCCTCGTGGCCAACACATTCGGCATCTCGAAGGGCGGTCCGAAAAGTTATTTTGGAGAGCCCTACTCCGCCAACATCGAGCGCATCGTTTATCTCGCTTTGTCGGAAGTGGCGACTGCGCAGCAAGACCCGTCTGCCGCGCCGATCGTGGTCGCTGAGGTCGGCGGTGTGGTGGTTCGCAAGCGCTGCGCCCTGACGCAGCGCGGCGAGTGGAAGCGGGCCCGGGTCGTGCCACGAACGGTGGACAAAGCCCCGAATGATCCGGTCGGTCCGGATGCCAAGGTGCCACTGCCCACCATCTTCCTCGGCATCAAGCGGCTGGCTTCGATCGGCGAAGCGGACGAGCGGGAGGTTGAAAGCAAGAAGATCGCCGTGGAGGACGAAGACAAGGCATTGATGGCTGATTTCGTCGCTGCAGTGATCCTGGGCTGCGATGTGAATACCAATGTCACGCACCAAAGCATCAGAGGCTCAAAGAAGCGAACCCTTCAGCCTGGATATAGCGCGCACGACTCGCTGGCAGTGTCAATGGGTCAAGACAGCCTGGCCAGCATCGCCACCGCATTGGCTTCTTTCAATCGGCTGGCGCGCGAACAAGGCGACGCGTATGCCGGTGGCCTACTGGTCATCGACGAACTTGACGTTGGGTTCCATCCACATGCCATTGATCGACTGATCGCCGCACTGAAGATGCAAGCGAAACGTCTGAGCTTGCAAATCATCGCCACGACACACTCGCCGCGCTTGATAGAGGCCGTCCATCCCGAGGGCGGAGGCAATGAACGCGCTCCCGACAAGGTGATCTACCTGCTGGACACCCGCCATCCCAGACTTGCCGATGACCAATCACTCAAGGCCATCCTGGACGACGTGGCGCTTCGCCCAGACCAGCCTCAGCCCAAGCGCTCCAGGAAGCCCGTGCTAGCGTTGTACTTCGAAGACGCCGAGGGAGCGCAGTTTTTCGATGCACTCATGCCCAGCGCCAAACGTGCAGCGCTTGGGCGCAAGCTGGGCGTGCAGATCAAGCTCGTTGCGCTTGGAGTGGGAGGATCCAATTTGATCGCCCTGCCTGACAAGGACCCTCTCTTCAAGCAGCGCGTGCTGGTGGTAGATGCGGACACCACGATTCCGCGAAAGGCTGCTGCGCGTGGCAACACGGTCAAGCTGCCATGCCACAAAGGTGCCACTGGCACTGATCGCTCACCAGAGAACGTGGTCAAGGCCTTCCTTCGGAAGGTGATCGATGCGCCTGCAGGCCCTTGGCACGACGCCCTGCGCCGATTCGATGTGACCAACCCGACGACAGACCGAGTGCGCAGCACGTTCTTCTCGCAGCTATCCGGAGCAAGTGCTCAGCGCGAGGCCAACAAGGGCTGGTGGGAGGCCCACGGAAAGACGCTGCTGCGCTGGGGCGTCATTCGAGAATGGGCACTCTGCCATCCCGATGAGACGGCGGCGTTCATCAGCGCTTTCGAGGGCGCCGCTGCGAAAACCGCTCGCCGCATCACCGACTGAGGCTGGCCAAGCTTGCCGCGCTTAGCTACAGTGCCCTCCGCTCATGTACTCGAACAAGCTCTACACCCCCCTGCGCTACCCCGGCGGCAAAGCGCGATTTGCTCCGCTCATCGCAGAGGTGATCACCAACAACAAGCTGACGGGCGGCCACTACCTTGAACCGTATGCTGGTGGGGCAGGCGTCGCCCTGGCCTTGCTGCTGGACGATGTGGTCGAACACGTCCACATCAACGACGCGGACCCCGCCGTAGCCGTCTTCTGGCGCGTGGCCACACAGCGAACGGCCGAACTGTCGGCCATGGTGGCAAATGAACCGGTGACCATTGAGGCCTGGCATCACTGGCGCGACGTGATGCTTGGGGTTGTTGGCGGCAGCGACCTGGAGCGAGGCTTTGCCACCTTGTTCATGAACCGCACCAATCGGTCCGGCATCCTCAAAGGCGGCGTGATCGGAGGCAAGGCCCAGGCAGGTACCTATCGGCTTGACGCCCGCTTCATGCGCGACCAACTATGCCAGCGGCTGGACCGCATTGGGCGTCGCGCACAAGCCATCAGCGTCTATGAAGAAGACGCTCACCAATTGCTGCAGCGCTGCCATCGGTTCCTGCCGCGGAAGTCGTTGGTCTATCTCGATCCACCTTACTACGTGAAGGGCGCAGGCCTCTACCGCAACTTCTACATGCACGAAGACCATGCGCGGATAGCGGGGCTCCTGGGTAGCAAGCGGTTCAGACGCCCCTGGGTCGTGTCTTACGACAACGCGGATGAAATCCGTGCGATGTACGCCTATGCAGCGTCGTTCACATACGGCCTGCACTACACGGCGCAACAGCGCTACATGGGCTCGGAGGTGATGTTCTTCAGCGAGCAGCTCTCAGCTCCAGAGTCGCCCGATGTTGCCCTGGCCGCCTGACGAAGCGGTGTCGTGGGGCGTTTCCGCCCCGGAACTTTCCAGCCGCGGCAGCTCTCCATGCTGGCGTCACTTCAGAGAGATTCCATGGAACCGCTCACCCTCGTCCTGCTGTCCCTCACCGCCGCCCTGGGCTTTGCCGCCTGGCAAGCCTGGCGCATCGGCAATGAACGCCGCGACGTGGCGCTGTTGAGCGGCGTGGCCGGGCTGTTGGGCGTAGGTGCCGGCGTGGCCGCGGTGGTGTAAGCCGGCCCAGCCCGCGCGGCGGGCTACAGCGCCGACGCCCGCACCCGCCCTTCGCTGAAGAAGGCCTGCAGGTTGTCGAAGCTCAGGTCGGCCATCGCCTGGCGGGTTTCTTCGGTGCCGCTGGCGATGTGGGGCAGCAGCACCACGTTGTCCATCTGCATCAGCTCGCCGGGCACGTGCGGCTCGCGGTCGAACACGTCCAGGCCGGCACCGGCGATGCGGCCCTGCTGCAGCGCCTTCACCAGCGCGGCCTCGTCGATCACGCTGCCGCGCGACACGTTGACCAGGAAGCCGCGCGGACCCAGCGCGTCCAGCACCTCGGCATTGACCAGGTGGCGGGTGCCGGCACCGCCCGCGGTGATCACCACCAGGAAGTCGGCCCAGCGC
>CAKZXL010000886.1 GCA_937883885.1 uncultured Aquincola sp. | reverse complement strand
GGCTCGAACAGCGGCTTCATGCGGCGCAGCGCGCGCTTGGCCTGCAGCCATTCGTCGGGGCTCATGGTGTCGAAGTCGGCGCGCTGCAGCAGCTCACGTTCGCTGAAGGTGAGCGTGGCTTCGACCTGCACCTCGTCGGGCGGCTCGGGCTGGAGTGGGCGCGGTGGCGCACCGGCCGAGAAGGCTTCGCCCAGGCGGCGGTTCTCGGGCGGGGGCGGTGGTGCGCCCGCGTCGTTGGCGCGCACCTGCGGCAGCAGCATCTGCATCATGCGGCCGGCCAGGTCGGGGTCGCGCCAGTACAGGTCGAAGGCCTGGTCGAACATGGCGCGGTGTTCATGCCGGTCCAGCAGGCAGGCCGCCAGCGCGGCGCGAAAGTCGGCACGCGATTCGAGGCCCGCCACCTGCAAGGCCTGCAGCGCCAGCTGGATGCGGTCGGTGCCCACGGGCACGCCGGCCTGGCGCAGCACGCGCCCGAAGTGCATCACGTTCTCGGCCAGGCGGTGCATGCGGGGCGGGGCTGTCGTCTCAGGTGGCTTGCGCGCCGTCGCGCATCTGCTGCAGCAACCGCGCCACTTCGCCGCCCTGGACCTTGGCAATGTCGTCCTGGTACTTGAGCAGCACGCCCAGCGTGGTGTTCACCGTCTGCGGGTCCAGCACCACCGCGTCCAGCGCCATCAGCGCGCGGGTCCATTCGATGGTCTCGGCGATGCCGGGCAGCTTGTACAGCTCCACCGCGCGCAGCCGCTGCACGAAGGCCACGATCTCGGCGGCCAGGCGCTCGGGCGCGCCGGGCACGCGCTGCGCCAGGATCTGCGCCTCGCGCGCCGCATCGGGAAAGTCGACCCAGTGGTACAGGCAGCGGCGCTTGACCGCGTCATGGATCTCGCGCGTGCGGTTGCTGGTGAGCACCACGATGGGCGGCTCGGGCGCCTTCACCACGCCCAGCTCAGGAATCGTGATCTGGAAGTCGGACAGCACCTCCAGCAAAAAGGCCTCGAAGGGTTCGTCCGCCCGGTCCAGCTCGTCGATCAGCAGCACCGGCGGCAGCGGCTGGTCGTGCGAGATGGCCTGCAGCAGCGCGCGGCGGATCAAAAAGCGCTCGCTGAAGAGGTCGCGGCCCAGGGCCTCGCGGTTGGCGCCCGAGGTTTCGGCCAGGCGGATCTCCATCATCTGCCGCGGGTAGTTCCATTCATACGCGGCGGCGGCCAGGTCCAGGCCCTCGTAGCACTGCAGGCGGATCAAGGGCCGGCCCAGCATGCGGGCCAGGGTCTTGGCGATCTCGGTCTTGCCGGTGCCCGGCTCCCCTTCCAGGAACAAGGGGCGCTGCAGCTTGAGCGACAGGAACACGGTGGTGGCCAGCGTGCGCTCGGCCACGTAGTCGTGCTGCAGCAGCAGGTTCAGCGTGTCATCGATGCTGGCGGGCAGAACGGCGTTGGAAGACAAAAGACGAAGCCCCTGTGAAAAGCGGAACGCCGCAACAGGGTGCGGCGTTGCAGGCGGGTGCGCGGCGCAGGGCCGCTCAAGCCCCCGCGACGGCGCGCCCGGCCAGCACCGGGATGAGCGCCGCGCGGTAGGCGGCCGAGCCGTGCAGGTCGGTGTTCAGGCCATCGGCGCTCACCTTCACACCTTCGCAGGCGGCGGCCGACCAGCTGGCCGACAGCGCATCTTCCAGCGCCTTGACGCGGAACACGCACGGCCCGGCGCCGGTGACGGCCACGCGCGTGCCGGCCGGTCCGCGGCTGACGAACACGCCCACCAGCGAGAAGCGCGACGCCGGGTTGCGCATCTTTTCCCAGCCAGCCTGCTGCGGCACCGGGAAGCTGACGGCGGTGATCACCTCACCTTCGGCCAGCGCGGTCTCGTACAGGCCCTTGAAGAAGTCGTCGGCCGCGATGCTGCGCTGGTTGGTGCGCACGGTGGCCCCCAGGCCCAGCACGGCGGCCGGGTAGCAGGCGGCCGGGTCGTTGTTGGCCAGGCTGCCGCCGATGGTGCCGCGGTTGCGCACCTGGCGGTCGCCGATCAAACCAGCCAGCTTGGCCAGCGCCGGAATGGCTTGCCGCACCTCGGCCGAAGCGGCCACGGCGGCATGGGTGGTCATCGCGCCGATGGTCACCTGGCCGCCCGAGACGGTGATGCCGCTCAGCTCGCCGATGCCGCTCAGGTCGACCAGCGCCGACGGCGCGGCCAGGCCCAGCTTCATCGACGCCAGCAGCGACTGGCCGCCGGCCAGCAGCTTGGCATCGCCGCCGCCGGCGGCACGGATCGCATCGGCCACCGATGCGGGCTTGGAGTACTCGAAGGCTTGCATGTGCTGTGCTTCCTGTTCAGGCGTTCAGCGCCTTCCACACCGTGAACGACGTGGCCGGCATCGGCATGTCGCGCACGCCGATGGCGTTGCAGATGGCATTGATGATCGCAGGTGGCGAGCCGATGGCGCCGGCTTCGCCGCAACCCTTGACGCCCAAGGGGTTGTGCGTGCAAGGCGTGCCCTGCACCGTCTCGACCTGGAAGTGCGGGAAGTTGTCGGCGCGCGGCATGGCGTAGTCCATGTAGCTGCCCGACAGCAGCTGGCCGCTGTCGTCGTCGTACACGCCGTGCTCCAGCAGCGCCTGGCCGATGCCCTGGGCCAGGCCGCCGTGCACCTGGCCTTCCACGATCATCGGGTTGATGACGTTGCCGAAATCGTCGCAGGCGGTGAAGCGGTCCACCCGCGTCTCGCCGGTGCGGGGGTCCACCTCCACCTCGCAGATGTAGGTGCCCGCGGGGTAGGTGAAGTTGCTGGGGTCGTAGAAGGCGTTTTCGTTGAGGCCCGGCTCCAGCTTGTCGTGCGGAAAGTTGTGCGGCACGTAGGCGGTGAGCGC
>CAKZXL010000885.1 GCA_937883885.1 uncultured Aquincola sp. | reverse complement strand
GTTGACCGTCTACGTGGTACGCAGCGGTTGGGGAGACACACGCCACCTCGTTGCAGTGTCGGTGGATGACTCGCGCCCCATCGAGACCGTGCCCCAGTCCATGGTCCGGATGCGACTCCAGGCTGGCGTCCACCGCCTCGTCTTTGACTTCGAGCAGGATCATGGCGCCATCGAGTTCACCGGCGTCCTTGGACAGGTCCGGTTCATCCGGCTTGCAGGGGACTTCTGGGTCTGGGGTGGTTCCTTTGGCTGGTCGCGGGAGGACGAAGCGATCACGAAGCGGCGCGCACGCCGAACGAGACTCGTCGGCGATCTGCGGATTCTCTAGCCGTGGCATTGGGGGCCAACGATGACTCGGTCCTCTTGTCCAATGCCGGCACGCGCAGTCAGGCGGTCGCGCGCCCGCGTCGTCCCGCCCGCAGCCCAGTTGTCCCGCGACGGCTTTTTCCAGTCTCTCCCACAGGACGCCTCTCCCGTTCGCTTCGTTCCTGCGCCAGCGAGTCGATGATCGGGCAATCGGGCCGATCGTCCCCATGACAACAATGCACGAGGTGCTCGAGCGTCGCCTTCATGGACTGGAGCTCCTCGAGCTTCTCATCCAGTTCTTCGATGTGGGCCTGCGCCAACGCGCGCACCTGGCGGCTCGGACGCTTGCGGTCCTGCCACAGCCCGAGCAACTCGCGAATCTGCTCAATGGAAAAGCCCAGGTCGCGCGACTGGCGGACGAAGCGCAGCGTGCTGACTTCCTTGTCCGTGTATTGGCGGTAGCCGGACTCGGTTCGTGCCGCTTCCGGAAACAACCCGACGCTCTCGTAGTGGCGAATCATCTTCGCCCACACCCCCGAGGCCTTCGCCGCTTCGCCGATGTTCATGCTCATCTGGTGCTCCCTGACACGGCCACGGGCTGCGATTGCTCCGGGCGCTGCGCGGCCGGCGCGTCAGCGGCACCCTGCCAGCGCCGCAACGTCAATGCGTTGGCCACGACGCTCACGCTGCTGAAGGCCATCGCCGCGCCAGCGATGACGGGACTCAGCATCCCCAGCGCGGCCAGCGGGATGCCAAGCACGTTGTAGCCGAATGCCCAGAACAGGCCCTGCTTGATCTTCGAGTAGGTACGGCGCGAGATGTCCAGCGAATCCGCCACGAGCCGCGGGTCGCCGCGCATGAGCGTGATGCCAGCGGTCTCGGTCGCTACGTCGGCGCCGCCCGCCATCGCGTACGACACGGACGCCGCGGCGAGTGCGGGGCCGTCGTTCAGGCCATCGCCGACGAACGCGACCACGGCGCCGGCGTCGCGCAGTTCCTTCACGACGGCCGCCTTGTCGCCCGGCAAGACTTCGGCGCGCACGTCGTCGATGCCGAGTGCCTTCGCGACAGCCTCGGCCGCGCCCCGGCTGTCCCCGGTCAGCATGACCGTCCTGATTCCCAGCTGATGGAGCCGCGCCACCGCTGCAGCGGCGCTTTGCTTGATCGTGTCACCGAACGCCAGCAATCCCAGCAGGCGCCACTGGTCCCCTTCCGAGCCGACCAGCCAGGACACGGTCTTCCCCTGCCCTTCGAGCCGCCGCGCCTCGCCCAGCAGATGGCCCTCGTCCAACTGGAGCTCGCGCAGCATCCGCGTGCTGCCCAGCGCCAGTTTCCGGCCTCGGACCGTGCCTTCGACACCACGACCCGGAAGCGCCTTCGCATCTTGGGCTTCCGGCACCGGCAGCCGCTCCTCGCGCACCTTGTCCATCACCGCCACCGCGAGCGGATGGCTGCTCGACTTCTGGAGCGCGGCCGCGAGGCGCAGCACCTCATCACGACTGGTCCCTTCGGCCGCCGCCACCGCCGCGAGCGAAGGCTTGCCTTCGGTGAGCGTACCGGTCTTGTCGAAGGCGACCACCGTCACCGCATGCGCGACCTCCAGCGCTTCGGCGTCCTTGATGAGGATGCCGTGTCGCGCGGCGACCCCGGTACCGGCCATGATGGCTGTCGGCGTCGCGAGGCCCAGCGCACAGGGGCAGGCGATGACCAGCACGGCCACCGCGTTGATCAGTGCGTGTTCCCAGTCCCCCGTGAAGGCCGCCCAACCGAGGAAGGTCGCCAGCGCAATCAGCAGGACGACCGGAACGAACACCGCGCTCACGCGATCGACGATGCGCTGGATCGGCGCCTTGGCCGCCTGCGCCGACTCGACCATGCGGATGATGCGGGCCAGCGTCGTCTCCGCGCCGATGGCGGTCGTGCGAACGGTCAGCGCGCCTTCGGCGTTGATGGCGCCGCCGGTGACCTTGTCTCCGGGGGCCTTGGGTACTGGCAGGCTCTCACCGGTGATGAGCGACTCGTCGATGTGGCTGCGCCCGTCGACGATTTCGCCGTCGACGGCGACGCGGTCACCCGGCCGGATGACGACGAGGTCGCCCACGGTGACTTGCTCCACCGGAATGTCGACTTCCTCGCCATCCCAGCGGACCCGCGCAGTGGTCGGCCGCAACGCGTTCAGCGCGCGGATGGCGTGGGCGGTTTGCCGCTTGGCCCGGTGCTCCAGCCACTTGCCCAGCAGGACCAGCGTGATGACGGCCGCCGAAGCCTCGAAGTAGAGGTGCGGCATGCCGTGCCCGGCGTGCTTGAAGAGCAGGTAGACGGAAAGTCCGTAGGCGGCGGAGGTGCCCAGCGCCACCAGCAGGTCCATGTTGCCGGTCTTGGCGAGTACGGCCTTCCAGCCGGCACGGTAGAAGCGCCAGCCCAGCCAGAACTGAACCGGCGTCGCCAGTGCCAGTTGCGCCCAGCCGCCCAGCATCCATTCGATGCCGAAGAGCGACAGCAGCATCGGGGTGACCAGCGGCAGGGTCAGCACAGCGCTTGCCGCCACTGGCCACCAGACCGGTAGGCGATGGGCTGGCTTGGGCTTCTCGTCCTGAAGGTCCTTCGCCGCGTAACCGGCCTTCTCGATGGCCGCCTTCAGCGCCGAAACCGGCACGGTCGATAGCGCCTGGATGGTTGCCTTCTCGGTCGCCAGGTTGACGGTGGCGCCGGAGACGCCGGGTACCTTGCGGAGCGCTTTCTCGACACGCGTGACGCAGGACGCGCAAGTCATGCCTTCCACCAGGAGCGTTGTCTCGGTGGTCGCCACGTCGTAGCCGGCTTTGCGGACGGCCGCCGCCAGCGAATCCGCCGTCACGGAAGCATCGGCGTTGACAGACGCCTCCTCCGTCGCCAGGTTGACGCTCGCCTCCCTGACCCCGGGCACCGCCTTGAGCGTCTTCTCGACGCGCATGACGCACGAGGCGCATGTCATCCCGGTGACCTGGAGCTTGATTCCGAGTGGATTGGACAGTGCGGCTGTGCTCATGGGTGCCTCGATGTGCTATTCAGTGTTTGCGCATCGTCAAGGTTCCAACAATGGAAAGGTCAAGAGTACCGTTGGCTTCTGCCTGCAGCTAGAGGGGTCTCTCCAACTCATGGCTTGACCTTACAACGGTGGAAAGGTCGACAGTATGAGCGTTACCAACCGTCCCACTGGAGATAGCGATGATCACCTTCGAAGTCAACGACATGACCTGCGGCCACTGCGTCAGCACCATCACCAAGGCACTGAAGGCCACGGACAAGGATGCCAAGGTCGCGATCGACCTGGCCTCGCACCGCGTGCAGGTGGAGCCGGCCTCTGCCGACGCCGAGGAACTGGCAGAGGCCATCACGGACGCAGGCTACACGCCGGTGCCCGTGCAGGCAGGCCCGACCGCTCCCACCAAGCCGTCCGGTTCGTGCTGCGGCGGGTGCCACTGAGCCCTCTGGTGAGACGAGCGGCGCCCTGCGGGGCCCCTCCCTTCGGGAAGGGCGCGGGACATAGAGTCCGGCCATCGCCTGCAGAAGCTGAGTGGCCTTGGGAATCCAGAGTCAACTAGGAACTCGTTCGTTGTCGCTGGCGAGCCCGTTGGAATGGCATCACTCACAAGTGGGTCAATGAGCGCCGCGAACGTGCCTGCGTTTGCGCTGCGCCGCCCCGTGCGCTCCCGCCTGATCGATGCCGTTCAGGATGCCGCAGTCGGCGGCCACATGTGGCGTCAAGCAGGCAGCCCGCAGGCTGCGGAGTTCCTTCTCGAGCCCGTGCAGTTCGCGGATCCGCTCGGCCACGTGGCCGATGTGCTCGTCGAGCAAGCTGTTCACCTCGCCGCAAGCCGCCAGCGGCTGATCCTTGAACCGCAACAGCACGCGCACTTCATCGAGCGTCATGTCCAGGTTGCGGCACTGGCGGATGAACCCCAGCCGTTCGGCGTGCTGCGGGGTGTAGATGCGGTAGTTCCCCTCCGTGCGCGGCGCAGCGGGCAGCAGGCCCTCCCGCTCGTAGAACCGGATCGTCTCGATGGGCGTTCCGCTGGCCTGGGCCAGTTCGCCGATGGGCACGGGCTTGTAATGCACCTTGACTCTATACTCACTTCAGGGTTTTCAATGGCGACATGGCCCATGAACACACCCATGACATCGCGACGTCGCCGTCCCGCGCCCCGGCACCCTCCAGCTGTGGCGACTGCTGCGGTTCCGTCGAGGGCGTCGCGACCGCGCCAGTCGGGCAGCAGGACCGGGGTGGTCAGCGATTTCGGGTCCCTGCGATGGACTGCGCTGCCGAGGAATCCGAGATCCGGCGCGCCGTCGAACGTATCCGGGGGCTGACGGGGCTGCGCTTCCAACTGGGCGAACGCAGCCTTCGCATCGAAGGTGAGCCCCAGGCGGCGCTCGCCGCGGTCGAGGCGATCCGTGGCACCGGCTTCGAGATCCACCCCTGGCCCGAAGCGTCGGACTCCCCTGCCGACGGCGAGGCCGGGGCGCACGAACACGATGCGGTGACCGGCACGGGCCTCCCCCGCCTGCTGGCCGCGCTCGCGCTGGCCATCACCGCCGAGGGCCTGTCCTTCTTCGTCCCCGATGCACCCTGGTCAAGACCGGCAGGCCTGGCGATCGCCGCCGCTGCCATTGCTCTGGCGGGCTTCAGCACCTTCCGCAAGGGGTTGTCGGCACTGCGAGACGGACGCCTCAACATCAACGCGCTGATGTCCGTGGCCGTCGCTGGTGCCTTCGTCATCGGCCAGTGGCCCGAGGCCGCGATGGTCATGGCGCTCTACGCCATCGCCGAGCTGATCGAGGCGCGCGCCGTCGACCGCGCCCGCAATGCGATCAGCGGGCTGCTGGCGCTCTCGCCCGACACGGCCGACCTCCAGCAAGCCAACGGCACGTGGAAGTCCGTGCCCGTGCGCGAGGTGCCGATCGGCGCGACGGTGCGCGTGAGGCCGGGGGAGCGCGTGGCGATGGACGGGGTCGTCACCGAAGGCAGCACGAGCATCGACCAGGCCCCAGTCACCGGGGAGAGCCTGCCGGTGGACAAGGGACCGGGCGATGCGGTCTACGCCGGCACCATCAACCAGACCGGCACCATCGAATGCCGCGTCACGGCGGCGGCGTCGCAGTCCACGCTGGCCCGCATCATCCATGCGGTCGAGCAGGCCCAGGGCAGCCGCGCGCCCACGCAGCGCTTCGTCGACCGCTTCGCTGCCATCTACACGCCGGCGGTGTTCGTGCTGGCGCTGGCCGTGGCCATCGCCGGCCCATGGCTATTCGGCTGGACGGCACTGGCGGCCGTCTACAAGGCGCTCGTGCTGCTGGTCATCGCCTGCCCCTGCGCGCTGGTAATCTCGACACCCGTCACCGTGGTCAGCGGCCTGGCGTCGGCGGCCCGGCGCGGCATCCTCGTCAAGGGCGGCGTCCACCTGGAACAGGCGCGCCTCCTCAAGGCCATCGCGCTCGACAAGACCGACACCATCACCGAGGGCAAGCCGCGCCTGGTCGAGTGGCAGATGGTGGCCACCGGCACGCCAAAGCCGCGGGCGGAGCACGTCGCGGCCGCCCTCGCCGCGCACTCGGACCACCCGGTGTCGCGTGCCATCGCCGCCGGGCTGACGCCGAACAACGTTGAAGCCCGGAACTTTGCCGCGCTTTCCGGGCGCGGCATCGAGGCCGACATCGACGGCGAACGCTACGTGCTGGGCAACCACCGCCTCATCGAGGAGCGTGGCCAGTGTTCCGCCGAGATCGAGGCCGTGCTCCGCCGGCACGAAAAGGCCGGCCGAACGGTGAGCCTGCTGGCCACGGCCACCGGCGTGCTCGCGCTCTTCGCGGTGGCGGACACGATCAAACCCTCGTCGGCCGCCGCCGTCGGCGAGCTCAAGGCCATGGGCATCACACCAGTGATGCTGACCGGCGACAACCAGGCCACCGCGGAAGCGATCGGCCACGAGGCCGGACTGACGGACATCCGCGGCAACCTGCTCCCCGAGGACAAGCTGGCTGCGATCCTCGCCCTGCAGCAGCAGTACGGTGCCACGGCCATGACTGGCGACGGCATCAACGACGCGCCGGCACTCGCCCAGGCCGACATCGGCGTGGCCATGGGCGCGGCCGGGACGGACATCGCGATGGAGGCTGCCGACGTGGTCGTGATGAACGACGACCTGCGGCGCATCGCCGAGACCGTGCGCCTGTCGCAGCGCACGCACGCCGTGCTGTGGCAGAACATCGCACTGGCCCTGGGTATCAAGGCGGTGTTCCTGGTGCTCGCGCTGTTCGGCAGCGCCAGCATGTGGATGGCCGTCTTCGCCGATATGGGGGCCAGCCTGCTGGTGGTCTTCAACGGCCTGCGCCTGTTGCGCAACCCGGAACGAAACTGAGGTGGCCATGGATGCACGAACGCGACCGCTGCACTCCACGCGGCTGCACGCACCCTGCCTTCGAACCGGCACCGGATGAACGCCCAGGTTCGGCGCATCCGCGCCGGAGGATGGTGACGCCGGTCACGGCAACCAGCCCCCTGAGCGCGTCCCGAAACTCTGTAGCTGCTAGACTGTTCCCATGTGCCGTTGGCTCGCCATCGTCTTGCTTGCCCTGTTGCCGCTCCAGTTCAGCTGGGCGGCGCTCGCGGCGTACTGCGGGCACGAAGCTGGCGAACAGGCGCAGCACCTGGGTCACCACGAGCACCAGCACGTGGGCCATGCGAGTTCCGATGAAGGCAGTGTGCCGGCGGACCAGGGCGCACCGGCGGGGTTCAACTTCGACTGTGGCCACTGCCACGGCAACTTTGCCGGCATGGCGGTGCTGGCGGACGACATCGCTCCCCTCACCCTGGCCTCGCACCGGGTCGCACCGGTCGGAAGCACCGTGCGCAGCATCCCGCAAAGCCCGCCCGAATGCCCCCAGTGGCTGCCCCTCGCCTGATCGGCGAGGCGGGTCCCTTCCCTTTCTGAAGCCCGTTCGCGCCCGAGCGCGCGCAGCCTGACGTTCGCGTCGGCGGCGCTGCTGGTGGCCCGATGCGACCGCTTGGTCGCCCCTTGCCGATCTCCCGTGGGTTGTTTCAACACTGGAGCATCGGATGCACCGAAGAAGAAATCGTGTCGCAGGCCGGCAGCGGCATTTCGTCCGCGCAGCCCTGGCCATGGCACTGACAGCGACGCTGACGGGTGGCCTGCTGGATGCGCGAGCGCAGACCGCAGCTGGGCCGCAGAGCCATGCACGCCTGACCCTGCGCGCCGCGTTCGAAGCGGCGTGGGCGCGGCAGCCCGAAGCGCAGGCGCTCAGCGTCCGCCGCGACGCGGCGCGCGCCCAGGCGCAGGCGGCCCAAGCCTGGACGCCGGAGTCCCCGTCCCTAGAGCTCTCCTCCAAGACCGACCGCTTGAACCGCAATCTCGGCACGCGCGAGTACGAGGCCGGCGTCGCCATCCCGTTGTGGCTGCCCGGTGAACGGGGCCGCAGCCAGGCGCTGGCCGAGGCCGAGGGCCGCGCCGCGGAGAGCCGCACCACGGACGCCCAGCTGCGCGTCGCGGCCACGGTCCGCGAGGCCTGGTGGTCCTGGCACCGTGCCCGCGTCGAAGTGGAGGCGGCGCACGGCCAGCTCGACAGCGTCCGTCGTATCGCAGCCGATGTCGCCAAGCGCCTAAAGGCGGGCGACCTCGCGCGCGCCGACCTGCACCAGGCCGACGGCGCGGTGGCCGCCGCCGAGGCCGCCGTCGCGCAGGCCGAGAGCGCTCTCACGGCGGCGCGCATGCACCTCGGCTCGCTCACCGCGCAGCCGAGGCTCGGTGCGGAGGGTGGCGCCGCGGCCGATGGCGAGCCGGAGCCGCCCTTGGCCGGCACCGGCGGAGGCGACACCGACACCCATGCCGAGCTGCTCGCGCTGAACGACCGTGCCGCCGTCGCCGAGGGTGCGGTCGCGCTGGCGGCCGCGCAGTCGCGTGCCAATCCGGAACTGACGATCGCCGCCACGCGCGACCGAGGCGCCTACGGCGAGTCCTACCATCAGACCTTCACCGTCGGCGTGCGCATCCCCTTCGGCGCCGGCCCTCGGCACGACGCGCGTGTGGCGTCGGCGCGCGCCGAGGCGCTCGAACTGCAGGCCCAGATCGCCCTCGAACGCGCCCGCTTGGCCAGCGAACGCGAGTCCGCGCGTGCCCGCACCGACGCCGCGCGGACGCAGCTTGCCGCGGCCGAGCGGCGCGCCCAACTGGCGCGCGAGTCGCGCGGCTTCTTCGACAAGTCCTTCCGTCTCGGCGAAACCGACCTGCCCACTCGCCTGCGCATCGAGGCCGAGACGGCCGATGCCGAGCGGCAGGCCGCCCGCGCCCGCATCGAGCTCGCCGCGGCCATCTCCGCCTGGCGCCAGGCCGTGGGCCTGCTGCCGCGATGAGACGGCACCCCACCGACATGCACCGCAAACCCATTCAGGACCTCCATCCCATGACCTCATCCCACCCCTGGGCCGCGCTCGGCCTCGCGGCCCTGCTCCTCGGCGCCACATGCCCTGCGATCGCCGGCGAAGGCCATGACCACGGCGACGCTGCACCTGCCGCCGCTGGCACGGCGCTGCCCCGCTTTGCGGCCGTCTCCGAAACCTTCGAGCTGGTCGGCGTGCTCGACGGCAAGCAGGTCACGCTGTACCTGGACCGCTTCGCCGACAACGCGCCCGTGCGCGGCGCGAAGATCGAGCTCGACATCGCGGGCACGAAGTTCAGCGCCCAGGCCCAGGGCGACGACGCCTACGAGGTGGTGCTGAAGGAAGCGCCGAAGCCCGGCGTGCTACCGATCACCGCGACGGTGACGGCCGGCGCCGAGGTCGACCTGCTGGCCGGCGAACTCGACCTGCACGAGACCCTGCACGCCGATGAAGCGGTCCACGAACACTCGTGGAAGGAGTACGCCGGCTGGGCCGTCGGCGGCCTGGCCGCGCTGGCGGTCCTGGTGCTCGGTGGCAGGCGCCTGATGGCGGGCCGCCAGCCGCACGCGCGAGGTGCGGCATGAAGCGCGCCATGACGAACCGCCTGGCCGGGCTGGGCATCGTGCTGGCTCTGGCGGCCACGTGGCCGGCGCAGGCCGGCGAAGGACACGACCACGGCGATGCGCCGGCCGCGCCGAGCGCCAACGGTCCGCAACGCCAGCCCGATGGCAGCGTCTTCCTGCCCAAGCCCGCCCAGCGCCAGCTCGGCGTGCGCACCATGGTCGCCGAGGAGGCCGAACTGCCGCGCTCGGTCGAGCTGAACGGCACCGTGCTGATGGACCCGAACGCAGGTGGCAAGGTGCAGCCGCTGAACGCCGGCCGCATCGAGACGGGGCCGCGCGGCCTGCCCAACCCGGGACAGGCGGTGCGCAAGGGGGACGTGCTGGCCTACGTGGTGCCCTCGACCGCCCCCATCGAGCGCTCCAACCAGTCGGCCCAGCTGGCCGAACTGCGTGCGGCCAAGTCGCTCGCCGACAAGCGCGTCGCACGGCTGAAGGAACTGGCCGACACCGTGCCGCGCAAGGACATCGAGGCCGCCGAGAGCGAACTGCAGAGCCTCACCCAGCGCCTGGGCGCCGTGGGCGCGGGCCTGGCCAC
>CAKZXL010000884.1 GCA_937883885.1 uncultured Aquincola sp. | reverse complement strand
TGGGCCACAAGCCGCCGGTGTACCTGAAGGCCGGCGACACGATGCGCCTTGGCATCGAAGGCCTGGGCGAGCAGCAGCAGACGGTGCATGCCTGGGACCCGGCCTTGATCGACGGCTGAATGACCGGCCGGTGGGGGAGCGGCTGGGGGTGCCGGCGCAGGCCGACATCCCAGCGTCTCAGCGCTTGGGCTTCGTTGGCGCAACGACGCGCCGCGGCGCCTTCAAGGGCGGCACGGTGGCCGGGAAGGTCAGGGTGGCCATCTTGGCCGATTCGCCCATCCAGGACCGCAGCTGCGTCACCTCCTTGCGGGCGTCGCTGAACTGCTGCATGAAAGAGTCTTGCTGCTTCATGGGATGCTCTTTGCGATGTCGGCGGATGGGGGTGGTGGCGTGTCGTCGATCACGAACGGCTCCACGAAGGTGTACGTGAAGGCCCTGCGTTGGATGCGAGGAACGGCCATGCTGGGGTCGACGAGTTGAATCTTACCTTCGTCGGTTTTTCGCGCCGATGCCGCTTCGAAGAAGTCCATGTAGCGTCGCGGCGCCACCCCGACGAAGGCTCGGAAGTCGGCGCGGCTGCTGGAGGCTTCCAGTGCTTCCACGCTGATCGAGTCACTGTACAAGTCTGCCGTGCGGCTCTTTTCGTAGGGCTCGATGAACACCACCTCCCGGATGCCCGCCGCCACGATGTGGCGGGCACACAGATGGCATGGGAACGTGGTGCAGAAGAGTCGCGCGTCCTGCAGACGTACACCAGCGCGTGCCGCCTGGGTGATGGCCGCCATTTCCGCGTGCACGGCGCGACCGAATTCGATGACATCGAACAATTGCGCCTCGCGCAGATAGGCGTCAGGGGAGAACAGTGCTTGCCTGGCCAGCTCCGCGCTGCTTTGCTGCCTGGCCGACTCGTCCAGCAAGCCCGGCCTTCGCTTCATCCGGTCGAAGGCGTCTTCCACCATCTCACGCTTGAAATCGACATTGGCATCCCCGCCGCGCTCGTAATCTCGCATCGCGTCGTCGTCCTCGGCCCAGTACAAACCACCGCCAAAGCGCGGCACCTCGTTGCAGCCTGTGCCGAGGATCTCGCCATGGCCGTCGACGATGGCTGCACCCACTTGTCTGGACAAGTCGAGCGATCGAAGCGCCGACGCCTTGGCAAAGAACTTCGCCTGCTCGTCCCGTGTGGGGGACACGTAAGGATGCCCGAAGGTCAGCAATACCAGGCGCTGAAGCTGCCGTTCCAGCTCGGTGCGCGACTCGCTGACCACGAAGCAATCGGCGAGCGGAAAAGTCTTGCCCACCCGCTGGCCGAGCTTGCGCCCTTCTTCCTGGTAGTCGCGCGTGATCAGTTCGGTGGCCAGCATCTCGGCTTGACCCCGCTTGTCACCCAGGGAAGGGGCGATCTGTTTGGTCAGAAATTCCTTGTGCCAGTGCCGTGAGGCATAAACGGAAATCAGGGTGAAGGCCTGACCGTAGACCTGCCTGAACAGCTCTACTTCCTCGGGTCGCTTGAAGGAGCGGACGAAGTAGGCCGTGCGGCTGGCCGGGGCTCGGACGTCCCCCGTGAGTTGCTGGCGCAACGCCCTGATCTTGGCGATGCCCAGACGGGCCGCCACCTCAGCCTGGTTCGATGTTTCGCGCAGGACGGTGCCGCGGTCCATCAAGGTGCGGATGCGTTCGTACTCGTTGGGAAAGTCGTTCCCCTTGCCCAGGTAGGTGGTGATCAGCTCGCTCAGGCGCACTTCTTCCACCCGGTACTGCATCGCGCGCAGCTGGGCCTTGAGTGTTTCGGCCACCTGGGCAAGGTAGGTGCCGGTGGGCCCGACGAAGCCGAAGACCAATTCGATGTTGGACGAGTCGGACGCAGAAATGGAAGTTTGGGGGCGGGCCGATGTGGCCTCTGTTTTTTTGACCCGGGCACCGCGCTGTGTGTAGGTTCGCTCCGCTGCCATGGCCAGGGCCTCCTTTTCGCTGCTGCTCGCAAGGGTAGCGAGCACGAGCAGCACCTGCGTGCCGCCCGCTGGTCAATCTTGACCGGCGCCCCTCACCCCGCCCCCATCCACCAAGCCGCCAGGCTGAAGCTGCCGAAGGCCAGCAGGGTGCTGCTCATGATGATGCGGGCCACGCGGCCGTTGTCGGCGCCGTAGCGTTCGGCCAGCAGCGCGACGTTGCTGGCGCTGGGCAGCGCGGCGGCCAGGGTCAGGGCGGTGAGCTGGCCGTCGGTCAGCGGCAGGCCGGCGGACTGCGCGGCGCGGCCCAGGCCCCACACCAGCAGCGGGTGCAGCAGCAGCTTGACCCCGGCCACCGGCAGGTACAGCGCCACCGGCGTGCGGCTGTGCGCATGCTGGCCGGCCCGCCACAGCACCGCGCCGATGGTGAACAGCGCCACCGGCGTGGCCGCATCGGCCAGCATGCGCACGATCACGTCCACCGGGCGCGGAAACTCCAGCCCCATCGCGCCCACCACCGCGCCTGCGGCGATGGACCACGGCAGCGGGTTGCCGGCCACGCCGCGCAGGGCCTTGAAGGCGGCTGCCCGCCCGCCCTGGCCGCTGGCTTCATGGGCCTGCGCCAGCGCGATGCACAGCGACGAGGTGAGCACCATGTCCGTCAGCATGGTGCTGATCACCGGCCCCGCGGCGGCCGGGCCCAGCAGCGTGGCCAGCAGCGGCACGCCCATGAAGCCCGAGTTGGGAAAGGCCGCCACCAGCGCGCCGAAGGCCGCGTCCTTCAGGTGCACACGGGCCGAGCGGGTGAACCACACGGTACCGAACACGATGAGCAGCGCCGCCAGCGCATACACGCCCAGCACCACCGGGTTGAGCAGCTCGCCCAGCGGCGTGGTGCGGCCGAAGCGGAACAGCATGGCCGGCAGCGCAAAGTACAGGACGAAGGCGTTGAGGCCGGGAATCGCACTTTCGGGCAGCACCTTCTGGCGGGCGGCCAGGTAACCGAACAGCACTAGCGCGAAGAAGGGGACGGTGACTGCGAAGATCTGCTGCATTGCTGCGAGTGTGCCAGCCACCCCCGCCGCCCCACCGGCTTGAAGGACCGCTTCGATGAACCACCACGCCCCCGACCGCTACCAGGACATCCGCGACGCGGTGCGCGCGCTGTGCGCCCAGTTCCCGGACGAGTACCACCGCCAGGTGGACGCCCAGCGCGGCTACCCCGAAGCCTTCGTCAACGCGCTGACCGAGGCCGGCTGGCTGGCCGCGCTGATTCCGCAGGACTACGGCGGCTCGGGCCTGGGCCTGGCCGAAGCCTCGGTCATCATGGAAGAGATCAACCGCTCGGGCGGCAATGCCGGCGCCTGCCACGGCCAGATGTACAACATGGGCACGCTGCTGCGCCACGGCAGCGCCGAGCAGAAGCAGCGCTGGCTGCCGCGCATCGCCAGCGGCGAGCTGCGGTTGCAATCGATGGGCGTGACCGAGCCCACCACCGGCACCGACACCACCCAGATCAAGACCACCGCGGTGCGCCGCGGCGACCGCTACGTGGTCACCGGCCAGAAGGTGTGGATCTCGCGCGTGCAGCACTCCGACCTGATGATCCTGCTGGCCCGCACCACGCCGCTGGCCGAGGTGAAGAAAAAGAGCGAAGGCCTGTCCATCTTCCTGGTCGACCTGAGGAGCGCGATCGGCCACGGCATGGACGTGCGGCCGATCCCGAACATGGTCAACCACGAGACCAACGAGCTGTTCTTCGAGAACCTGGAGATCCCGGCCGAGCACCTGATCGGCGAAGAAGGCCAGGGCTTCAAGTACATCCTCGACGGGCTGAATGCTGAGCGCACGCTGATCGCCGCCGAATGCATCGGCGACGGCTACTGGTTCATCGACCGCGTGACCGCCTACGTGAAGGACCGCGTGGTCTTCGGCCGGCCCATTGGCCAGAACCAGGGCGTGCAGTTCCCCATCGCCGAAAGCTACATCGAGGTGGAAGCCGCCAACCTGATGCGCTGGAAGGCCTGCGAGCTGTTCGATGCCCATCAGCCTTGCGGCGCGCAGGCCAACATGGCCAAGTACCTGGCGGCCAAGGCCAGCTGGGAGGCCGCCAACGCCTGCCTGCAGTTCCATGGCGGCTTCGGCTTCGCCGACGAATACGACGTGGAGCGCAAGTTCCGCGAGACCCGGCTCTACCAGGTGGCCCCCATCTCCACCAACCTGATCCTGAGCTACGTGGCCGAGCATCTGCTCGGGCTGCCGCGGTCCTACTGAAGTTCCTGACTTGAGCGGGAACAGGCGGTGTTTTAGGGGGCTTGTCCCCCGACCGCTGCCGGGCCTGGGTTGGGTACAACGGCACTTGCAGTTCTGTCGTCCCCGTCGCTGTGCGCCAGATGTCTCTATGGCGCGCATTCCCGGAACCGCTTGTGCCACCCCCCGGCACTGGAGACCTTCGTGACACCACGATCCCCCCACTGACGGCCGCTGCGCCGTCGCGTCGTGCGGCGCTGAACGACAGCGCCTGAACCGCCCCCCGTCAGTCCTGCTGCCCCTGCAGCCCACCGATTCGAAGCGCGCCTGACCGGGTCGCGTCGCGTCGGTCCATCCCGTCATCGCCCCGCCATCGGCCGGGCGGCACCGGTGCGCGCCCCCGCGACACCGCCAGTGGCCACGGCCACGCCTCACGCCACGTCATCATGAATCGCATTTACCGCATCGTCTGGAACGAAGCCCAGGGCGCCTGGGTGGCCGTCAATGAAATCGCCAAGGGCCAGGGCCCGCGCGCGCTGCTGTCGGCGCGCCGCCTGCGCCGGCTGGGCCTGGCCGCGCTGGCCGCCACCGGCGCTGCCGCGCTGGCCGCGCCGCCCACACC
>CAKZXL010000883.1 GCA_937883885.1 uncultured Aquincola sp. | reverse complement strand
GTGTGTTCAACGTCTTGCTGAGCCCTGCGGTGCTCGGCAGCCTGGCGGTGCTGGCGCTCGGCGTCATCGTCTGGTGGCTGGGGCCGCTGCTGGCCTTCGGTGCCGATGCCGCCGGCCAGGTGTCTCGTCCGCTGGGCAGCGTGCTGGCGCGTGCCGTCGTCATCGCGCTGATGTGGGCGCTGTGGCTGGGCCGCCTGGGCTGGCTGGCCTGGAAGCGCAAGCAAGCCCATGCGGCGCTGCTGCAGGGCATTGCGCCCGGCCCCAGCGCGGCCGACCAGGAGGCCCAGCTGCTGGACCAGCGCTTCCGCGAGGCGGTGGCCCGCCTGAAGGCCGGCGGCCAGGGCCGGCGCTGGCTCAGTGGATCGGATGCGCTGTACGAGCTGCCCTGGTACGTCTTCGTCGGCGCGCCGGGCTCGGGCAAGACCACCGCGCTGACGCATGCGGGGCTCAACTTCATCGGCAGCGGCGACAAGCAGGCCACCGCCATCAAGGGCGTGGGCGGCACCCGCAACTGCGACTGGTGGTTCACCGCCGATGCGGTGCTGATCGACACCGCCGGCCGCTACACCACGCAGGAATCCGACCGCCAGGTCGATGCCTCGGCCTGGGACAACTTCCTGCGGCTGCTGCGCCAGTCGCGCCCGCGCCGGCCCATCAACGGCGTGCTGCTGACGGTGAATGTGCAGGACCTGCTGCAGCAAGGCGCCACCGAGCGGCAGGAACATGCCGCTGCGCTGCGCGCGCGCCTGCAGGAGCTGCAGGCCAAGCTGGGCGTGCAGCCGCCGGTGTACGTGCTGGTGACCAAGGCCGACCTGATCGCCGGCTTCATGGAAAGCTTCGACGCGCTGGGCAAGGAAGAGCGTGACCAGGTCTGGGGCTTCACCTTCCCGCACGGGCCGCAACCCGCCGAGAACCCGCTGGCCGACTTCGACACGCAATACCGCGCGCTGGAAGAGCGCCTGGCCGCCGGCCTGGTGGACCGGCTGCAGGCCGAGCGCGACGTCAGCAAGCGGGCCGCGATGTTTGCGTTTCCGCAGGAGTTCGCCAGCCTGAAGCCGGTGCTCGCCGGCTTTTTGCAGCAGGTGTTCGGCCCCGCGCCGGCGCTGCAGGAACGGGTGGACCTGCGCGGCGTGTACTTCACCAGCGGCACGCAGGAAGGCACACCCATCGACCGTGTGATGGGCTTGCTGTCGCGTTCCTTCGGCCTGGAGCGGCGCACCGCCGCCCTGGGCGGCGCACGCGGCAAGAGCTTTTTCCTGCGCCGGCTGCTGCAGGACGTGGTGTTTGCCGAATCGCACCTGGTGTCGGCCAATCCACAGGCCGAGCGCCGCCGCAGCGCACTGCGCCTGGCCGGCTTCGCGGCCGTGGCCGTGGCCGGCACCGCGCTGGCCGTGGGCTGGGCCGTGAGCTATGTGCGCAACCAGGCCTACGACGCCGAAGTGGCGGCCAAGCTGCCCGCGCTGCGGCAGGCGGTGGACGCGCTGCCGCCGGCCACCAGCGCCGACCCGGCGCCCATCGCGCCCGCCCTCACGGCCGTGCGCGAGGCCGCGCACAGCGAGCGCTTTGCGCTGGAAGACCCGCCGCTGCTCGACACCCTGGGCCTGTACCAGGGCGACAAGCTCGATGCCGGTGCCCGCCTGGGCTACCGCCGCCTGCTGGAACATGCGCTGCTGCCGCGCGTGGCCCAGCGGCTGGAAGAGCGGCTGCGCGCCGCCAACAAGGACAACCTGGAGCAGGCCTACGAGGCGCTCAAGGTCTACCTGATGCTGTACACGCCCGACCAGTTCGACGCGCCCACGCTCAAGGCCTGGATCGGCATCGACTGGGACGCCCAGTTCCGCAACCTGCCGCCTGAGCAGCGGGCCGCGCTGGACGCCCACCTGGACGCGCTGCTGGCCCAGGGCGCGCCGCAGACCACCCGGCCCATCGACACCGCCCTGGTGACCAGCGTGCGCGACATGCTGGCTTCCTTCCCCATCGAGTACCGCGTCTACAGCCGGCTCAAGCGCCGCTTCCGGGGCGACCTGCCCGACTTCTCCGTCGCGGCCAAGGCCGGCCCGCAGGCCGACAAGGTGTTCGAGCGGGCCAGCGGCGAGCCGCTGTCGCGCGGCGTGCCCGGCTTCTACACCCGCGCGGGCTACACCCAGGCCTTCCAGGGCAGCGTGGGCCTGTCGGCCGCGCAGCTGCAGGCCGAGGAGCAATGGGTCTTCGGCCGCAAGGCCACTGCCGGCCAGGCCGCCAATGCGCTGCTGAGCAACGACCTGACCGACCGCGTGCGGCGCTTGTACCTGCAGGACTACATCAAGGCCTGGGACGCCTACCTGGCCGACGTGCGGCTGGTCAAGCTCACCAGCCTGGAACGCAGCATGGAAGTGGCCCGGCTGCTGTCGGGTGTGGATTCGCCACTCAAGCTCTACCTGACCGCGGTGGCGCAGGAGACCACGCTGGTGCCGCCCGCCGCCGCGCCCAGTGCGCTGGACAAGGCCGCCCAGGCCGCCAACCAGGCCAAGGCCGACCTGGCCAAGCTGGCCAGTGGCGGACCGGCGGTGGCGCCAGCGGCCGGCCCGGTCGAGCAGATGGTGGACGACCATTTCGCGTCCATCCGCCGCCAGGTGCAGGGCCAGCCCGCGCCCATCGACGACACCATCAAGGCCTTCGGCGAAGTGTTCGCGCAGCTGCAGGCCATCGACGCGGCGCAAAAGAGCAAGTCGCCTCCGCCGCCGGCCGGTGGCGGCGCGGCCAAGCTGGTGGCGGCGCAGCAGCCCGAGCCGGTGCGCTCGATGCTGGAATCGCTGGCCGACGTCAGCGCCAAGCAGGGCCGCGTGGCCGAGCGCGACGTGATGACCGGCGACCTGAAGCCGATCTTCGACTTCTGCACCCGCGCGGTGGCCAACCGCTATCCGTTTGCGCCCAGCTCGCGCGCCGACGTGCTGCCCGAAGATTTCGGCCAGCTGTTCGCGCCCGGCGGCATGCTGGACGAGTTCTACAACCGGCGCCTGGCCGCGCTGGTGGACACCAGCGGCGCCACCTGGACCTACAAGCCGCTGGCCGACGGCACGCGGCCCGCGGCCCCGGCAGCGCTGGCCGACTTTCAGCGCGCGGCCCGCATCAAGGAAGCCTTCTTCCGCGGCGGTGGCCGCACACCGGGCTTCAAGCTCGACCTGCGCGCCGCCGAGCTGGGCACGCTGCAGGAAGTGACGCTGGACGTCGACGGCCAAGTGGTCAAGTTCACGCCGGGCGCCGGCACCGCAGCCACCATCGCCTGGCCCAGCCAGCGGGTGGCCTCCACCGTCAAGCTCAGCAGCACGCCGGGCGGCGCGCCGCTGGTGTTCGAAGGGCCATGGGCCTTGTTCCGCCTGTTCGACCGCTTCGAGGTGCAGGCCGGTGCGCAGCCCGAGAAGTTCAGCGTGCTGATGACGCTGGAGGGCCAGAAGCTGCGCTTCGACGTCACCGCCAACAGCGTGCTCAACCCGTTCCGGCTGCGCGAGATCCAGCAGTTCCGCTGCCCGGGCGCGCTGTGAGCGCCGCGCCGCCGACCACCGACAGCGGGGCCGCCGCCGGCTGGCACGGCAAGCTGCCCACGCTGGGCGACTTCGCCACCCGCCGGCTGCCGCCGGCCTTCGTGCAGCGCTGGGACGGCTGGCTCAGCCATGGCCTGGCCGGTCTGCAGCAGCAGCCCGGCTGGCTGGACGGCTACCTGGCCAGCCCCAGCTGGCGCTTCCTGCTGATGCCGGGCGTGATGGATGCGCAGGCCTGGGCCGGCGTGCTGATGCCCAGCGTGGACCGCGTGGGCCGCTACTACCCGCTGACCATCGCCCAGCCGCTGCCCGCCCTGCCGGCCGATGCCCCGGGGCTGGAAGCCTTGTGGGCCTGGCTGCTGCGCATCGACGAAGCCGCGGCCGATGCGCTGCATGAAGACTGGACGCTGGAGGCGCTGGAAGCCGAACTGCAGCGCATCGGCGTGCCGGCGCTGGCACCTGCTGCACCCGTGGTGGCCGATGCGCTGGTGCCCGGCGTGCAGCGCCTGTCGCTGGCCGGCCACCTGCACGGCGGTGCCTGCGTGGCCGCCCATGTGCTGGCCGCCGGCCTGCAGCAGGCGCAGGGCGGCGCGCTGTGGTTCGCGCAGGCCGACCTGGCCACGCCGCAGTTGCTGCGCTCCGACGGCCTGGCACCGGCCGGGCTGCCCGCCTGCCTCTTCGGCGGCCCCACCCGCGGGGTGGCGGACAATGAAGCGGCCAACGCAGACGCATCACGATGAGCTCCACCGACGACGACGACGACCGCACCCTCATCCGGCCGCCGGTGCCCCCGGCGCCTGCGGGTGCCGCCGCGCCGGTGCCTGCGGCGGCCACCGATGCGCCCGACGACGACCGCACCGTGTTCGCCGCGCCGCCGCCCTACACCACCGAGCCGCCCGCGCCGCGCGCGCCGCGCGCGCCGACGCCCGACGACGACATGGGCAATGCGCTGCCGGTGGGCACGCGGCTGGGCGAGTTCGAGCTGACGCGGGTGCTGGGTGAAGGCGGCTTCGGCATCGTCT
>CAKZXL010000882.1 GCA_937883885.1 uncultured Aquincola sp. | reverse complement strand
TCGATCACCCCGAAGGGGCCGGGCCGTCCATCGTCGAACAGGGCCTGCATGCGCACCCGGTCGCCGAAGCGCATGAAGCCGGTGCGGCTCTCGCCCTGGTCGATCTTCTCGATCACACGGCGTTCGGCGATGCAGGCGCTGCCGGCGCTGCGCGCGGCGTTGCTCACCGTGCCCGAGCCGATGATGCAGCCGGCCGTGAGCCTGCGCGTGCGCGCCGCATGCGCGATGAGCTGGCCGAAGTGGAAGCTCATCTCGCCGCCGTGCGGCTCGCCGAAGCGCTGGCCGTTCCACTGCACCTGCAGCCGCAGCTGCACGCGGCCGTCGCGCCAGGCGGTGCCCAGTTCGTCAGGGGTCACCGCCACCGGCGCGAAGGCGGTGGAGGGCTTGGCCTGCAGGAAGCCGAAGCCGGTCTTCATCTCGTGCGGGCCCAGCGCGCGCAGGCTCCAGTCGTTGATCTGCAGCAGCAGCCGCACGCAGCCCAGCGCGGCCTCGGGCGTCACGCCCATCGGCACCGGGCCGGTGACCACGCCGAACTCGCCTTCGAAGTCGATGCCGTCGGCTTCGCTGGGCAAGGGCACGTCGTCGCAGGGGCCCAGCAAGTCGTCGCTGGCGCCCTGGTACATCATCGGCACCGTGTCCACCAGCGGCGGCGGCGGCTTGTTGAAGGCCTGGTCCATCAGGTTGCTGTGGTTGAGGAAGGCGGAGCCATCGAGCCACTGCGGCGCGCGCGGCAGGGGCGCGGCGCAGGCCGCAGGATCGAAGGCGAAGCTGCCTGCGGCCTGAGGGTCCGCGTTCAGCGTGTCGTACACGTCCTGCAGCGGGCCTTGCACCGCCGCCCAGCGCTGCATCGCATCGATCAGGCTGGGAGCGATGCGCGGCACGGCCATGGCGCGCTGCAGGTCGCGGGAGACCACGATCAGCTGGCCGTCCAGGCTGCCGTCTTTCAAGGTGGCGAATTTCATCGGGTGTGTGCTCGAAGGGTGAAGGGATGCGGGTGCGGCGCTCAGCTGCCGTCGCTGATCAGGGTGCCGCCATCGACCACCAGGTTCTGGCCGGTGATGAAGCCGCCGCCGGGGCTGGCCAGCAGGGCCACCACGGCGGCCACTTCGCTTGGCTGGCCCACGCGGCGCAGCGGGGTGGCCTGCAGGCGGCGCGACATGAAGGCGGCATCGTCCAGCAGCGGGCCGGCCAGCGGGGTGTGGATCAGGCCCGGCGACACCGCATTGATGCGCACGCCCTGCGGCCCCCATTCCACCGCCAGGTTGCGCGCCAGCTGGGCCAGCGCCGCCTTGGACAGCCCGTACAGGCCGATGTGCCGATTGCCCCGCAGGCCGGCGATGCTGGACATCAGCACCACGCTGCCGTGGCCGCGCTGGGCCATCGGCGGTATCAGGTGGTGGCACAGGCGGGCTGCGGCGCGCAGGTTGACCTGCAGCACCCGGTCCCAGTCGTCGGGGCCGGCATGGCCCAGCGGACCGGCCGGGCCCTGGATGCCGGCGTTGCACACCAGCACGTCCACGCCCGCGGCTGCCTGACCCAGCTGCTCGACCTGCACCGGGTGGGCCAGGTCGGCCGCATGGGCCTGGCCGCCCAGCTCGGCGGCCACGCGTTGCACGGCTTCTGCGTCCAGGTCGGACAGCAGCAGCTCGGCCCCCAGTGCGGCCAGCGCCTGGGCGATGGCCAGGCCCAGGCCCTGGGCGGCGCCAGTCACCAGCACGCGGCGACCGCGCAGGTCCAGCCACGGGGGCAGCGTGGGCAGCGGCTTCATTCGACCTGGATGCCGGCTTCGCGGATGGCGCTGCCCCAGCGCTGCGCCTCGCTGCGGATGAAGTCGCCGAAGGCGGCCGGCGCCAGCGGGGCCGGCTCCAGCCCCAGCGCGGTGTAGCGCTGCAGCACTTCGGGTGATTGCAGCGCGGCCACGGTGGCGGCGTGCAGCGCCTCCACCACCGGCGGCGGCGTGCCGGCGCGCAGCACCACGCCGTTCCAGCCGGGGATGTCCAGCGCGGGCAGGCCCAGCTCGGTGATGGTGGGCAGGTCGGGCAGCGTGGGCAGCCGGCGCTCGGCGCCGATCAAGGCCAGCGCGCGCAGCTTGCCCTCGCGCACCAGCGGCAGGCTGGAGGCGCTGACGTCCACCATGAAGTCGAGCCGGCCGCCCAGCAGGTCCTGCAGCGCCGGGCCGGCGCCCTGGTAGGGCACGTGGTCGATGCGCAGCCCGGCACGGCGCTTGAGCATCTCGCACCACACATGGGGCTGGCTGCCGATGCCGTAGGAGCCGTACTGCAGGCCCGGCTCGCGCGAGGCGGCCTGCTGCAGATCGGCCCAGCTGCGCAGCCGGCTGACCGCAGGCACCACCAGCAGCGTGGGCGACTTGAACAGCCGCGTCAGCGGCATGAAGTCCTTCTGCGGGTCGAAGCTCAGCTTGGGGTACAGCGAGGGGTACATGGCCAGCGGCCCGATGTCGGCATACAAGAGCGTGTGGCCGTCGGCCGGTTGCTGCTTGACCGCCTGGGCGGCGATCTGCGCGGCGCCGCCGGGGCGGTTCTCGACGATCACGGTCTGCTTCAGCCGCTCGGCCAGCTTCTGCGTCAGCAGGCGCGACAGGGCGTCGCCAAAGCCGCCGGTGGGGTAGGGCACCACCCAGGTGAGCAGGTGCGCAGGAAAGCCGGGCTGCGCCCAGGCGGCGGGCACCGACAGACTGGCGGCCAGGCCGCCCAGCAGCTGGCGGCGCGTGAGGTGGGGGTACTTCATGATCGGCTTTCAGCGCTTGGCCAGTGCGGCCGCCACGTTGTCGTCATACACGCCGTCCACCAGCACGAACAGCATGCGGCAGGGCCGGCCCGAGCGGTTGGCCCAGGCATGGTTGGTGCCGCGCTGCACCACCACGCTGCCGGGCTGCAGCGGCACCTCGCTGTCGTCCAGCACCAGGGTCAGTTCGCCCTCGATGACGACGCCGTAGTCCACGCTTTCGGTGCGGTGCATCAGCGGATGCGGTGAATGCGCCTGCACCGTGCTGGCCGCGGCATCGCCGATCTGGCTGAAGGCGTCGTGCATGCGGGCCGCGCCATGGGCCAGGAACTCGGGCGTGTCGGGCGGAACGTCGACGAAGCGGATGCGCGTGCCCTGCCGCGGCGGCGGCAGGCTCAAGGCGCCCAGCGTGGGGTCGGGGCCGTTGCCCACCGGCGCGGGGCTACCTTGGGTGGCCCACACCTCGTGGAACACGGTACCGGGGATGGCGCTGATCTCCACCACCGTGGGCAGCGGGCCGCGCTGGGCCACGATGGCGCGGCCTTGGGCATCGTGGCCGGTGACGATGCGTTCGATGGGCGCGAAGCTCATGCCGTGGCTCCTGCATCTTCAAAGATGGCCACGGCCCGCGTCCAGCCGGCGCTGGCGCCGCGAATCTTGTGCGGAAAGCAGCTGATGGTGAAGCCGACCGGCGGCAGCGCCTCCAGGTTGTGGAGCTTTTCGAGGTGGCAGTAGCCGATGTCGCGGCCAGCCTTGTGGCCTTCCCAGATCAGGCTCTTGTCGCCGGTCTCGGCCACCTTCTTGGCGGTGTAGCTGAAGGGCGCGTCCCAGCTCCAGGCGTCGGTACCGGTCAGGCGCACGCCGCGTTCCAGCAGGTACATCGTGGCTTCATAACCCATGCCGCAGCCGGCGCCCAGGAAGTCGGGGTGGCCGTAGCGGCTGCCGGCGCGGGTGTTCACCACCACGATGTCCAGCGGCTGCAGCGTGTGGCCGATGCGGGCCAGCTCGGCCTGCACATCGGCGGCGGTGGCCACGTAGCCATCAGGGAAGTGGCGGAAGTCCAGCTTCACGCCGTTCTGGAAGCACCATTCCAGCGGCACCTGGTCGATGGTGATGCTGGGCCGGCTGCCGCCGTTCTTCGCGTCCTGGGTGGAATGGAAGTGCCAGGGCGCATCGAGGTGGGTGCCGTTGTGCGTGGTCAGCGTCACCCATTCGGCGGCGGCGGCTTCGCCGTCGGGGTAGTCCTCGGGCTTGGTGCCCGGGATCATGGCCATGAACTCGGGCAGCGTGTCGGCATGCTTCTGGTAGGTGATCTTCGGCGCCAGCGGCGGCGGGTCGCTGAGCACGTCGTTTTCCAGGTAGATCGAGAGGTCGACGAAACGGCGGGGCATGGGAAGTCCTTCAACAATCGGTGTGTCTGGGCGGCGTGGCGGCGGTCAGGGGTGCGCCACCTGGGTGCCGGCGGGGCGTGCGGCGGTACCGGCCGGGATGCGCGAGAAGCAGAACACCGCGACGGCGCCGATCAGCAACGCGGCCGCGCCCAGGCTGCCGTAGCCCTGTGACTTGACCAGCGTGCCGCCCAGGATGGGGCCGATGGCCGCGCCGATCATCAGCATGGCCGGCGTGGCGGCCATCGCGCGGCCGCTGGTGTCCAGCCGCGCCAGCAGGCCGAAGGCGAAGGTGTGGGTGAAGATCATCACGGCCGCGAACACCGAGGCTGCCATCGCATAGGGCGCAAACGCCGTGGCATTCATCAGGGTGGCCACCAGCAGCGCCTGCAGCACCGGGCCCACCAGCAGCACCGTGCGGGCGGACCAGCGCTGCTGCAGCAGCGCAGCCAGCGCCGCCGGCAGCAGGTTGACGAAGCCCAGCGCGATGAGCACGCCGCTGACCGCCTGCGGCCCGAAACCGCGGTGGTCACCCACCCGTTCCAGGAAGCTGAAGGTCATGGACTGCACCAGCCCCATGCAGGCGATGCCGACGATGCCGCACCACACCGCCGCCGGGATGCGGCCTGCACTGGCCACCTGGGTGGCCGGCGCCGCATCGGCCACCGGAAACGCCAAGGCCGAGACGATGGTCGCCACGCCCATCACGCCGGCCAGCACGATGAACAAGGCCGGCCCGCCGGCCTGCGCCACCACCTGCGGGGTGGCGCCGAGAAAGGCGATGGCGAACACACCCAGCGCCATGCCGACGATGGCGAACAGCCGGTGCGGATTGGCGCTGCGGGCGATGGTGCCGTGGGTGACGCTGAGCGCGGCGCCTGCGCACACACCGGCCAGCGCATGCAGCGCGGCCATGGGGCCGAAGTCGGTGGTGCGGCTGACGGCATAGAAGCCGGCCCCGGCCAGGCCGAAGCCCAGCGTGGCCACCGTGCGGCCGGGCAGGCGGTGGAACAGCGGCGCCAGCAGCACGCTGGCGACCACCGCGCCGCCGAGGAACAAGGTGGCCAGCAGGCCGGCCTGCTGCGGGTCGAGCCCGTAGTGGCCGATCAGCGTGCCAACCCAGACGGGCAGGGCCACCAGGTCGACCATGCCGGCGCAGTGCGCCACCATCAACGCGGCGCGGCCGCGGGCGGATTCGGTGCGGATCATGTGCAGGGCCCTCCGGGCTTCAGATCGGCTGCGCCAGCGCGGCATGCGACTCGCGCATGATCCGGGCGTGCTCTTCCTTGTCGCCGCCGGCGACCTCGATCTCGCCCAGGCGGGCCGAGTTCTCGACCACCATGCGGCAACGCTCCCAGCGACGGTCTTCGAACGCGGCCAGCGCGGCCGTGAGGTCGGTGCCGCGGCCCAGTTCATCGGCCAGCACCAGCGCATCTTCGATGCCGATGCAGGCGCCGCTGGCCAGGTGCGGTGTGGTGGCATGCACCGCATCGCCGATCAGCACCACACGCCCTTGCGACCACGGCCGCGGCAGCAGCAGGCCCTCCAGCGGGCGGAAGACGATCTGCGACTGCTCGTTGATCTGCTCGCGGATGGCGCGCATCACCGGGGCCTCGAAGTCGGCCAGCAGGGCGCGCATGCGGGGCACGAACTCGGCCGGGTCGACGTGGGTGTTGGTGGGCCGCGGCTCGGTGATGAAGAGGTACATCTCGGTCGCGGACACCGGGTTGACGCCGGGCTTGACGCGCGGGCCCATCCACATGGTGCAGGTGGTGATCTCGGGCGGCCGCGGCAGCACCGCGCGCCACACCGCCTGGCCGCTGTAGCGCGGCTGCGGCGCATCGGGGAACAGGGCGGCGCGGGTCCTGGAATACAGCCCGTCGGCGCCGATCACCAGGTCGTAGCGGTCTGTGCGCCCATCGGTGAAGCTGACTTGCACACCTTCGGCGTCCTGCGTGATCTGCGTGAAGCTGCAGCCCAGGCGCACCGTGGTGCCGGCCGCCACGGTGGCATCGGCCAGGATCCTGGCCAGCACCGGCCGCAGGATGGCGGCGCCGCCCGGCACGTCCGCGCCGGCCAGGCGCGGCGTGGGCAGCTCGGCCACCTGCGGGCCATGGGGCAGGCAGATCTTCACGCCGTCGCTGGCCGCGCCCAGGGTCAGAAAGGTGTCCAGCACGCCCAGCGTGCGCAGCGCCCGCAGCGTGGGGCCGCCCAGGCTGATGCCGGCGCCGTAGCTGCGCCAGCCGGGGTCGATCTCGACCAGCTCGACCTCATGGCCTTGCCGGCGCAGCTGGATGGCGGCCGCCATGCCTGAAAAGCCGCCGCCGATGATGAGGATGCGGCGCGTGGGTGTGTTCATGGGCTTGTCTCCTGGAGGGCGTCGTCGGCGAGGTGGACCTCGCCGCTGGGGTGCACGGTGATGGGCAGGGCCTGCAGTCGGTCACCCAGGCAGGGGCCGAGGGTGCACAGGCCGGTCTCGATGTCGAACAGCGCGCCATGCGCGGCGCAGACGATGCGGTCGCCCGCCGCATTGAGGTAGGCGTCCTTGCGCCACGCCATCGGCGTGCCGTGGTGGGGGCAGCGGTCCAGCCAGGCATGCACCTGGCCGCCGCGGCGCACCAGCAGCAGGCTGTCCTGGCCGCGGCCCTGCGGGTCGAAGCCGCGTGAGTGGCCGTCGGGCAGGTCGGTGAGGTGGCACAGGCGCATGGCGGGGGGGCTCAGGCTGCGGGGGGCTTGCCGGCGCCGGGCGGCGGTCCGTCCTTGCCAACCGGCCCGCCGGGCGGCGGTCCGGAGGGCGCCCACTTCTCGCGGTGCTGGAACAGGAACAGCTGCGATGCATCGGCGCCCATCGGCGCCTCGCGCGCGGCCCATGCGTCGTCGTGCAGGTCCATGTCGGCGTCGTACTCCACATGGCAGCCCAGCGGGCTGTTGAAGTACCAGAACCAGTTGCTGCCGAAGCGGTGGCGGCCCGGGCCCCAGAAGCTCTGGTAGCCCTTCTCGACGAAACGGCTGCCGGCCAGCAGCACTTCGGTGGGGCCGCCCAGGTGGAAGGTGAAGTGCTCGCAGCCTTTCATGAAGGGCGGCGTCTGGATCATGAAAAGCGTGTGGTGGTCGGGCGTGCCGGCCGGGCGCAGGAAGGGGCCCACGCCGGTGAAGCGGTCGGTGCAGACGAAGCCCAGCCGGGTGTAGAAGGCCTCGGCCTTGGCGCTGTCGGGCACGAAGTACACGACGTGCGACAGCGTGCGCGGCAGCGCCGGCAGGTCGGGCGGAAACGCCAGCTGGTTGGGCCCGCGCTGCGGCGCGGCGCCGGGGGCGTTGACGGTTTCGGCGGGCAGGCTCAGCGGCCGGCGCACCGTCACCTGGAAGGCCAGCGCAAAGCCCATGTCGTCCACCGCGCGCAGCACGCCGTCGCGGCGGCTCACTTCGCGGTCGCGCCGCAGCTCGGCCTCGATGGCGTCCAGCGTGGCCACGTCGGCCACGCCGTACACGGTTTCACGCAGCATGCTGGCGGTGCCCATGGCGGGCGGCAGGCTGGCATCGTCCTTGGGTTTGATGACCACGGCGGTGCTGTCCAGCGCCTCGTAGCGGCCATCGCCCACTGGCTTCAGGCCGTAGTCGATCAGGTACTGGCCGCAGCCGGCCAGGTCGTCCACGCCGAAGACCAGCGCGTCGGGTCCGATGATGTTCATGGTGTGCATGTCTTGGGGTCGTATTCAGGCGGCGGTGCGTGCGCCGAGGGTTTCAGCCACCCAGTCGGCGATGTAGTGGCCGGCGTTGATGCTGTTGTCGAAGCTGGCGTGCTGGGCGCCGCCTTCGCGGTCGGTGAAGACCTTGAGCTCGCGCTAGGGGCTGTT
>CAKZXL010000881.1 GCA_937883885.1 uncultured Aquincola sp. | reverse complement strand
GTGTCGCTGACCATCGAGTGCCAGCAAAGCAGCATCGACTTTCGCCTGCGCACCCGCTACCTGGACAAGCAGGCCCACAGCCTGGACGAGGCGCTGGCGCTGGTCAAGCACCACTGCGACCGGAAAGAGGCGGTGTCCATCGGCCTGCTGGGCAACGCCGCCGAGGTGCTGCCCGAATTGGTGCGCCGCGCGCAGGCCGGCGGCCCGCGCCCCGACCTGGTGACCGACCAGACCTCGGCCCACGATCTGATCAACGGCTACCTGCCGCCCGGCTGGACGGTGGAACGCTGGAAGGCCGCGCAGCACGACCCCGCCCAGCATGCCGAGTTGCAGGCCGCCGCGGCGCAGGGCTGCGCGCAGCATGTGCAGGCCATGCTCGACTTCCAGGCCATGGGCATTCCCACGGTGGACTACGGCAACAACATCCGCCAGGTGGCCTTCGACCAGGGCGTGCAGAACGCGTTCGACTTCCCCGGGTTTGTGCCCGCCTACATCCGCCCGATGTTCTGCGAGGGCAAGGGCCCGTTCCGCTGGGTGGCGCTTTCGGGCGACCCGGAAGACATCTACAAGACCGATGCCAAGATCAAGGAGCTGTTCCCGGCCAACCGCCACACCCACCGCTGGCTGGACATGGCGCGGGAGCGCATCAGCTTCCAGGGCCTGCCGGCGCGCATCTGCTGGCTGGGCCTGGGTGAGCGGCATGTGGCCGGCCTGGCCTTCAACGAGATGGTGCGCACCGGCGAGCTGAAGGCGCCCATCGTCATTGGCCGCGACCACCTGGATACCGGCTCGGTGGCCAGCCCCAACCGCGAGACCGAAGCGATGAAGGACGGCACCGACGCGGTGAGCGACTGGCCGCTGCTGAACGCGCTGCTCAACACTGCCGGCGGCGCCACCTGGGTGAGCCTGCACCACGGCGGCGGCGTGGGCATGGGTTACTCGCAGCATGCCGGCATGGTGATCGTGGCCGACGGCACCGACGAGGCCGAGCGCCGCCTGGCCCGCGTGCTGGTCAACGACTGCGCCTCGGGCGTGATGCGCCATGCCGATGCCGGTTACGAGGCCGCGGTGGCCTGCGCGCAACGCCATGGGCTTAAGCTTCCGATGATTCGCTGACCACCGGAGGCCTTCCGCCATGCATTGCGACGCGCTGTGGCATCACCTTCACCTGGCCACCATGGCCGAAGGCAGTTCCTACGGCGCCATCGAGCATGGCGCCATCGCGGTGGCCGACGGCCGCATCGTGTGGCTGGGCCCCGAGGCCGAACTGCCCGCCGGCCTGCGGCCCGAGCGCGAGCACGACGGCGGCGGCCGCTGGGCCACGCCCGGCCTGGTCGATTGCCACACCCATGCGGTGTATGCCGGCAACCGCAGCGACGAGTTCGAGGCGCGGCTCAACGGCGTGCCCTACGAAGCCATCGCCCGCCGCGGCGGCGGCATCGTGTCCACGATGCGCGCCACTCGGGCGGCCACGCCCGAGGCGCTGTTCGCCGCCAGCCGGCGGCGCGTGGCCAACCTGCTGGCCGAAGGCGTCACCACGCTGGAGATCAAGTCCGGCTACGGCCTGGACACCGTGACCGAAGCCAAGATGCTGCGCGTGGCCCGCCAACTGGGCCGGCTGCTGCCGGTGCGGGTGCACACCACGTTCCTGGGTGCGCATGCCTTGCCGCCCGAATATGCCGGCCGGCCCGACGACTACATCCGCGTGGTGTGCGAAGAGATGCTGCCCGCGCTGGTGGCCGAAGGCCTGGTGGATGCGGTGGATGCCTTTTGCGAGGGTATCGGCTTCACCCCCGCGCAAACCGAGCAGGTGTTCCGCGCCGCCCAGGCGCGCGGCCTGCGCGTGAAGCTGCATGCCGAGCAGTTGAGCGACCAGGGCGGCGCCGCGCTGGTGGCCCGCTACCAGGGCCTGTCGGCCGACCACCTGGAACACCTCAGCCCCGAAGGCGTGGCCGCGATGGCTGCCGCCGGCACGGTGGCCGTGCTGCTGCCGGGCGCCTTCTACTTTCTGCGCGAACCCCGGCTGCCGCCGGTGCAGGCCCTGCGTGAGGCGGGCGTGCCGATGGCGGTGTCCACCGACTGCAACCCGGGCACCTCGCCCATGCCGTCGATGCTGGCGGCGCTGAACATGGCCTGCACCCTGTTCCGGCTGACGCCCGAAGAAGCCCTGGCCGGCGCCACCCGTCATGCGGCCACTGCCCTGGGCGTGCAGCATGAAGTGGGCCTGCTGGCCGTCGGCCGCGAAGCCGACGTGGCGCTGTGGGACATCGACCGACCGGCCGACCTGTGCTACACGCTGGGCTACAACCCGTGCTGGCGGGTGCTCAACAGCGGCCACCTGCGGCTGCCGGCGGTGTAGCGGCCACCGCCCGGGTGCCGGCTTGCCGGCACCCTGATTGCCAAACCTGCGGCACACAGCGCAGGGAGCAGGCGGCATGGCCGAATCGAAGATGGCGATCTACGGCGCAATCGGCGCCAACGTGGCCATCGCCACCACCAAGTTCATCGTGGCCGGCATCACCGGCAGCTCGGCCATGCTGAGCGAAGGCATCCATTCGGCGGTGGACACCGGCAATGGCATCCTGCTGCTGATCGGCACGCACCTGAGCGAGCGTCCGCCCAGCGAAGAACATCCCTTCGGCCACGGCAAGGAGCTGTTCTTCTGGAGCCTGATCGTCGCGGTGCTGATCTTCGGCCTGGGCGGCGGCGTGTCGCTGTTCGAAGGCATCCAGCACATCCGCCACCCCGAGCCGCTGACCGACCCGCACTGGAACTACATCGTGCTGGGCGCTGCCTTCGTGTTCGAGGGCATCAGCTTTTCCATTGCGCTGCGCCAGTTCATGCGCGAGCGGCGGCCCGGCCCCTTCTGGCAGAGCGTGACCACCAGCAAGGACCCCACCACCTACACCGTGCTGGCCGAAGACTCGGCCGCGCTGCTGGGCCTGCTGGTGGCGGCCGGCGGGGTGTACGCCAGCCACCGCTGGAACATCCCTGAGCTGGACGGCGCCGCCTCGGTGGTCATCGGCCTGCTCCTGGCCGGCGTGGCCGTGCTGCTGGTGCGTGAAGCCCGCGGCCTGTTGATCGGCGAGGGCATCCGCCCCGAAACCGCCCGCCAGGTGCGTGCGTTCGCGCTGCAAACCCCCGGCGTGCGCGCCGTCGGCCGCCCGCTGTCGATGTACATCGCCCGCGACGAGGTGCTGCTGACCCTGGATGTCGAATTCGACCCCAACCTGCCCGCCGCCCGCGTGGCCGAAGCGGCGGCGCACATCGCCAGGACGATCCGGGAGCGCTATCCGATGATCACGCAGACGTCGGTGCAGCCGCGGCTGTGCACCCCTGCAGCGGCGTGAGGCGCCGCTGAAGCCAGGCGACAGCTGCTGATCGATCGACACAAGGGCAGGCTGGGCGGTGCAAGCTCGGGCTCACGACTTGTGCAGACCGATGCGGAGGGTGCCTCAGTGGCGAAAAAAAGAAACAAGGGTGGGCGCGAGGCCCGCAAAGTAACGGAAGCGGGTATCAGCCTGATTGCTTTTGGCCTGCTGTTCCTGGTGCTGCCTTTGATCGTCGGCCGCTCGCCCCTGGTACAGGCGCTGCTGCACTTGCGCAGTGTCGCCGGTTGGATGATGGCGGGTGGTGCGGCCTTGTTGTTGCTGGGTTGGGGCATGGCGCGCATTTCTGCGGCGCGCGGGTCCGGGCCGGCATCCCCAGGACCTGAGGCGCCTCGGCAGGCGAAAGCGCGTCCCGCGCGCGCAGAAACCTTGCTGGACGCAGCGCCAGACCTGCCCGCCGGCCGACGCGAGCCGGTGATGGCCGCCGCCCCGCTGCGACCGGACGCCTGGAGCGAACAGGTGTTCGACGTCATCGAGTGGCGTCGCTTCGAAGCGGTGGTCGAGCGCCTTTTCCAGCAGGCCGGTTTCGAAACCACCTCCCAGTCGCACGGCGCAGACGAAGGCGTGGACATCTGGCTGTATTCGCGCCACCAACCCGGCGAGCCGGTGAGCCTGGTGCAGTGCAAGCACTGGAGGGGCAAGCGCGTGGGCGTGGACAAGGTGCGCGAGCTGCGGGGCGTGATGGCGGCACGCAGCGTGCGGCGCGGCCAGTTCGCCACCACGTCGGGCTTCACGCCCGATGCCGTGGCCTTTGCGCGCGACAACGGCATTCACCTGCTGGACGTGGCGCGGCTGCTCGACCTCATCCGCACCCGCACGCCCGAGCAACAGAGCGAGTTGCTGGCGGTGGCGCTGGAAGGCGACTACTGGCGGCCGACCTGCGTCAACTGCGGCATCAAGATGATCGACCGCCAGCCCCGCGGCGGCGGCGCAGCCTTCTGGGGGTGCACCCGCTTCCCGGACTGCCGCACCACGCTGCCGATGCGGGCGGGCTGAGAGCCCCGTCAGGACGCGTCCGGCTGGCCCGCACGCACCGGAAACCACTCCCCGGGCTTCACCACCTGCGGCTGCGCGGTGTCGGCCATGTAGTGCGGCGACATGATCTGCACGCCGTGCTCGTTGAACACGTCCTGGATGTGGCCGTGCAGCTGGTTCATCGCTTCGGCGCGGCGGCGTGGGGCGCTGCGGTCGGCCTGGGCGCACAGGCGGTACTCGACGTAGAAATCCGACAGCGCGGTCTGCACCACATAGGGCGGCGGCTCGGTGGCCACGCCGGGGGTGCGGCGCGCGGCTTCCAGCAGCATGTGGTGCACCTGCCGCCAGGGCGTGGCATAGCCGATGGTCACGGCCGTGTGCAGCACGAACTGCCCATCGCCCACCAGTCGCGAGAAGTTGCGCACCGGCTGGCCGGCGATCACCGCATTGGGCAGGCTCACCGCTTCGCCCAGGCCGGTGTGGATCTGCGTGGCAAAGAGGCCCATGTGCGACACCGTGCCTTCCACCTCGCCGATCTTCACGTACTCGCCCGGCCGCATCGCGCGCGAGTACATCAGGCTCAGCCCCGACATCGCCTGCCCCACCGCGCCGGAGGCGCCCAGCGACAGCATCAGGCCGGCCAGCACCGTCACGCCCTTGAACGATTCGCTCTGCGCGCCGGGCAGGTAGGGGTAGGCGATGGCCAGCGCAAACAGCCACACCACCAGGTGGCCCAGGCGGCGCGTGGGGCCGGCGGTGTCGCGGTCCAGCCAGGCCAGTTGCAGCTCGCCCGCCTCCACCCGGCGCAGCAGCAGGCTCAGGGCGCGCGTGGTCAGCCAGGCCAGCGCAAAGATGGAAGCGGCCGTCAGCAGCCCCGGCACCGCGCCGGCCGTGGCCAGCGCGAACTGCTGCAGCAGCTCCAGCAGCCAGAGCGAAGCCCGCTCGCCCCAGGGCCGGGTGTACGCAAACTGCCGCAGCACGAAGGTGGCCCACAGCTCGGCCAGCAGCAGCGCGCCGCCCCAGGCCAGGGCGGTGGCCAGCCAGCGCACACCGCCGTGGGCATGGCGGCCATAGGTGCCCACCAGGCTGCTGGTCGGGTGCTGTTGCTGCCAGCGGTGCAGGGCCATGTCCAGCCGCTGCACCAGCCGGCGACGGGCCCGGAACAGGGCCCAGGCCAGCGCCGCGGCCAGCAGCGTGGCCGCCGTCGCGGTGGCCGCGGCCACCGCCAGCTGCCGCGGGTCGCGCATCTCGCGCGCCTCGGCCACGGCGGCCTGCAGCCGGTGCGCGGTCTGCCGCGTGGCGGCTTCCAGCAGCACGCCGGGGCGCGCCCCGCCCACGTCTTCAGGCAGCAGGAAAAAGACGGTCTGGCGATCGACCTGGAAGCGCACCGCCTCGCCGGCCGCATCGTGCGTCACTGTGCCGGGGCCGGGCTGGGCGGCCACCGTTTCGATGGCCTGGCGGGCCAGTTCGGCGCGTTCGGCCGGGGTGTCGCCCAGCAGCGGTGCGCGCAGGGTGGCGATGAGCCGGTGATGCAGTTCGACCGATGCGGGCGGCGCTGCGGCCAGGCTGGGGCTGGTGGCCGCCGCGTCGGGCGGCTCGGGCTGCGCGCTGCCGGGCCGGGCGGTCACGCACAGCAGCAGCACGACCAACCGCAGCGCCGGCCCGCGCATGCGCGGTGCCACGAGCCCGCCGCCGCCTTGCCATCCCCGCTGCCCCAGGCCCCACCGCATCCGCCCACCCCTGCCGCCTGCCATGCCGTACCCGGCCGGTGGATGTTACGGGGGCAGGCACTGCGCAGCGGCCTGCCGCGCTCTGCTGAAGTAGGGAGGCGGCTTTTGCGCGGCTGACCCACACTGGCGGCCGACTGGCAACAGGAGCGGTGCATGCGCAGGCATCCGGGGCAGGAGCGCGTGGCGACTTGGAAGGCGGGCAAGGCAGCGCCAGCGCGGCTGCCCGCCCGCGCGGCGCTGTGGGCCGCCGTGCTGGCAGGCCTGCTCAGCGCCTGCGGCACGCCACCGCCTGCCACCTCGGTCGGCCCCGGGTTGCTGGACGAGGCGCCACCGGCGGCCGGGCCGCAGCAGCAGCCGACCGAACGCGCCCCGCTGCTCACTGGCCAGGCGCTGCGTGATGCCGCCGACTTCTACTGGCCTTATGCCGCGCTGGCGGCCGAGGTGTATGCGGTGGATGGCCGGCCCGACAGCTACACCGCGCTGGCCTTCGATTCACCGTCGCTGCGGCAGGAAGTGCGCGGCTCGGGCCATGTGCGGGCACAGACCTTCGTGCGCCAGCTCGACGACATGGACACCGTCAGCGCCTATGAGAAGCGCTACGAGCTGCTGTGCGGCCTGCGCGCCCGCCAGGAGGCTGCGGCCAGCGGCGATACCGGCCGCGCCGAGCTGCTGGCGCGCCACTGCGCCACGCTCGATGCCCGGCAGGACGCGCAACTGGCCCGCCAGCTGGCGCTGGAAGAGCGCGGCGATGCGCAGCCCAACCAGTACGTCGATGCCCGGCCCGCCGACGACGAAGACTGCCGCTACACCCGGCGCGAGCCCAGCGTGCCGGTGAATGAAGCCCTGCGCGAATACCAGTGGTCGCGCCTGCCCGAGTTCCAGGCCGAGGCGCAGGCCCGAGGCTGGTCGCTGTTCGTGCCCGACCTGGCCATCGACGTGTGGCGCCGCCCGCGCGCGCCGGTGGACGGCGTGCCGGTGTTCGAGTACGCCATCGTCTACCGCGGCACGGTGGGGGGCGGCGGCTGGGTGTCCAACCTGCGTGGCGTCACCTCGTTCACGCCCTTCGTCTGGGACCAGTACCGGCAGGCCGAGCGGGCCAGCCGCATGATCATCGGCCGCATCCAGCGCCTGCATGCGCTGAGCGACCTGCTGCACGAGCGCCGCACGGCCACGCAGCCCTACATCACCACCGTCGGCCATTCGCTGGGCGCCGGGCTGGCGGTGTACATCCAGCTGCTCAACCCGGAAGTCACGCGCAGCGTGGGCTTCAACCCGTCGCCGGTGGACGGCACCTCGATGATCCAGGTGGGCGATGCACCGCGGGCGCGCAAGCCCTCGCGCGCGGTCATCAACCAGCAGATCGCGCAGGGCCTCCGCCGGGTGGACCCCGGCGACGCCGGTCAGCGCGGCCAGGCACCGGCGCAGGCCGCCATCTTCCAGATGCACGAGGAAGGCGAGGTGCTCAGCCGCTTCAGCGGCTGCACACCCGGCCCGC
>CAKZXL010000880.1 GCA_937883885.1 uncultured Aquincola sp. | reverse complement strand
TGCTGGCTGCGCCAATCGATGTGGCTGAAGCGGAAGTCGGTGTAGGCCAGCGCGCAGCCCACCGCGATGTCGGCCAGCGTGAGGTGGGTGCCGCCGCAGCACCAGGGCTTGTCGCCCAGGCCCTTGGCCATGGCCTGCAGCGAGGCATCCACCTTGACCATCTGGCGGTCGACCCAGGCCTGGCAGCGCTGGCTCTCGGCGCGGCCCGACCAGGTTTGTTCCAGGCGCGCCAGGATCAGCGCGTCCAGCACGCCGTCGGCCAGCGCTTCCCAGGTGCGCACCTCGGCCCGCTCACGCCCGGCTGAAGGCAGCAGCTTGCCCACCGGCGACAAGGCATCGACGTACTCGACGATCACGCGGGAGTCGAAGACGGCTTCGCCGCCTTCCATCACCAGGCAGGGCACCTTGCCCAGCGGGTTGGACGCGAGGATGGCATCGCTGCCCCACACGTCTTCCTGCACGAACTGGTAGTCCAGTTTCTTCTCGGCCAACACGATGCGCACCTTGCGCACGTACGGGCTGGTCAACGATCCGATCAGTTTCATGTTTCTGGCTGCCCTCACCCTGTGCGGCTGATTCTAGTCATGGGGGCCGCGCAGCAGCGTCCAGTCCACCTGGGCGGGCCGGCCGGGCAGTTGCAGCCAGGCCTGCAGCGGGGCCGATTCGGCCAGCACCCGCCCTTCGCGCACCACCAGCAGCCGGTGTGCGCGCAGGCGCAGCGCCTCCACCGGCGTGCGCGCCTGCAGCAGCACGAAGCTGCCGCGGCAGCCCGGCGCCAGGCCGTAGCCCTCCAGGCCCAGGATGCGGGCGCTGTTGGTGGTCACCGCCTCGAAGCAGGCCTGCATGCCGGCCTGCGAGGTCATCTGCGCCACGTGCAGGCCCATGGCCGCCACTTCCAGCATGTCGCCCGAGCCCAGGCTGTACCAGGGGTCCATCACGCAGTCGTGGCCGAAGCCCACGTTCACGCCCGCGGCCATCAGCTCGGGCACGCGGGTCATGCCGCGGCGCTTGGGGTAGGTGTCGTGCCGGCCCTGCAGCGTGATGTTGATCAGCGGGTTGGCCACCGCATGCACACCGGCTTCGGCGATCAGCGGCAGCAGCTTGCTGACGTAGTAGTTGTCCATGCTGTGCATGGAGGTGAGGTGCGAGCCGGTGACCCGGCCCTGCAGCCCCAGCCGCTGGGCATGGAAGGCCAGCGTCTCGATGTGGCGCGACAGCGGGTCGTCGCTCTCGTCGCAGTGCATGTCCACGCGCAGGCCGCGGTCGGCCGCGATCTCGCACAGCAGCTTCACCGATTCCGCGCCGTCGGCCATGGTGCGCTCGAAGTGGGGAATGCCGCCCACCACGTCCACGCCCAGGTCCAGCGCCCGCTCCAGGTTGGCCAGCGCATTCGGCGCGCGCAGCACACCGTCCTGCGGAAAGGCCACCAGCTGCAGGTCGAGGTAGGGCCGCACCTGCTCGCGCACCTGCAGCAGCGCCTGCACGGCCATCAGCCGGTCGTCGCACACGTCCACATGGGTGCGGATGGCCAGCAGGCCCTTGGCCACCGCCCAGTCGCAATAGGCCAGCGCCCGCTCGACCAGCGCCTCGGGCGTGAGCAGCGGCTTGAGCTCACCCCACAGGCCGATGCCTTCCAGCAGCGTGCCGCTGGCATTGACGCGCGGCAGGCCGTAGCTCAGCGTCGCGTCCATGTGGAAGTGGGCGTCGACGAAGGGCGGGCTCAGCAGCCAGCCTTGTGCATCGTGCGTGGGCAGGCCGGCGGGTGCCTCGATGTCGGGCTGCACGGCCGCGATGCGGCCGGCCAGCACCAGCACGTCCTGGCCGCTGCGGCCATCGGGCAGCGTGGCGTTGCGGATCAGCAGGTCGCGCATCGGGCGACCCCGCCTACTTGGTGCCGAAGATGCGGTCGCCGGCGTCGCCCAGGCCCGGCACGATATAGCCGTGTTCGTCGAGCCCACGGTCGATGGCGGCCGTGTACACCGGCACGTCGGGGTGGCTGCCGTGGAAGTTCTTCAGCCCCTCGGGCGCGGCCAGCAGGCACACGAAGCGGATGCTCTTGGGGTTGGTTTCCTTCAGCCGCTCCACCGCCGCGACGGCGGAGTTGCCGGTGGCCAGCATCGGGTCGAGCACGATGACGTCGCGCTCGTGCATGTCGCTGGGCATCTTGAAGTAGTACTCCACGGCCACCAGGGTCTTGGGGTCGCGGTACAGGCCGACGTGGCCCACGCGGGCGCCGGGCACCACATTGAGCATGCCGTCGAGAAAGCCGTTGCCCGCGCGCAGGATGCTGACGAACACGGTCTTCTTGCCGTCGATCACCGGCGCCTGCATCTTCTCGAGCGGCGTCTCGATCTCGATCATCTGCGTGCCGATGTCGCGGGTGATCTCGTAGGCCATCAGCATGCTGATCTCGTTCAGCAGGCGGCGGAAGCCGCTGGTGCTGCGCGTCTTCTCACGCATCAGCGTGAGCTTGTGCTGAACCAGCGGGTGGGTGATGTGGTGGACTTGGGGCAGGCTCATGGGGCTTGGCGTGCAGGGAACTGATGCGCTGCGAGCATACGCCGACACCGCCTGCCGGAAGCATCAGTAGGTCTTGTAGGGCAGGAACTTGCCGCTCATGGTGATGCTGACGCGGTCGCCCTTGGGGTCGGCTTCGCGCTGCAGGTCCATCTTGAAGTCGATGGCGCTCATGATGCCGTCGCCGAACTCCTCGTGGATCAGTTCCTTGAAGGTGGTGCCGTACACGCTCACCAGTTCGTAGAAGCGGTAGATCAGCGGATCGGTGGGCACGCTGGTGGGCAGGCTGCCCTTGTAGGGCACCACCATCAGCCAGCGCTGTTCGGTCTCGGTCAGGCCGAAGATCTCGCCGATCACGGCGGCCTGCTCGGCGTTCAGCGTCATCTGGCCCAGGCAGGCGGCGGTCACCCACTCCTTGCTCAGGCCGACCTTGGCGGCCACGTCGGACCACTTCAGGCCCTGGGCCACCTTGGTGGCGACGATCTTCTCGGTGACTTCCATGCGGCTCATGCGGCTTGCTCCTTGCTGCGGGGTGTGAACGGCGTGACCTTGGCGTCCGCCGATGGGATGGGGTCGGATTCGGCCTGCAGGCCGGGCCACACCTCGGCCGGCCGGGCCGGTGCGCGGCCGTGCGACAGGTGCTGGCTGCGCGCCACCAGGAAATCGACCAGGTGGTTGCGGATGCGGTAGTACTGCGGGTCGTGGTGCAGCGTGGCGCGCTGGCGGCCTCGGGGCATGGTGTTGACCACCACCTCGGCCACGCGGGCGCGCGGGCCGTTGCTCATCAGCAGGATGCGGTCGGCCAGCAGGATGGCCTCGTCCACGTCGTGCGTGATCATGAAGACGGTCTGCCGTGTCTCGGCGCAGATGCGCAGCAGCTCGTCCTGGATGGTGCCGCGGGTCAGCGCATCCAGCGCGCCGAACGGCTCGTCCAGCAGCAGCATGCGCGGCTGGATGGCGAAGGCCCGGGCGATGCCCACGCGCTGCTTCATGCCACCCGACAGCTGCGAGGGCTTCTTGTCGATGGCCGCGCCCAGGCCCACCAGCTGCACGAACTTTTCCACCTGCTCGTTCACCTGCGCGGCGCTCCAGCGCGGCCACTTGCTGCGCACCGCGAAGGCGATGTTGCGGCGCACCGTCAGCCACGGCATCAGCGCATGGCCCTGGAACACCACGCCGCGGTCCAGGCTGGGGCCGCCGATCTCGCGGCCGTCCATCAGCACCACACCCTTGCTGGCCTGTTCGAGCCCCGCCAGCACATTGAGGATGGTGGTCTTGCCGCAGCCGCTGTGGCCGATGATGCAGACGAACTCGCCCTGGCGGATGTCGAAGTGGACTTCGTCGAACACGGGCTCCGGGGCGCCGGGGTAGGTCTTGGCCAGGCCCTGAACTTGTATAAGCAAGTCAGCGGCCAGCGCCGGGCCGCTCCCAAGCGGCCGCGCTCCCCCTTGGGGGGACGAGGCCGCAGGCGTCTTGGGGGCTCCATCACTCTGCATAGGTCACCACCTTCTGCAGCCGCGCGAACATCAGGTCCAGCAACATGCCCACCACGCCGATCACCAGGATGGCGAAGATCACGTTGGGCAGCGACAGGTTGTTCCACTCGTTCCACACGAAG
>CAKZXL010000879.1 GCA_937883885.1 uncultured Aquincola sp. | reverse complement strand
GAACAGCTGGATGCCCGCCTGGGCGCCTGGATGAGCCTGGCCCGCCGCTACCGCCGCGCGCCGGCCGAGCTGCCCACGTTGCTGGCCCAGTGGCGCAGCGAGCTGGCCGCGCTGGACGCAGCCGCCGACCTGGAAGGCCTGCAGAAAGCCCATGCCGAAGCGCAGCGCCGCTACCAGCAGGAAGCCGCCAAGCTGAGCAAGGCCCGCGCCGCCGCCGCCGGCCCGTTGGGCGATTCGGTGACCCGCGCAATGCAGCAACTGGGCATGGGCGGCGGCCGTTTCGAGGTGGCGCTGCTGCCGCAGGAGGCGCCGCAATCGTACGGGCTGGAGGCGGTGGAGTTCCGCGTCGCCGGCCATGCCGGCAGCACGCCCCGTGCGCTGGCCAAGGTGGCCTCGGGCGGTGAGCTGTCGCGGCTGGCGCTGGCCATTGCCGTGACCACCGCCGCCCGCGACGACGAAGGCGCCGGCACGCTGATCTTCGACGAGATCGACGCCGGCGTGGGTGGTGCGGTGGCCGACACCGTCGGCCGGCTGATGAAGCAACTGGGCCTGCGCCGGCAGGTGATGGCCGTGACCCACCTGGCGCAGGTGGCGGCCTGCGCCGACCATCACTTCGTGGTGTCCAAGGCGGCGCAGCGCGGCATCACCACCAGCGACGTGCAGCCGGTGGCCGGCGAGGCCCGCGTGAGCGAGGTGGCCCGCATGCTGGGCGGCGAACGGCTGGCAACAAGCCTGGCTCACGCCCAAGAATTGCTGGCACAGGCTGCAGCGCCTGCCGTTGTGGCCGATGATGTAACGGCCGCTCCTGGCAAGCCCACCCGCAAGCGCTCCCGTGCCTGAAGTTCCCCACACCGACACCGCTGACCTGCCGCCCGCCCACGCCATGCGCGAGGTGGTGCTGATCACCGGCATCTCCGGCTCGGGCAAGTCGGTGGCGCTGCATGCACTGGAAGACGCCGGCTACTTCTGCATCGACAACCTGCCGCCCGAGCTGCTGCCCGACTTCCTGCGCATCGAGCGCGACCGCTCCGACCGTCGGGTGGCCGTTGCGGTGGACGTGCGCAGCGCCGGCTCGCTGCCGCACCTGCTGCCGCTGATCGACCGGCTGCGCGGCGAAGGCGTGGGCATCCGCTCGCTGTTCCTCGACGCCAGCACCGATGCCCTGGTGCGCCGGTTCTCGGAGACACGCCGGCCGCACCCGCTGTCCACGCCCCAGGTGGCACCTGGCAGCGACCTGGTGGCCGATGGCCGCCGCGCACTGGTGGACGCCATCGAGCTGGAGCGCGAGCTGCTGGCCGAGCTGCGCGAGGTGTCCACCGTCATCGACACCAGCCAGCTGCGGCCGGCCCAGCTGCGGCTGTGGCTGCGCGATCTGGTGGGCGCACCGCAGGGCGGGCTGACGCTGGTGTTCGAGAGCTTTGCCTTCAAGCATGGCGTGCCGCTGGACGCCGACTTCGTGTTCGACGTGCGGGTGCTGCCCAACCCCTTCTACATCCGCGAGCTGCGCCCCTTCACCGGCCGCGATGCCGGCGTGGCCGACTACCTGGCCGCGCAGCCCGAGGTGCCCGAGATGCTGACGCAGATCGGCGACTTCATCACCCGCTGGCTGCCGGCCTTCGAGAACGACCAGCGCAGCTACCTGACCGTGGCCATCGGCTGCACCGGCGGCCAGCACCGCTCGGTGTACCTGGCCGAGCAGCTGGCCCGGCGCTTTCGCAGCCGCTGCGCCACGCTGCTGCGCCACCGCGAACTGGACGCACGGGACTGACCATGGCCGCACTGCCGCTGTTTCCGCTGCGGACGGTGCTGTTTCCCGGCGGCCGGCTCAACCTCAAGGTGTTCGAGGCCCGCTACCTGGACATGGTGGGCGACTGCCTGCGCCAGGGCCGCCCCTTCGGCGTGGTGTGCCTGCAGGCAGGCGGCGAGGTGCAGCGCAAGGACGGCAGCACCGGCGCCGTGCGCCTGCACGACACCGGCGTGCAGGCCCATATCGACGAAGTGGATGCCGAGCAGGCCGGCATCCTGCACATCCGCTGCAGCGGGCGGGAGCGCTTTGCGCTCAGCCAGCCGCGGCAGCAGGCCGACGGGCTGTGGCTGGCCGATGCCACGCTGCTGCCGGCCGACGAAGCGGCCGAACCGCCTGAAGACACCGCCGCCACCGTGCAGTCGCTGCGCGAAGCCATCGAGGCCATGCGGCGGGAGGGCGCCGAGCCCTTCATACCGCCCTACCAGTTCGGCGACGCCGGCTGGGTGGCCAACCGCTGGTGCGAGATCCTGCCGATCAGCCTGGCTGCCAAGCAGAAGCTGATGGCGCTGGACGACCCCGTGACCCGGTTGAAGCTGGTGGACGACTTCCTGCGCAAGCAGGGCGTCGTTGACGACTAGCCGAGCAACAGCTTGCGGATCGGCGCCGGCAGGCCCATGGCCGCGGCGTCGGCCAGCGTCACCCAGCGGCCGGCGGGCAGCGCGGCTTCCACTTCCGCCAGCGCCGCCGGCCCCAGCGCGGCGGGCAGCACATGGCGGTAGGGCTGCAGCGCCCAGTCGAAGTGCGTCAGCACATGCTGGAAGGGCGCCAGCGGCTCGCCCTGCCCGGGCCAGCCATGGCCCAGACGCCGCGGCTCGGCCATGTCGTCGTACAGCGGCAGCGTCCACAGGCCGGCCCACACGCCGGTCTCGGGCCGCTGCACCAGCCACACGCGGTCAGCCTGCTGCAGCCACAGCAGCGCATTGCTGCGGGCACTGCGCTTGAGCTTGCGGGTCTTGACCGGGTAGCGCTCGGGCTGGCCCTCCTTCTGCGCCACGCACACCGGCTGCAGCGGGCACAGCAGGCATTGCGGCCGGCGCACGGTGCAGATCGTCGCGCCCAGGTCCATCAGGCCCTGGGTGTAGATGTCCATGTCCTGCGCGGGCAGCAAGGCCTCGGCCAGCTGCCACAGCGCGCGTTCTTCTTTCAATGAAGCCAGGTCGCCGCCAAAGCCCAGCGCGCGCGACAGCACCCGCTTGACATTGCCGTCCAGGATGGCGGCGCGTTCACCGAAGCAGAAGGCCGCGATGGCCGCCGCGGTGGAGCGGCCGATGCCCGGCAGTGTGGCCAGCAGCGCGCTGCTGGGCGGAAAGGCGCCGCCGTGCTCGGCCATCACCGCCTGGGCGCAGCGGTGCAGGTTGCGGGCACGGCTGTAGTAGCCCAGGCCGCTCCACAGGCCCAGCACGTCGTCCAGCGGCGCGGCGGCCAGGGCGGCCACGTCCGGAAAGCGCTCCAGGAAGCGCGGGTAGTAGGCCAGCACCGTGGACACCTGTGTCTGCTGCAACATGATTTCCGACAGCCACACTCGGTAGGGGTCGCGCGTGTGCTGCCAGGGCAGGCCATGGCGGCCGTGGGTGCGTTGCCAGGCAATGACGCGGGCGGCAATGTCCGGGCGGGGCGCCGTGGGCGCGGCGGGGGATGGGGTCGACGGCTCGAGGATGGCGGCGGAAACAGCGGCGGCATTCATGCGCGCATCATCCGCTACGGCGAAGGCGGCACCGTTCCACCGAGCGGCCTCGCCCGGCGCCGCGGGACCTGGTCAGACCGCGCCGCTGCGGCCCCGGCCGCGGGCCGACCGCACCAGCGTCAGCGGGGGTGCCGCCTCGCGCCGCTCGGGCAGGGCCAGCGGAATGTCCACCTCCGACACCGTTTCGTTGAGCATCAGCGCCCGCAGGCTGGTGGCCTGCGCCTGCAGCTGCTCGCCCACGGCTTCCCAGTGGCGGTGCTGGGCCTGCAGTTCCTCGATGCGCCGCGACAG
>CAKZXL010000878.1 GCA_937883885.1 uncultured Aquincola sp. | reverse complement strand
TGGTGGCGCGCTCGACCGGGGTCTCGGCCGCCTTCTTCAGGACCTGCTTGCGCTGCTGCAGGTCTTCCAGCAGCGTGGGGGCGCTGACCGAAGCCGGCCCCGCTGCGGCGCCCGCCGTGGCCGCCTGTGTGGCGCTGAAGCGCCGCTGGATGCCTTGCTGCGCCAGGCCGATGGCCGCAGTCAATCCTGGTGAAGCGGGTCGCGCCGGCGCATGTGCATCGGTGCGGGCGAATTCAGGCAACTGGCGCCCCACCAGGCGGTTCAGCCGGCCCAGCACGGCCGCGGCATGCTCCCCACCGCGGGGCAGGCCGGCCGCCGCGGTGAGCAGGCGGGTGGCTTCGCCGTCTCGCGCGCCGCCACCGGCGCGCAGCCCGCCCTGCACCGTGCGCGTGCTCATCGCGGCGCCAGCGCCGAGGTGGCCGTGGGCCGTGGCAGGCAATGCACCGGCGCCGGTGGCGGGGTCGGTAGCCCGCGGCGGCAACTGCCCGAAACCGGTGCCGCCGCCCTGCGGCGTGCGGCGGATCATCGGCCGCAGATCGACCTGGGGCAGCACCTGCTGGCCCGCCAGGAACTGGTTGCAGGTGTGGTAGGCGGCCTGCACCAGCGCGGCCATTTCTTCGTGCAGCGCCGGCTGCAGGTCGCGCCAGCCGGCGATCGGCAGGCCGCTGCTGCACCAGGCGTCCACCGCGATGCGGGCCAGGACATGGGCGCGCAGCATGTCGTTGGCGTCCAGCTCCTCACGGCGCTCCAGCACGGCCATGCGCGAACGCAGGTCGGTGAACTCCCAGGAGGCGCGGTCCATCACGGCCAGCGCCAGGCGTGAGCCGAGGATCTCGCGCTCGATCGTGTCGTCGTCCACCAGGGACAGCTTGGGTTCGCCGGCCTGCGCGGATCGCGGCAGATCGCCCGGGCGCGAGGCGGACACGCCGTAGAGCATGGCATTGCGCAGGGCACCGACACAGGCCTGGTGCCAGGCCGATCCGCGCTGCTGCAGGGCCGTGAAGGTGTCGCGCCGCCGCTGCGTGGTGCTGTAGTCGGCGGGGCGATCCTGCTGTTCGCGGGCCAGGGCTTCCACGGCCGAGAACACGCCGACGAAGCCCTTGACCAGCTCTTCCGTGTAAAGGCGCCGAACCTGCGTCGCGAGGGCGGAATAGTCGGCAGCGGTCGCCATGCGTGAGGAAGGATGTCGCCTTGTGAGTGCGAACTGACTCTACACCACCGCCCCGGCGTTCGGGTCTTCCGGGTCGTTGGCCTTGGCGGCGGTGCCACCGCCCTTGACCAGGTCTTCGCGCTTGACGCCCAGCCACATCGCGATGGCGGCCGCCACGAACACCGACGAATAGATGCCGAAGCAGATGCCGATGGTCAGCGCCATCGCGAAGTAGTGCAGCGACGGGCCGCCGAACAGCAGCATCGACAGCACCATGATCTGCGTGGAGCCGTGGGTGATGATGGTGCGGCTGATGGTGCTGGTGATCGCATGGTCGATGACCTGCGGCGTGTCCAGCTTGCGGTACTTGCGGAAGGCCTCGCGCACCCGGTCGAAGATCACCACCGACTCGTTCACCGAGTAGCCCAGCACCGCCAGGATGGCCGCCAGCACCGTGAGCGAGAACTCCCACTGGAAGAAGGCGAAGAAGCCCAGGATGATGACCACGTCGTGCAGGTTGGCGATGATGCCGGCGACGCCGAACTTCCATTCGAAGCGAAGCGCCAGGTAGATCACGATGCCGATGATCACGAAGGCCAGCGCCTTGGCGCCGTCGATCGCCAGCTCGCGGCCTACCTGCGGACCGACGACCTCGCTGCGCGACAGCTCCAGCGGACGCTCCGCACCCTTGGCGCACTGCTGCTTGGTGGCCGGGTCGCCCGCCACCGTCACCGCCGCCGATTCGACCTGGCCACCTTCGGCCTGGCACAGCCCCGTGAACACGCGGCTCACCACCTCGGTCTGCTTGACGTCGCCACGCAGCGGCAGGCGGATCAGCACGTCGCGCGAGGTGCCGAAGTTCTGCACCTGCACTTCGCCAAAGCCCATGCCCTCGACGGTCTCGCGCACCTTGTTGATGTCGGCGGACTGGGCGTAGGCCACCTCCACCACCGTGCCGCCGGTGAACTCGATTGAGAAATGAAGGCCGCGCGTGACGATGAAGAACACCGCGGCCAGGAACATCACCGCCGAGATCACGTTGAGCACCAGCGCATGGCGCATGAACGGGATGTCGCGATGGATACGGAAGAACTCCATGTGGGGGCTCCTGCTCGATCAGGCCTGGGCCGACTTGCCGGCCTCGGCGCCGGGGCGCCACACCTGGCCGATCGACACCGATTTCAGCTTCTTCTTGCGGCCATACCAGAGGTTGACCAGCCCGCGCGAGAACACCACCGCCGAGAACATCGAGGTGAGGATGCCCAGGCAGTGCACCACCGCAAAGCCACGCACCGGCCCGGAGCCGAAGGCCAGCAGCGCCACGCCGGCGATCAGCGTGGTGACGTTGGAGTCGAGGATGGTGCCCCAGGCCCGCTCATAGCCGGCCTGGATGGCCGTTTGCGCGGAACTGCCGTTGCGCAACTCCTCGCGCACCCGTTCGTTGATCAGCACGTTCGCGTCGATGGCCATGCCCAGCGTCAGCGCAATGGCCGCCATGCCCGGCAGCGTGAGCGTGGCCTGCAGCATCGACAGGATCGCCACCAGCAGCAGCAGGTTGAACGCCAGCGCCAGCGTGGAGAACACGCCGAACAGCAGGTAGTAGCAGCACATGAACACCGCGATGGCGGCGAAGCCGTACATCACGCTGTCGAAGCCCTTGGTGATGTTCTCGGCGCCCAGGCTGGGGCCGATGGTGCGCTCTTCCACGATCTCCATCGGCGCCGCGAGCGAACCTGCGCGCAGCAGCAGCGCGGTGTCGTTGGCCTCCTGGGTGGTCATGCGGCCGCTGATCTGCACCCGGCCGCCGCCGATCTCGCTGCGGATCACCGGCGCGGTCACCACCTCGCCCTTGCCCTTCTCGAACAGCAGGATGGCCATGCGCTTGCCGATGTTCTCGCGCGTGATGTCGCGGAACACGCGGGCGCCCTTGGCGTCCAGCGTCAGGTGCACGGCGGGTTCATGGTTCTGGCCGTCGAAGCCGGCCTGCGCGTCGGTCAGGTTCTCGCCGGTCAGGATGACCTGGCGCTTGACGATCAGCGGCGCGCCGCCACGCTCGACGTAACGCTCGGTGCCGAAGGGCACGGGCGCCGAGCCGATGGCGGCCGCAGCCGCCTCGGTGCTGTCGTCGACCATGCGCACTTCCAGCGTGGCGGTGCGGCCGATGATGTCCTTGGCCTTGGCCGTGTCCTGTACGCCCGGCAGCTGCACCACCACGCGGTCGGCGCCTTGCTGCTGGATCACCGGCTCGGCCACGCCGAGTTCGTTCACGCGGTTGTGCAGCGTGGTGATGTTCTGCTTGAGCGCAGCCTGCTGCACGGCGATGGCCGCTTGCGGCTTGAGCGTGCCGGTCAGCTGGCGTTCACCGCTACCCGAGGTGCCGGCGTCCCACTGCAGGTCGGGCAGCGCGGCGGTCAGCGCCGCCTGCGCGGCTTGCAGCGTGGCGTCTTCGCGGAAGGTCACGCGCACCAGGTTGCCGTCGCGCGCAATGCCGGTGTGGCGGATGTTCTTCTCGCGCAGCAGCGAGCGGATGTCGCCGGTCAGCGCCTCGGCGCGCTTGGTCAGCGCCGCCTTCATGTCCACCTGCATCAGGAAGTAGACACCGCCGCGCAGGTCGAGACCCAGGTACATCGGCAGCGCGCGCATCGAGGTCAGCCACGTCGGCGAGCGGCTGACGAGGTTGAGCGCCACGATGTAGGCCGGATCGCTCGCGTCGGGGTTCAGCGCGCGCGACAGCACGTCCTTCGCACGGATCTGGGTGTCGGTATCGCCAAAGCGCGCGCGCACCGAGTTGCCGTCGAACTGCACGAAGTCGGGCTTGAGCTGGGCATCGGCCAGCGCCTTCTCGACGCGCGGCACCAGCGAACTGTCGACCTTCAGCGTGACCTTGCCGCTGGAGACCTGGACGGCCGGCGCCTCACCAAAGAAGTTGGGCAGCGTATACAGCAGCCCGATCACGAACGCGACGGCGAGCATCGCGTACTTCCACCACGGATAGCGGTTCATCAACACACTCCCCTGGCGCGCACGGGCACGCCGGGTTGAAAACGAACGGTGGTGGGATTACTTCAGCGTGCCCTTGGGCAGCACCTGCGTGATGGCCGTGCGCTGCAACTGCACTTCCACGCCGCTGGCCAGCTCCAAATGGACGAAGCTCTCGCCCACCTTGCTGATGCGACCCAGCAGGCCACCGGCGGTCACCACCTCGTCGCCCTTGGCCACCGCATCGATCATCGCCTTGTGCTCCTTCTGGCGCTTCATCTGCGGCCGGATCATGATGAAGTACAGCACCACGAACATCAGCACCAGCGGCAGCATGCTCATGAGGCTGGAGCCCATGCCTTCAGCGGCAGCGGGGGCGGTTTGAGCAAAGGCTTCGGAAATGAACACGGCGATCGGTCCTTGTGACAAAGGCCCGTTCGATGCGGGCCCAATCGAAAAAATCCGTTGGAAGCCAAAAAAGCTTCGGACAAAAAAACAGGCCCCGCACTTTCGTGGGGGCCTGTCTCGGATTCTGGTTGCGGGGGCAGGATTTGAACCTGCGACCTTTGGGTTATGAGCCCAACGAGCTACCAGACTGCTCCACCCCGCGACGGGAGCTGACAGTATAGCGTGCTTTTGGCTTCTTGCCAGCCCCTATCGAATAAATTTCGAAAAGAGGCTGAAAGACGCCAAGTCGACTTACTCGGCAGCGTCGGTGGCTTCTTCAGCCACGGCGGTGTCGGGACGGTCGACCAGTTCGACGAAGGCCATCGGGGCGTTGTCGCCCACGCGGAAGCCCATCTTCAGGATGCGGGTGTAGCCACCCGGACGGGTCTGGTAGCGCGGGCCCAGCTCGTTGAAGAGCTTGGCCACGATGTCGCGGTCACGGGTGCGCGAAAAAGCCAGGCGGCGGTTGGCCAGCGTGGGTTCCTTGGCCAGCGTGATCAGCGGCTCGACGACGCGGCGCAGTTCCTTGGCCTTCGGGACCGTGGTCTTGATGGCTTCGTGCTGCAGCAGCGAGTTGGTCATGTTGCGCAGCATCGCCTGGCGATGCGCGCTGGTGCGGTTGAGTTTGCGGAGTCCGTTGCGATGGCGCATGGTGCTTTCCTTTCTTTATTGAACCCCGGCCGTGTCAGGTACCGGGGGTTGCACATGACAGCGTGTGATTAACGCTTGTCCAGGCCTTGAGGCGGCCAGTTCTCCAGGCGGGCACCCAGCGTGAGACCACGCGAGGCCAGCACTTCCTTGATTTCGTTCAGCGACTTGCGGCCGAGGTTCGGCGTCTTGAGCAGCTCGGTTTCCGTGCGCTGGATCAAGTCGCCGATGTAGTAGATGTTTTCGGCCTTCAGGCAGTTGGCCGAACGCACCGTCAGCTCGAGCTCGTCCACGGGGCGCAGCAGGATCGGGTCGAAGTTGCCGCCGGCGCGCGGCGCGG
>CAKZXL010000877.1 GCA_937883885.1 uncultured Aquincola sp. | reverse complement strand
GACTCCTTGCCGATGCGCGCGAACGGGTCATTCGTGCGGGCGTACTCGTTGAGCACGACCGCGCCTTTGTCGGTCGTGTAGTCGTAGGCATCGAGCCAGTTCTGCCGCACCACGATGGGGTCGATGGACAGCGAGCGCACCAGGCCGATGAAGCGGCCCAGGTGGTAGGCGATCTGCGCATCGCTGGGCTTGTAGGGCGTGGCGGCCTCGCCGACAGCGCGCACCTGGCCCGCGTTGTCCACCTCAATGACGTAGGGCGTGACGATGGACTGCGCCGAGCGCCAGACTAGGCCGCCCGCCATCAGCACGGCCAGCGTGAGGCAGCCAAAGGCCATGAAACGCCAGTTTCTGGCCTGCACGCGGGCCGAGCCGATGCGCTCGTCCCAAACCTGGGCGGCGGATTGATACGGAGTAGCAGGCTGTGGCGTATCGGCGTAGCGCACCTGCGGTCGTTTGAATCGCATGGGAGTTCTCCTTGAAGATCAGGAATCGGAATCGCGCAGGCTCGGGCCTTGGCTGGAGCTGCCGCCATCGCCGCCGCGCAGCGTGTGGGCGGCGGTCGTCGCGGCATGGGTGAGCTGCTGCCTGCGATGCAGGCGCTTGGCCCAGGCGGGTTGCGCGGTGGATGGGGTTGGCTCGTTTGCAGCCTGTGCGGCACCGCCCCCTGACGCCGATCCGGCGTCATCGGGCCGGAAGGCGGCGGCGACACGCTCCTTCATCGAGCGCGCGCCCTCAGCCACCTTCTGCCCGGTCGCCTGCGCGCCGGTCTTGGCGACATTGCCGACACCAGCGGCAGCGCCCTTGAGGCCGCCGCCGGCGGATGCAGAACCCGCCTGAAACGCCGACCGCGCGCTGCTGGCGGCCCCAGTGGCGGCACGCGCTCCGCTACCGGCCAGCTTGGCGGCTGCGGGCGCCATGCGCGCCCCGGCGGCGACTGCGCCGCCGACGCCCGTAGCCGCAGCGCCCACGGCAACAGCAGCGCCGGCCGCGCCCAGCGCCGCACCGGCCATCGCACCTGCGCCGAGCTGCGGGCCGCCGGACACCAGCCCGGTTGCAATGCCCGGCCCGAAGATGCCCAAGGCCAGCAGCGTCAGCGAGGCCAGCATCACGACCACGGAGTGGTCGATGGATGGTTCGGCGGGCTGTACCTGAAACTCGGCGAACAGGCCCGAGCCGATGCCCACGATCACCGCCAGCACCAGCACCTTGATGCCGGACGACACCACGTTGCCCAGCACCTTCTCGGCGAGAAATGCGGTCTTGTTCCAGAGCGCGAACGGCACCAGCACGAAGCCGGCAAGCGTGGTCAGCTTGAACTCGATCAGCGTGATGAAAAGCTGGATCGCCAGCACGAAGAAGCACAGCAGGACGATCAGCCAAGCGAGGAACATCACGACGATGGGCGTGATGTTCACGAAGACTTCGGGGAAGCCCGCCATGTCGCCGATCTGTTTCAGGATCGGCGCACCGGCGTCGATGCCGACCTTCGCCAGCCGGCCCGGTTGCAGGAAGTTCTCCATGCTCAGGGTCGAGCCGCTGGCCGTCAGGCCCAGCCCGGCGAAGGAGCGGAACACGATGCCAGCCAACCAGTTGAAGTTGCCGATGATGTAGGCGAAGGCGCCGACGTACAGCACCTTGCGGATCAGCTTGGCGATCACGTCCTCGCCCTGGCCGGTGGCATGGCTCATCGCCCAGAACAGCCCGGCGAGCGTCATGTCGATGACGATCAGCGTGGCGGTCAGAAACGCCACTTCGCCGTGCAACAGGCCAAAGCCCGAGTCGATGTAGCGCGAGAAGGTGTCGAGGAAGCGGTCGATGACCGTCACGTCGTTCATGGCGAGTCCTCCTGCCCAGGCAGAGCGATTGCCGCGCTGCCATCGGCGGGTTCATCGAAGCTGGGCGGGATCGGCGGCAGGTCGGCCAGCGTCTGGTACTCATTCGGCCCGGCCTGGCCGGAGAGAAAGCGCCGCAGGTCGGCCTGTGCCACCTGCGCGCAAAACGCGCCGTCGTGCGCGCCCGCGCGGCACTGCGCGCGCAGCGCGTGCAACCGGGCCGGGTCGGCGGCGAGCGCATTCACCTGCACCTGCTGCGGCCGGTCACAGCCGGCCAGCACCAGCGCATGAATGGCGAAAGCAAACACGACGGGCGTGCGTTGCATGGCAGCCTCCGTCAGCGGTTGTAGAAATTGACGGGCTGCGGCGTGTACGGCGTGCCTTCGCCCAGGAAGCGGCGCGTCACTTCGCGCCCGCGCTCCGTGGCCGCCGCCTGCCGCGCCAGTTCCAGCGAGGCCGCGCGGTCTTGCGTGATCTGGAGCCGCTGCGTCTGGATCGACTGCTTGGCCTGCAAGGCCAGCAACTGGTTCATGGCCTGCATCGCTTGCAGCGCGCCCTCGGCCGACTGGCTCTTGCCCACGAGGTCGGCCAGCACGCTTTCGTCGTCGCTCAGGTTCTGCGACGCCTGGGCCTGCATCTGCATGGTCGTTTGCAGGCCGTTGAGCGTGTTCTTCCAACGCTCCTGCGCATCGAGGTACATCTGATTGCCGCTCACCGTGGCGGCGTACTTCTCGGGATACAGGCGCACGAATTCGCGGTCGATGCTTGTCACTTCGTAGGCCAAGCCCTTGGCCTGCGCGATCAGTCGCTGGGTGGTCGCCAGGTTCGCGCGCAACTGGCCGACCACGCTGGACGGCAGGCTGGCCAGGTTGCGCGCCTGGTTAATGAGCATCTGCGCTTCGTGCTGGAGTTGCTGGATCTGGTTATTGATCTGCTCCAGCGTGCGAACGGCGGTGAGCGTGTTCTGCACCAGATTGGTCGGGTCGAGCACGATGTCGCCGACGCCGAACAAGGCGTGGGCGGGTTGCGCGATGCCGAATGCGAGCACGCAGGCGGCGGTCAACGCGGCGAGCTTGGGGGTATGCAATTTCATAGTTGGTTCTCCTGGGGGTGGTCAGCGGTACGGAGGGAACCCGGCGCGTAGCCGGGGAACGAGGGCAGCAGGTCGGCCGCCCAATCGAGGCCGCGATGGCGCAGCCAGGCGCCCGCGAAGCCGGGCACGCCGGCGTCCTGCGGCACGCGGCCAAGAACCTCATCAATGGCGCGCTGGTCTTGCGGCGTGGAAGCACCCGCGAAGGCCAGCGTCGCCGGCCCCAGGTCGAGGTCGAACACGCGGTTGCCGAGGCGGGATTGGTAGTAGTAGTCGCGCTTGGGCTGCGCGGTGGCGACGATCTCGATCTGCCGGCTGTTGAGGCCGAAGCCCTCGTAGATCGCGCGAATCTGCGGTTCGGTCGCTTGCGGGTTCGGCAAGAAAATCCGGCTCGCGCAGCTTTCGATGATGGCCGGCGCGATGGCCGAATCCTTCACGTCCGCGAGCGACTGCGTGGCGAAGATGACACTGACGTTCTTCTTGCGCAGCGTCTTGAGCCACTGGCGGATGCGCGCCGCAAACACCGGGTCATCGAGGAACAGCCAGGCTTCATCGAGGATCAGCAGCGTGGGCGCACCATCCAGCCGCTCCTCGAAGCGCGCGAACAGGTAGCGCAGCACCGCGAGCACAGCAGCCTTGCTGTGCATCAGCTCCTCCATCTCGAACGCCTGCACGTCGGATGTGCCGAGGCGGTCGTGGTCGGCATCCAGCAGCCTGCCGTGCGCGCCGCCCAGGACGTAGGGCGCGAGTGCCTGGCGCAAGGTGTTCGATTGCAGCAAGGCCGTCAGGCCCGTGAGCGTGCGCTGCTCCACCGGCGCGCTGGCCAGGCTCCCCAGCGCAGACCAGATGGCCGCCTTCTCGTCCGGGCCGACGGCCGCGCCTTCGTGCAGCAGGCGGCCTTCCACCCATTCGCTGGCCCAGGTGCGGTAGCCCTCTCGGTCGATGCGCGCCAGCGGCTGGAAGGCGATCTCGTCGTCCGCGCCCAGGTCGTAGTGCTCGCCGCCCATGCCCAGGATGGCCGCGCGGATCGAGCGCCCCATGTCGAAGGCGAAGATGCGCGAGCCGCGATAGCGGCGGAACTGCATCGCCATCGTCGCCAGCAGCACCGACTTGCCCATGCCGATGGGGCCAACCACCAACGTGTTGCCCACGTCGCCGATGTGCGTCACCAGCCGGAACGGCGTGGCGCCGTCTGTGCGCGTGACGATCAGCGGCGGCCCATCGGGATGCGCATTGCG
>CAKZXL010000876.1 GCA_937883885.1 uncultured Aquincola sp. | reverse complement strand
GCCAATCCTCGAAGTCGGGCCGCACGTCGGGCGCCATGTCCCACCACATGGCCAGGGCGGCCGAGCCCAGCAAGCTCATGCGGCGCTCCTTACTTGGCGCCGCGCATGCGGGTCAGTTCGGCGTTCACGTCCTTGACCACGCCTTCGCCGATCTCGCGGCTGAACTTATCGACCACCGGCTGCACCTTGGCGCGCCAGCGCACCATCTCGGCCTCGCTCACCTCATTCACCTGCATGGTCTTGCGCAGCGCGTCCACCGCCTGGGCTTCCTTCTGCTGGGTCAGGCGGCGTTCTTCGGTCTTGGCTTCCACCGCGGCGTCGCGGATCACCTTGCGCTCGTCGGCCGACATGCCGTCCCAGGTCTTCTTGCTCATCATGAACGGCATGCCTGTATAGACATGTCGGGTGATGGACAGGAACTTCTGCACCTCGGCGAACTTGGCCGACTCGATCACCGCCACCGGGTTGTCCTGGCCGTCGATGGCCTTGGACTCCAGCGCGCCATACACCTCGCCGAAGGTCATGGGCAGCGGGTTGGCACCCAGGGTGGTGAACAGGTCGATGAAGATCGGCGAGCTGATGACCCGCATCTTCAGGCCCTGCATGTCCTCGGCACGCACGATGGGGCGCTTGCTGTTGGTCATGTTGCGGAAACCCAGGTCCCAGATGCCCAGGCCCACCAGGCCGTGCGCCTGCAGCCCGTCGAGCAGCCGGGTGGCCACGGCGCCGTCGGTCACGGCGTAGGCTTCCTTCGCGTCGTTGAACAGGAACGGCAGGTCGAACACCATGAACTGCTTGTCCAGCGAGGCGACGATGCCGGTGGCCATGGAGGTGAAGTCCAGCGTGCCGCCGCGCACGGCCGACAGGTTCTGCTGGTCGCTGCCCAACACGGCGTTCGGGAACAGGCTGACCTTCATCTTGCCGCCGCTTTTGGCGGCCACGGCATCGGCGAACTTCTGCGCACCCAGGCCCAGCGGGTGGTCCTTGGCCAGGCTGAAGGCAAAGCGCAGGTTGCGCTCCCTGATGTCCTGCGCCTGCGCGGCGCCGCCGGCCAGCAAGGCCAGGCCCAGCGTGGCCAGGCCGGCCTTCAGCGTGTAAGAGATGTGCTTGCCCATGTGTGTCCCCAGGGTGGTTGGTTGTGTGTGCGGTCCAGCGCTTGCCGGCCGATGAAAGGTTGCCAGAGAAGCCGCCCCAGCCGTTCAAAGCCGAGAAAGCGTTCAAAAGTTGAAAGGTGTGCAGTCCGTGGTGCGGGGTGGGCGGCGCCTAGTAGAACCAGCTGGCCGGCACCATCACCAGTGCCGGGAACAGCACCATCAGCATCAGCAGCGCGAACTGCGCGGTCAAAAAGGGCAGCACGCCGCGGGTGACCTCGTCCATGCCGACCTTGCCCACGCCGGCCACGGTGTTGAGCACCGCGCCCACCGGCGGGGTGATCAGGCCGATGGCGTTGTTGATCATGAACAGCACGCCGAAGTACACCGGGTCGATGCCGGCCTGCTTGATCACCGGCATCAGCACCGGCGTCAGGATCAGGATGGTGGGCGTCATGTCCATCGCGGTGCCCACGAAGAACACCAGCAGCATGATGGCCACGAGCAGCAGCGTCTGGTTGCCCATGAAGGGCTCCAGCAGCCCCACCACCAGCGCCGGCAGGCCCGCCACCGTGATCAGCCAGGCGCTGACCATGGCCGCGGCCACCAGGAACATCACCACCGCGCTGGTCTTGGCGGCATCCACGAACACCGCATACAGCCGGTTGAAAGGCAGCTCGCGGTACACGCAGGTGGCCACCACCAGCGCATACACCGCGGCCACCACCGCGGCCTCGGTGGGCGTGAAGACGCCCATCTTCAAGCCCACCACCACGATCACCGGCAGCACCAGCGCCCAGGAGGCTTCGCGCAGCGCGGCCAGCACCTCGCCGCGGCTGCGGCGCGGCGGCGGGGTGAGCTGCTCACGCCGCGCCACCCACCACCAGGTGAACCACAGCGCCGCACCCAGCATCACCCCCGGCGCGATGCCGGCCATGAACAGCTTGCTGATCGACACATTGGCCGCCACCCCGAAGATGACGAAGCCGATGGACGGCGGAATGACCGGCGCGATGATGCCGGCCGAGGCGATCAGCCCCGCCGAACGCGCCTTGTCGTGGCCGGCGGCCACCATCATCGGCAGCAGCAGCGCGGCCAGCGCCGCCGCATCGGCCACCGCCGAGCCCGACAGCGCGGCCATCAGGCAGGCGGCCATGATGGTCACGTAGCCGAGGCCGCCACGCACATGGCCCACCAGCGTGAGCGCCAGGTTGACGATGCGCCGCGACAGCCCGCCCACGTTCATGATCTCGCCGGCCAGCATGAAGAAGGGCACCGCCAGCAGCGGAAAGCTGTCAGCCCCGCTCACCAGGTTCTGCGCCAGGATCTGGGTATCGAACAGGTCCAGGTGCCACATCAGCGCCACGCCGCACAGCAGCAGCGCAAAGGCGATGGGCACGCCCAGGGCCATGGCCCCGAGCAGCGACCCGAGGAAGACGGTGATCGTCATGCCTGCTCCTCGGCCGTCATGCGCAGGGGCTCCGCGCCAGCGGCGGTGGGCTTGAACAGGGCCAGCAGGTCCACCAGCAGCATCGGCAGCGCCGAAGCCGCAAACACCACGGCGGCGATGTAGACGATGGCCATCGGCGCGCCGGTGGAAGGGGCCTCCACCGTCCAGTTGATGCGCATCTGCGTGAGTGCGCCCTGCAGCAGCAGCACGCACACGGCCAGCATCAGCAGCTGGGCCACCACCATGCAGGCGCGGCGCGCACCGGGGCCCAGGCGGGCCAGCAGCATGTCGGTGCCCAGGTGGCGGTGCTCGTGCAGCGCCACCACCGCGCCCAGGAAGGTCAGCCAGATGAAGAGCCAGCGCGAGACTTCTTCCGACACCGTGATGCCGGAGTTGAAGGCATAGCGCAGCACCACGTTGCCGAACACCAGCAGCACCATCACGGCCAGCGCCAGCACCAGCAGGGCTTCGAGGGCCTTGCAATAGACATGGAACAGGGACTTCATGAACAAAAGGTCTCAGGCGCCGAAGCGGATGGCGTAGCCCCAGGCGTCCAGCCCGCCCGGGATCGCGTTGAAGGACAAGGTGATGCGGCGCCCGCCCGGATTGGGCGGCACCGCATGCAGCAGGTAGCTGGGAAACAGCAGCAGGTCGCCGGGTGCGGTGGCCGGGCACACCCAGCGGTCGGCATTGAAGGGCGTGGACGACACCTGTGCATGCTGGTGGCGGAACACGAACTCGGTGCCGCCCACCGGCTTGCTGAACACCGTCTGCGCGGCAGCGTCCACCTCGGTGAGGTAGAGCACGCCCGAGACGAAGCTGTTGGCATGGTGGTGCATGGCCTGGTGGCCGCCCTGCCCCATGCGGTTGACCCACATCTCCTTGATGGCCCAGCCCAGGCGCTGGCCGAACATCAGCGCGCCCATGTCCTCGATCTTGGGTGTGAGCAGCGCCACCAGCTGCGGCAGCAGCGGGCTGTCGTCGGGCCGCAGCAGGCGGGTGTGCACCAGCTGGTCGCTGGCGGCATTGGGCTCGGCCGGCGCCGCATCGAAGTGCGCCGCCAGCTCGGCCACCAGCGCGGGCGGCACCGCGCCGCCGGCGCGCAGCACCGGCGTGGGAAAGAGGCCGAACACCTCGTCCATGGCGGGTTACAGCACCTGCCCGGCCGACCAGCCGCCCGCCACCGCACGGGCGCGGATGAAGTCCGAGTCCTTGCGCATGGCAGCGATCATCAACGCGGGCGTGAGGTTGCCCGAGGTGAACTGCGCGTTGTCGGCGAAGAAGGCGCTGTTCAGGCTCACCAGGTTGCCATCGGCCCCGGCAATGCGGTACTCGATCTGCGACTCCACCGCGCCGCTGTAGCCGCCCAGGCGCAGCAGCGAATAGAAGGTGGTCCAGTTGATCACGCCGCCACCCGCCCCGGTGGCGCCCGGTGGTTGCACGCGGCCGATGCTCAGCGCGCCGGTCTGCGGGTCCACCGTGGCGGCCAGGTCTTCCACCGCCACGCAGCGGATATTGGGCATGTTGCGCCGCATCTCCAGCTGCCATAGGGTGCCCGGTGCCGCCGAGGCGGTGTGGCCGATGGCCAGGTTGATGCCGATGAGGTCGGGCGAGATGCCCTGCATGGCGTACGCATAGTCGTACACCGTGACGCCGACGTTGGACGCATGGGTGTGCGCCACGCCGCACAGGTTGCCGTACTGGGCGTTGATGGCGGCCAGCCGGCGGTGGTTGAGGCGCACGCCGTCCAGCAGCGAAGTAATCTGCGCACCGAAGGTGTTGTTGCCGAAGCTCACCGCGCCCGAGTTGTTGAAGCGGTACTTGCGGATGCCGTGCGCACCGGCCACCGACAGGATTTCATGCACCGACTGGCTGGCGATCCAGGCGGTGTTGGCCGGGTCGGCCGGCGGCGCGAAGTTCACGCCGATGTGGTCGCAAATCGCGCCGGTGCTGCGGATGCCGCTGAGCATGGCCGGCAGGTGCGTGGCCACGTTGGCCGGGTGCACATGGCCGTCGTTGCGCACCGTCAGGTCCACCGCCGCATAGCCGGCGGCGCGGGCGGCTTCACCCACCTTGACGCCGGTGCCGTAGGGGTCGGCCACCTGCTGGGCCTGGGTGGCCACCCATTGCAGGTGGCGCGACCAGATCTGCGTCACCAGCTGCTGGCCCGGCGCGGCCTGGGCCATCGCCGGGGTGGCGAACAAGGTGTCCTTGGCCACCAGCGCGGCCGCGGCCACGCTGGCACCCGAGAGGAAGTCTCTTCTGTCCATGTGCTCGTCTCCTTGTGTTGTGAGTCAGGCGCGGCGGCGGCGCGCGGCCACGCCCAGGGCGGCCACGCCGCCCAGCATCAGGGCCCAGGTGCCGGGCTCGGGCACCGCGGCCACGCTGCCGGCGGCCAGCAGCACGGCCGAATCGCCCACCGTGTCCAGCGTGTCGGCAATGCCGATGGACAAGGTGTTCACCTGCCCCGCGTTCACCGTCATCTGCAGGTCCATCACCACCGTCATGCCGTCCAGTTCGGTGTCGATGGCGTCGTAGAACGGCGCGTTGTCGCGGTACAGGCCGCAGGTGCCGCCCATCCCGCCGGCGGGGCCCGAAGTCGGGCCGCCGCAGTTCACCGTCGAGGCCGAGATGGCCAGCTGCGTGCCGGGCAGCAGCGCCTGGTTCGCGCCGTTGACGAAGACGCCGAACACGTCGGTCGGAAAGCCGCTGTTGACCAGGTCGTTGTAGTCCTCGGAAGCGAACACGAAGCGCAGGCTCAGCCGCGCGTACTGCGGCACAAAGCTGAAGCTGAGCACCGAGGCGTTGAAGGTGGGCTCGTTGGTCAGCGACGAGAACAGCGCATGACCACCGCTGGTGTTGGGCGTCAGCGCATTGCCCACGCCGGCGGTGTAGGTGCCGCTCTGGTTGGCGGCGTCGCCCGCGAAGGCGGCGCTGCTGCCGATGAAGCGGGCATCGCCCGTCGTCAACACCACGCCGCTGTCGATGCCCAGGCCGTTGGCGCCCAGTCCGCCGTTGGCAAACAGGCCCGAGGCCGAGGCCTGGCCGCTGTAGCTGGCCGAGCCAGCCACCACCGACAGGCCCGGTTGCGCCGCCAGCAGCGCGTTGACCAGGCTGCTGGCCGCGTCGCTGCCGGTGTCGGCCAGCGGCGTGACGGTGGCTGCCGCCTGCGCGCTGCCTGGCGCGCCGGCCGCCACCAGCAGCGCCAGCGCTGCCAGCTGGGTGCAGAAGCCGCGGCTCATGCCGCCACCTCTTCAACCCGTTGTTGGCTGCGCCGCCGGCCGAAGGCCGCCATGCCAGCCAGGCCCAGCGAGAACATCAGCCAGGTGGAAGCCTCGGGCACCGCGCCCATGATGGCCACCGAGCCGAAGGCGCTGGCATTGCCGGTGCCGGGGCTCAGAAAGGCGGCGGTGACCTCGCTGGACAAGGTGAGGTCCAGCACGCTGGTGCTGCCAGCCACCGGCGTGTAGCTGAAGCTCCACGGGCCTTGCACATAGTCCTCGAACAGCGTGGTGCCGCCGTTGCTGAGCGAGACGAACAGCGAGGTGGCCGCTGCGCCCGACCCGTCGGAGAACGTGACCGGGTTGTAGTCCAGGCTCAGGCTCACGGTGCCTGTGCTGAGGAAGGAGCCGCTGAAGTGCGCGCTGGCCACCGCATGACTCAGCGCACCGGCCGACACGTCGGCCGACACGGTCAGCAGGCCCGGCCCCGCGAAGGCACCGGCGGTGGCCACATGCACGTCGCCGACCGAAGCGGCCTGGGCCGACACGGTCTCCACGTCCATCTGCCAGTCGGCTTCGGGCGCCGCGCCGTCGGCCGCGGCCACGGCGCTGGTGTCCACCTGCGTGCCGAAGAACGGGATGGCGGCGTGCGCCGAGCCAGTGGCCGCCAGGGCCGCCAGCAGCACTGCCGCCGGCACCGCCCGCAGGCGGGCGCTCAGGTTCAAACGTCGGATCATCACGGACCTCACTTGATGACGCGCACGGCGGCGGTGGACGTCAGCTTCTTCTGCACG
>CAKZXL010000875.1 GCA_937883885.1 uncultured Aquincola sp. | reverse complement strand
GTCGATCTCCCAGCTGCTGACGGCCAGGCCCGCGCGCCATTGGCTGGTGGTGACGGCGCGGCGCGTCACGCTCAGATCAGCCGGCGTGCGGCCGCGCGTGGCGTCTGCCGACAGCGCCAGCGTGGGCAGGCTGGCGCTGCGCTGCACGCCGTACAGCGCCTGCGCTTCCTGCAGCCGCAGCACGGCCAGGCGCAGGTCGTGGTTCTGCGCCAGTGCCTGGTCGATCAGCGGGCGCAGCGTGGCATCGCTGAAGTAGTCCTGCCAGGCGAGTGCGGTGGCCGACGAGGGCGCGGCATCAGGGCTCGTGTCGTAGTGGTCCGGCAGTTGTGCCTCGGGCGCGGCGTAGGGCGGCGCCGGCGAGGCACAACCGGCCAGCAGCGCAGCCGCGGCCAGCGCGGACAGACAGCGGTGGCGCATCGTCATCCCAGGATGTGGTGGCCGCCGTCCACGTACAGCGTGCTGCCGGTGATGGCCCGTGCGCCGTCGCCGGCCAGGAAGGTGCACAGGGCCCCCACGTCTTGCAGCGACACCAGCCGGCGCAGCGGTGCGCGCTGCACTGCATCGGCCAGCAGGGCGTCGAACTGCGGAATGCCCGAGGCCGCGCGTGTGGCCAGCGGCCCCGGCGAGACGGCATTGACGCGGATGCCGCGCGGCCCCAGCTCGGCCGCCAGGTAGCGCATGCTGGCCTCGAGCGCGGCCTTCACCGGGCCCATCACGCCATAGCTGGGAATCACCTCTTCGGCGCCCACGTAGCTCATGGTCATCAGGCTGCCGCCCTCGGGCATCAAGGGCTCGGCCAGGCGCGCCATGCGGGCGAACGAATGGCACGAGATGTCCATCGCCCGCAGAAAGCCCTCGCGCGAGCAGTCGGTCACCCGGCCATGCAGGTCGCTCCTGGGCGCAAAGGCGATGGAGTGCAGCACGAAGTCCAGCCGGCCCCACTGGCGCGTGATGGCCTCGAACACCGCTTCCATCTGGCCCGGCTGTTCCACGTCCAGCTGCAGGGTGATGGGCGCTTTCAGCTGCAGGGCCAGCGGCTCGACGAAGGGTCGGGCCTTGTCGTTGAACCACGTGACGGCCAGCTCGGCCCCGGCGGCCGCAAAGGCCTGCGCGCAGCCCCAGGCGATGCTGTGTTCGTTGGCGATGCCGACGACCAGGCCCTTGCGGCCCTGCAGTGACGGTGTGGCGGTGGACATGGCTCAGCGCTCCATCACGTAGTGGCCGGGCGCGGCGCCCAGGTCGGTGCTCCCGGGCAGGCCCAGGCGCGGCGGCTTGCGCTGCGGCCCTGAATGGGTAGCCAGCCATTGCTGCCAGGCCGGCCACCACGAACCCTCATGCAGCATGGCCGCGGCCTGCCATTCGTCGGGTGCCAGGTAGGCACCGTCGGCCGGCCGCGTGAGCTGCCGGTAGTGGCGGTGCGAGCCGGCCACCGGCGGATTGACGATGCCGGCGTTGTGGCCACCGCTGGTCAGCACGAAGGTGATCTCGGCCGGGCTCAGGAAGTGCAGCTTGTGCACCGAGCGCCAGGGCGCCACGTGGTCGGTCTCGGTGCCCACCATGAAGCTGGGCCAGCGCAGACTGCCCAGAGACACCGGCCGCCCGCCCACCGGGTAACGGCCTTCGCTCAGATCGTCGTCCAGGAACAGCCGGCGCAGGTACTGCGAGTGCATCCGGGCCGGCATGCGGGTGGCGTCGGCGTTCCAGGCCATCAGGTCGTTCAGGGTCTCGGCCTCGCCCAGCAGGTAGCTGTTGACCAGGCGCGACCACAGCAGGTCGTAGGAGCGCAGCATCTGGAAGGCGCCGGCCATCTGGCGGCTGTCCAGGTAGCCGGTTTCGCTCATCTGGGCTTCCAGCAGGCTCACCTGGCTGTCGTCGATGAACAGGCCCAGCTCGCCCGGCTCGCTGAAGTCGGTCTGCGCCGCGAAGAAGGTGGTGGTGGCCAGGCGATCATCGCCATCGCGCGCCATGGCCGCCGCCGCGATGGCCAGCAGCGTGCCGCCCAGGCAGTAGCCGGCCGCATGCACCGGCGTGCGCGGCACGATGCGTTGCACCGCCGCCAGCGCCGCGAAGAAACCCTGGTCGAGGTAGTCGTCCATGCCCAGGTCGCGCTCGGCCTCGCCGGGGTTCTTCCAAGAGATGCAGAACACCGTGTGGCCGTGGTCCACCAGGTGGCGCACCAGCGAGTTGTGCGGCGACAGGTCGAGGATGTAGTACTTCATGATCCAGGCCGGCACCAGCAGCACCGGCTCGGCATGCACGGTGGGCGTGCTGGGCTGGTACTGGATCAGCTCCATCACCCGGTTGCGCAGCACCACGCGGCCGGGTGTCACCGCCACCTCATGGCCGGGGCGGAAGGCTTCGGTGCCCTCGGGCGGGCTGTGGCTGGCCAGGCGCTGCAGGTCCTGCAGCCAGCGCTGCGCGCCGCGCAGCAGGTTCAGGCCGTGCTCGTCGCGTGTCTGCTTCAGCGCCACCGGGTTGGTGGCCAGCTGGTTGCCGGGCGAGGCCATGTCCAGCCATTGCCGGGCCCAGAAGGCCACCAGCTTTTCATGGTGGGGCGACACGCCGGCCACGCCATGGGTGGCCGCGTCCCACCATTGTTCGGAAAGCAGGAAGGCCTGATGCCACAGGCTGAAGGGCCAGTCGCGCCAGCCGGGCGCGGCAAAGCGACGGTCCTGCACCGGCGTGGGCACCTCGGCGCGTTGGGCGCCGGCGGCCAGCCGCTGCGCATAAAAGCCGGCCAGCGATTGCGCCTGCGCCATGGCCAGTTGCACCAGCTCGATCTGCTTGCCGGGTGAAGCGGCCAGGTGCAGCCGCCAGTCCTGCCAGGCCAGCAGCAACGCGGCGGGAGACAGCGAGCCGGTGAATTGGGCCAGCGTGGCGCGAGCCAGGGTGTCGAGGTGGCGGGCCGGTGCTTCTTCGGTCATGGGCGGGCGTGGCGGTACGGCATGCGGCCAATCTATGCAGCCACGCCCCGGGCGGGTTTGATCTGGATCACTAAAAACCGGATGGTCGGTTTCCAGCACGGGGAGAACCCGGTGACGGCCGCCCCAGCGCTGCACACAATCTTCGGCATGAGCCTTCATGCGATTGCCACCGGCACGCCGCGCCGCCGGCTGCCGGCCACCACACGCCATGCGCAGATCGTGGACGCGGCGCTGCAGGTGTTTGCCGACAAGGGCTATGCGGCGGCCCGCATCGACGACATCGCGGCCGCGGCCGGTTTGTCCAAGGGCGGCATCTACACCCACTTCAAGAGCAAGGAAGAGATCTTCGAGGCCTTGCTCACCCGCGTGCTGCAACCGCCGCGGCCGGCCGAGGTGCCCCGGCCCGAAGACCTGCAGGTGACGCCGCAGGTGCTGGTGCTGCGGGTGATCGACCCGCTGTACGACCGTGTGGCCCAGCCCGAGGTGCTGGCGGTGCTGCGGCTGCTGCTGGCCGAAGGCGAGCAGGCTCCGCAGGCCGTGGGTCGCTGGATGGCCGCCGCCATCGACCCCTGCCATGCCGAACTCGAAGCCCTGGTGCGCACCGGCGTGGCCCAGGGCCTGCTGCACGACGGCGTGCCCGCGCGTGCGCCCCGCCTGCTGCTGGC
>CAKZXL010000874.1 GCA_937883885.1 uncultured Aquincola sp. | reverse complement strand
GGCCATCCGCAAAACGCGTGCTGATGAAGTCCACGAAGGCCCGCACCTTCGGGCTGGCCAGCCGGCGCGAGGTGTGCAGCACCCACAGGTCCACCTCGCGGCCCGCCACCTCGCCCCATTGGCGCAGTTCGCCGGAGGCGATCGGCTGCCAGGCGATGGACAGCGGCAGCAGTGCGACGCCGCCACCGGCGATGGCCGCGTCGCGCAACATCAGCATCGATGTCAGGCGCAGCACCGGTTGCGGCGCTATCACCAGCCGCCCGCCGTCGAGCGTCCAGGTCTCGCCGTCCTTCAGCATGTGCACGATGGCCGGCACGCCCACCGGCTGGCGGCGCGCCCGTGGCTGGGGCAGCGAGGGCGCGGCCACCACCACCAGCCGGTCTTTCGCAAAGGCGCGGCCCACCAGCGCCGTGTCGGGCCGCGGGTTGGGGCGGATGGCCAGGTCGAACTGCTCGTCCACCAGGTCCACCAACCGGTCTTCGGCCACCACCTCCACCGTCACCTCGGGATAGCGGGCGCGGAACTCCGCGGCGATGCGGCCCATGGCCAGCTGCGCGAACAGCAGGGGCGCCGCGATGCGCAGCCGGCCGCGCACCTGCTGGCTGCCTTCCCGTGCCGCGGTGAAGGCATCGGCCACCTCGTGCATCGGGCCTTCGGTGCGGCTCTGCAACTGCCGGCCCGCTTCGGTGAGTTCCAGGCCGCGCGCGTTGCGCTCGATCAGGCGCACGCCCAGGGCTTCTTCCAGCTCGGCCACCCGGCGCGACAGCGTGGCCTTGGATCGGCGGCTGGCCCGGCTGGCGCGGCCAAAGCCGCCGTGCGTGGCCACCAGGTTGAAGTCGGCCAGGGCGTTCAAGTCCATGTGTTCCATATTCAAGACGGTGGGTCCTGATTCTGGTGACTATGTTCAAAGCATGCAACGGCCTATCGTTCAGGCACTGGCTGGCAGCCAGCCCTCAACCCCTCTCAGGAGCAGTTCCATGTCCATCCTCGTCATCGGTGCCACCGGCACCATCGGTTCCCTCGTCGTTCAAGGCCTGGCGCAGCAGGGCGCCCAGGTGCGGGCGCTGGTGCGCCAGCCGGCCCGGGCCAGCCTGCCGCCCGGCGTGCAGGCCGTGGCCGGCGACCTCACCGACGTGGCCACGCTGAGGGCCGCGATGGCCGGCGTGCGCACCCTGTTCCTGCTCAATGCGCTGGTGGCCGACGAACTCACGCAGTCGCTGCAGGCGCTGAACGTGGCGCGTGAAGCGGGCATCGAGCGCATCGTCTACCTCTCGGTGATCCATGCCGAGCTGTACCCCGACGTGCCGCACTTCGCCAGCAAGCACACGGTGGAGCGGCTGATCGAGCAGCTCGACCTGCCGGCCACCATCCTGCGCCCCGCCTACTTCATGCAGAACGACATCGGCCTGCAGCCGGTGATCGAAGGCCATGGCGTGTTCCCGATGCCGATCGGGCCGGTCGGCGTGGCCATGGTCGATGGCCGCGACATTGCCGACGTGGCGGTGGCCGAACTGCTGCGCCGCGATGGCGCTGCCGGCCCGCTGCCGCGGCTGACGCTGGACGTGGCCGGCCGTGAGGTGTTCACCGGCGCTGCGGCCGCCGCGGTGTGGAGCGAGCAGCTGGGCCGACCCGTCCACTACGGCGGCGACGACGTGGAGGCCTTCGAGCGCCAGCTCTTAAGTCAGCAGGTGCCTGCCTGGATGGCCTACGACCTGCGCCTGATGATGGCCCGCATCCAGCAGGTGGGCCAGCGGCCGGCGCCGGGCGCGGTCGAGCGGCTGGAGCAGATCCTGGGCCGGCCGCTGCGCAGCTACCAGGCCTTCGTGGCCGAGCGGGTACGGCCGGCCTGAAGCAGCCGCCAGCGGCTCAGCCCGCCCGCCGCCCCAGCATGATGATGGCCATGCCCGCCAGGCTCACCGCCACGCCCAGCCAGTCGGTGAGCAGCGGGCGCACCTTGTCCACCGCCATCAGCCAGACCATGGCGACGCCGATGTACACGCCGCCATAAGCCGCGTACACGCGGCCGGTGGCGGTGGGGTGCAAGGTGAGCAGCCATGCGAACAAGGCCAAGCTGGCGGCGGCCGGCAGCAGCAGCCAGGCGCTCTTGCCCTGCTTCAACCACAGGTAGGGCAGGTAGCAGCCCAACAGTTCGGCCACCGCGGTGAGCACGAACAGCAGCAAGGTCTTGATCAGGTCCATGCCGCATCGTCCAGCAAAGCCACCAGGGCCGCATTGAAGGCGTCGGCCGCCTCGTAGGCCACCCAGTGCCCCGCCCCGGCGATGAACTGCAGCGTGCCGCCGGCCGGCGCCAGGGCCAGCGCCTCGCGCACCACCTGCAGCCTGCCGCGGTACAGCACGTCGTCGTCGCCCCACAGGCCATGCACCGGGCATTGCAGATGGGGCAGGGTGCGCCGCAGCAGGTCGGTGCGCATCAGGCGGCGCCGGCGCATGCGGTCGCGTTCGATGTTGGCGCCGTGCAGCGCCACCGCCAGGGCGTCGATGGCTTCAGCGCGCGACAGCATCAGCACGCCCAGGTTGTGGCTATGCAGCGCGTCGCGGCGTTCACCCGCCGGAGCGGTGTCCCAGGCGCGCAGCGGCAGCGGCGCCATCGGTGCTTCGCTCAAGGCCGGTGCACCCACCAGCACCAGGCGCCGCACGCGGGCCGGGTGGGCTTGCGCCCACAGGCCGGCCACCAGACCCCCGAACGAAAAGCCCACCAGGTCGACCGGCGCATCGCCGATCAAGGCCTGCAGGCCTTGCTCCAGCCAGTGCGGCAGCACGTCGGCATCGTGGCCGTCGCGCGGCTCGGCCGAATCGCCGAAGCCCGGCATGTCGGCCGCCAGCACGCGGTGGCCGGCCTGCACCAGCGCCCCGATGTTGCGGGCCCAGTGGGTCCAGCTGCCCGCGCCGCCGTGCAGCAGCACCACCGGCGGGCCGCTGCCCCAGGCATGCCAGACCAGCGTGCCATCGCCGCAGGGCGTGTGCAGCACGGTGCTGGCGGCTTGCAGCGCCTGCAGGTCGGTCAGTGTTCGAACGTGGAGGGGCAATTCAACTTCAGGCATGTACCCAAGGTTAGCCCTATGGCGGCACCGCCCGCGCCCGCATATCGTTTGTCCACTTTATGGATGCGCTGTCCACATGGTGGACACACCCGGTCTGGCAGTTCGGCGGACCGTGGCGCGCCTCCCCATCGTCCGTCCGAGATTGCCGTGCCCCTCGACCGACCCGATGCCGATCCGCTGGTGCCCTACCAGCTGCCGTTTCCGCCCGATGCACTGCCCGAGATCGTGGTGCCCGACGCGGTGCCCGAAGACGAGCGCCTGTGGGTGCCGCAGGCCGAGAACGTGTGGTTCCGCCCGCTGTGCCTGAACGCCAGTCAGGGCTACTGGATGAACCTGCTGCGGGTGCGCAAGTCGGGCGTGCTCAGCCGCCACCGGCATCCGCAGGCGGTGCACGGCTTCGTGCTCAAGGGCCGCTGGCGCTACCTGGAGCATGACTGGGAAGCCACCGCCGGCAGCTACGTGTTCGAGCCGCCGGGCGAAACCCACACGCTGGTGGTGCCCGAAGGCGTGGAAGAAATGATCACCTTCTTCCAGGTCAACGGCGTGATGGTCTACACCGACCCGCAGGGTGCGGTGCTGGGCTATGAAGACGTGTTCACCAAGATCGACCTATGCCGCCGGCACTACACCCAGGTGGGCCTGGGCGAAGACTTCGTGCAGCGCTACATCCGCTAAAGCCGCTTTTGAGGAGGAGACCCAGATGCCCTTGATCCACACCCTGCGCAGCCGCTGGCTGCCCGCGCTGGCGCTGGCCACCGGCCTGGCCGCCAGCTTCACCGCACCGGCCACCGCGCAGCCGGTGGACTACCCCAACCGGCCGATCGAGCTGGTGGTGCCCTTCCAGCCCGGCGGCGGCACCGATGCGCTGGCCCGCGCCTTTGCCGAGGCGGCGCGCAAGCAGGTGCCGCCGGGCATCGTCATCGTCAACAAGCCGGGCGCCAGTGGCGCCATCGGCTGGAGCGAGGTGATCCATGCCAAGCCCGACGGCTACAAGCTGGCGCTGGTGACGGTGGAGCTGACCACGCTGCCGCACATGGGCCTGGCCAAGTTCACGCATGAAGACTTTGCGCTGATCGCACGGCTCAATGCCGACCAGGCGGCCATCACCGTCAAGGCCGATGCGCCCTACAACACCATCGAAGAGTTCCTGGCCGCGGCCCGCAAGACGCCGGGCGAGATGAAGGTGGGCAATGCCGGCAACGGCTCCATCTGGCACCTGGCCGCCGCCGCGCTGGAAGACAAGACCGGCACCCAGTACAACCATGTGCCCTTCCAGGGCGCGGGCCCGGCGGTGCAGGCGCTGATGGGCGGCCACATCGACGCGGTGGCGGTGAGCCCGGCCGAGGTGGGCACCTACGTGGCCAGCGGCAAGCTCAAGACGCTGGCGGTGATGGCCGACAGCCGCGTCAAGGGCTTCGAGAAGGTGCCCACGCTGAAGGAGCGCAACATTGACCTCGTCATCGGCACCTGGCGCGGCCTGGCGGCGCCCAAAAACACGCCGCCCGAGGTGATGGCCTGGCTGCGCAACATGACGGCCAAGACCGCCAACGAGCCGGCGCTGCGCGAGGCCATGGACAAGCTGAACCTGGGCTACTCGTACGCCGACGACGCGGCCTTCCGCGCCGCGATGGCGCGCGACAACACCTACTTCAAGGCCTTGATGGCCAAGTTGAACATCAAGAATTGATGAGCACGGCGACCTACCTTCCCACGATGCTCCAGGGCCGCCACGCCCTGGTCACCGGCGGCGCCCAGGGCATCGGCGCGGCCATTGCTCATCACCTGGCGTCCCTCGGCGCGCAGGTCACCGCGGCCGACCTGGGCGGCGGCGACGGCTCGCTCGCCGAAGGCGTGGCGCTGCGCCAGGCCGACGTGACCGATGAGGCCAGCGTGCAGGCGCTGATGGCCGGGCTGGACCGGCTGGACATCGTCGTCAACTGCGCCGGCATCATCCGCCGCGGCGCCGAGCATGCGCTGCCGGTGTTCGAGCAGGTGCTGGCCGTCAACCTCACCGGCAGCATGCGGGTGTGCACCGCCGCGCGGGCCCACCTGCGGGCCACGCAAGGCTGCATCGTCAACATCGCCAGCATGCTCAGCTTCTTTGGTGGTGGCCTGGTGCCGGGCTATTCGGCCAGCAAAGGCGGGGTGATGCAGCTCACCAAGTCGCTGGCCATCGCCTATGCCGAAGACCGCATCCGCGTCAATGCGGTGGCGCCGGGCTGGATTGCCACGCCGCTGACCCAGCCGCTGCAGGACGACCCGGCGCGCAATGGCCCCATCCTGGCGCGAACGCCGCTGGGCCGCTGGGGCACGCCGGCCGACGTGGCGCAGGCGGTGCTGTTCCTGTGCTCACCGGCGGCGGGCTTCATCACCGGCGTCACGCTGCCGGTGGACGGCGGCTACCTGGTTGCCTAGACAAGTGCCGTGATGCAGCCAGCCGTCCAGGGCACCGCCGCCTTCGGCAAGTTCATGCAGGTGCTGCAGCTCGTGGCCGATGCACCCGGCCCGATGAGCACCGCCGAACTCACCCGCGCCAGCGGCTTTCCGCGGCCCACGCTGCACCGCATCGTCGCGGCGCTGCTGGCCGAAGGGCTGCTGCGGGAGGCCGATGGCGGCGGCGCCTATGAACTGGGCCCGCGGCTGATGGAACTGGCCAGCCGCAGCTGGGGCCGGCTGGGGCTGCGCGGCGCCGCGGCCGATGCGCTGCGCCTGCTGCGCGACACAACGGGCGAAACCGTGCACATGGCCGTGCCCAGCGGCGCGCGCATGGTCTACATCGAGAAGCTGGAAAGCCCGAGCGCGGTGCGCATGGCCTCGCGCGTGGGCAGCAGCATGCCCATGCATTCCACCGCGGTGGGCAAGGCCTACCTGGCGGCGCTGGACGACCCGCGGCGCCAGGCGCTGCTGCCCACGCTGGAACTCACGCGCCACACTGAGCACACCGTGGTGCGGCCCGAAGCCCTGCGCCGCCAGCTGCAGCGGGTGCAGGCCCAGGGCTGGTCGGTGGACGACGAAGAGAACGAGGCCGGCATCACCTGCTATGGCGCCGTGATCCGCAACGGCAGC
>CAKZXL010000873.1 GCA_937883885.1 uncultured Aquincola sp. | reverse complement strand
CGGCCGCCAGCGGAATGCTGGTGGCCGCGGCCAGGCGGGGGTAGTGCTCGGCCTGTTCGGCCAGCACCGGTTCTTCCACGAACAGCGGCTTGTAGGGCTCCAGCTCCTTCAGCAGCCGCTTGGCCATGGGCGCGGCCACGCGGCCGTGAAAGTCCAGACCAAAGCTCACCTGGCTGCCCAGCGCCTCATGCACCGCGGCCACCTTGGCCACCGCAGCGTCTACCGCGCGGGGCGAATCCAGCATCGCCATCTCTTCGGTACCGTTGAGGTACGGCGGCTCGGCCGCGATCGTGCTCGACGCGACTGACATTTCGCCGTCGCGAGCGACGACGGCGCCGCGCCGCATATCCACCGCCGCGGTGGCCACGCTGCGGCAGCAAGCGCTGCTCGCCTGGCCCGACGGCCGCTTGCAGCCGCTCATCCACTACCAAGGCGCGGGGAAGGTCCGTGTCAAATGTAAGCCCTGTCGGCGGCACGCCGCAGCTTCCGCAGCGAGACGCTGGTCATGCCGCCGCGTTGAGCGTAAAAAACGGCCCTCGTACGACTGGAGGTAACGCATGCATTTCAAGGACGCGTTCAACAAGGATGTCGACGTGATCTACGGCACCGGGCTGTGGATCCACATCTACCTCTACAACTACTACTTCGCGTGGGGCACGGCGAACCAGCCGATCGGCAAGGCCGACATCAACCTCACGCTGCCGCCGGGGCAGTTTGACCCGCTGATGAGCAAGGCGCACGACAAGTACGGCACCAACGTCATCAACGTCTACAACGAGCCGATCCACACCAAGACCTTCAGCGTCGACAACGGCACCAAGACCGTCGGCGCGCCGTCGCTGAATCCTGTGAAGACGACGCACGACGCCAATACGCAGCAGCTCGCCAACGAATACCTGACGGCGCTGAAGGCTTGCAAGCACCTTGGGCCCGACTCGATCAAGGGCGCGATCGACGAGCGGCTGGTACGTGCGCTGCAAAAGTACGCCAAGCTTGCCAAGACAGACTTCAAGCCGGCGTCGCTGAGCAAAAGGGTTGCCGGGAAGGTCGAGTACACACTGTATGACGTTGCGATTCGCCGCTCGTGCAAGTACGGCGTCTTCTACTTCACGCATGTCAAGCAGGCCACGCTGCACTACATCCTCGACGAGATGGACATCGGCACCATCGTCGGCAAGAAGATGTTGATCAACGACACCACCCAAGCGGCAAAGGTGCCCATCTGCACCTCCGAGCTGCGCTACATCTTCCGCCATTGGAACCAGATCCGCGACGGCTCGCTCAAGTTCTACGACGCCTACCAGCAATGCGGCGCGCCCTGGGCCGACACGAAGTGGCAGCGCCACCGGGCCGACTGGGCCGACTACGCGATCGATCGGGTCAAAAAGTACCGGACGCGCATCATCGCCTCGGTCGGCAACGCGTCGCTGCTGTCGGCCTTCGACAGCGCGGAGCGCATGTTCAAGCTGGGCCGCGTGCCGATCACCGCGAAGAAGGTCATCGAAGCCTTCCACGCGCTGCCCGCCACGCTGACAAACAGTCCTGCCGACGACACGATCCCGCAGTGAGCCGCCGTGCGGCGCCTCAAGTGCTGCCGCGCGGAACCAGTTCGCAGCGCACCAGCATCAGCGGCATCTCCCTCACCACTCCGCCACACTCCCATCCAAATGCCGCCACACCGGATTCCGCCAATCCGGTGCGTTCCGGCTCGCATGCACCACCCGCTCCTCGTCGATCTCGACACCCAACCCGGGCAGAGGTAAGGCGCGCATGTACCCACCCTCGATCCTGAAGTCGTCCTTGTTGACCACGTAGTCCAGCAGCTCCGCGTCGCGGTTGTAGTGGATGCCCATGCTCTGCTCCTGCAGCACGGCGTTCCAGGCGGTGAAGTCCACCTGCAGGCAGGCGGCCAGGGCCACGGGGCCCAGCGGGCAGTGGGGGGCGAAGGCCACGTCGTAGGCTTCGGCCATCGCGGCGATCTTGTGGCATT
>CAKZXL010000872.1 GCA_937883885.1 uncultured Aquincola sp. | reverse complement strand
GGCAAGATCGGCGAGAACATGTCGATCCGCCGCTTCAAGCGCTACGCCGACGGCGGCCAGCTGGCCAGCTACCTGCACGGCACCCGCATCGGCGTGATCGTCGAGTTCGACGGCGAGGCCGTGGCCGCCAAGGACGTGGCCATGCACGTGGCCGCGATGAAGCCGGCCGCGCTGTCGTCGTCGGAAGTCTCGGCCGAGCTGGTCGAGAAGGAACGCAAGATCGCCGCCGAGAAGGCCGCCGAATCGGGCAAGCCCGCCGAGATCGTCGCCAAGATGGTCGAAGGCTCGGTGCAGAAGTTCCTGAAGGAAGTCTCGCTGCTGGACCAGGTCTTCGTGAAGGCCGCCGACGGCAAGCAGACCGTGGCCGCCTACCTGAAGGGCGCCAGCACCAACGTCAAGGGCTTCACCCTGTACGTGGTGGGCGAAGGCATCGAGAAGAAGCAGGACGACTTCGCGGCCGAAGTGGCCGCGCAGGTTGCGGCGGCCAAGGGCCAGTAACCGACTGCAAAGCAAAGGGGCCGCCAACGCGGCCCCTTAAACTAAGAACAAGTTGAACATCGCTCACGGGGGAGCCGAATGCCGGCGTACAAGCGCATCCTGATCAAACTCTCCGGCGAAGCCCTGATGGGCGACGACCAGTTCGGCATCAACCGCGCCACCATGGTCCGCATGGTGCGCGAGGTGCACGAGGTCACCCAGCTGGGCTGCGAGGTGGCGGTGGTGATCGGCGGCGGCAACATCTTCCGTGGCGTGGCCGGCGGTTCGGTGGGCATGGACCGCGCCACCGCCGACTACATGGGCATGCTGGCCACGGTGATGAACTCGCTGGCCCTGGCCGACACCATGCGCCAGGAAGGCATGACGGCCCGCGTCATGTCCGCCATCGCGATCGACCAGGTGGTCGAGCCGTATGTGCGCCCCAAGGCGCTGCAGTACCTGGAAGAGGGCAAGGTCGTCGTGTTCGCCGCGGGCACCGGCAACCCCTTCTTCACCACCGACACGGCCGCTGCGCTGCGCGGTGCCGAGATCGGCGCCGAGATCGTGCTCAAGGCCACCAAGGTGGACGGCGTGTACACCGCCGACCCCAAGAAGGACCCGACGGCCACGCGCTACACCAGCATCTCGTTCGACGAGGCCATCATCAAGAACCTGCAGGTGATGGACGCGACCGCCTTTGCGCTGTGCCGCGACCAGAAGCTGCCGATCAAGGTGTTCTCCATCTTCAAGAGTGGTGCGCTCAAGCGAGTCGTGCTCGGCGAGGACGAGGGCACCCTGGTGCACGTCTGAGGAACCGACATGACCGTTGCTGACATCAAGAAGACCACCGAAGGCAAGATGGCCAAGTCCGTCGAAGCCTTCAAGACCGAAGTGCAGAAGATCCGCACCGGCCGTGCCCACCCGGGCATCCTGGACCAGGTGCAGGTGGAGTACTACGGCTCGCTGGTGCCCATCAGCCAGGTGGCCAACGTCACCCTGATCGATGCGCGCACGATCAGCGTCCAGCCCTGGGAAAAGGGCATGGGCCCGAAGATCGAGAAGGCCATCCGCGAAAGCGACCTGGGCCTGAACCCGGCTTCGCAGGGCGACCTGATCCGCGTGCCGATGCCGCCGCTGACCGAAGAGCGCCGCAAGGACCTGACCAAGGTGGTGCGCCACGCCAGCGAAGACGCCAAGGTGGCCGTGCGCAACCTGCGCCGCGATGCCAACGACCAGCTCAAGAAGCTGGTCAAGGACAAGGCCATCAGCGAAGACGACGAACGCCGCGCCCAGGACGACGTGCAGAAGCTGACCGACCGTACGATCGCCGAGATCGACCGCCTGACCCAGGCCAAGGAAGCCGAGATCCTGGCGGTCTGAGCGTGAGCGCCACTGTTCCGCGCCACGTCGCCATCGTGATGGATGGCAATGGTCGATGGGCCAAGAAGCGCTTCATGCCGCGCTTCTTCGGCCACAAGCAGGGCGTCGATGCGCTGGTGCGCACGGTGCAGGCCTGCGCCGACCGCGGGGTGGAGTACCTCACCGTCTTCGCCTTTTCCACCGAGAACTGGAAGCGCCCCACCGAAGAGGTGTCGGGCCTGATGGGCCTGGTGCTGGTGGCGGTGTCCAAGTACCTGGCCAAGCTGGCCGGCGAGGGCGTGCGCATCCGCATCGTGGGCGACCGTTCGGCCGTCTCCGACAAGGTGCGCCAGGCCTGGGAACAGGTGGAGTCCACCACCGCGCACAACACCCGCATCACGCTGATCGTGGCCTTCAACTATGGCGGCCGCTGGGACGTGGTGCAGGCGGCGCAGCAGGCCATCCGCGATGGCGTGCCGGCCGATGCGCTGGACGAGGTCAAGCTCGGCCAGTACATGGCCATGGGATTCGCGCCCGACCCCGACCTGTTCATCCGCACCGGCGGCGAAGTGCGCATCAGCAACTTCCTGCTGTGGCAGATCGCCTACTCGGAACTGCACTTCTCCGATTGCCTGTGGCCCGATTTCGGCGAAGCCGAACTCGACGCCGCCATCGCCGCCTATGCCGAGCGAGATCGTCGCTTCGGTGGCGTCAAGCCCACACCGGCTGCATCGCTTGCCGTCGGCCACTGAAGTCTTCGTCGTCCCATGCTCAAGCAGCGCGTGATCACGGCCGTGGTGCTGCTTGCAGTGCTGCTGCCCGCCTTGTTCGCCTCCAACCCGTGGCCCTTCGGCCTGCTCACGCTGGTGATGGTGGCCGCCGCGGGCTGGGAGTGGGGGCGGCTCAACGGCCTGGCCGGCGCTGCGGTGCTGATGGGCGCCGTGGTGGCGGCCCTGTGCGCCGCGGCCTGGTACGCGGGCCTCGTGCTCACGCTGTGGCCGCTGGTGGCCATCGCCTGGATCGTGGGCGCGGCGCTGGCGCTGCGTGCCGGCCCTGGCGGCTGGCCCAAGGCGCCTGCCGCGCTGCGCTGGGTGCTGGGCGTGCTGATGCTGTGCGCCGCCTGGCTGGCGATGACCCAGGGCAAAGCGCTGGGCCTGAACTTCCTGCTGTCGGTGTTGTGCCTGGTGTGGACGGCCGACATCGCCGCCTACTTCGCTGGGCGGGCGTTTGGCCGCCGCAAGCTGGCGCCCACCATCAGCCCCGGCAAGAGCTGGGAAGGTGTGTACGGCGGCATGGCCGGCGTGCTGCTGCTGGCGGTGCTGTGGTCGCTGGCCGATGCGCACTTTGCGCCGGCATCCTTGAGCCTGTACAGCCTGCTACCGGCGCGCCTGGGCTGGCCGCTGGCGGTGCTGGCGCTGCTGGTGCTGGCTGCGATGAGCGTGGCCGGCGACCTGTTTGAATCCCTGGTCAAGCGCGCGGCCGGCGCCAAGGACAGCAGCCAGCTGCTGCCCGGCCACGGCGGCGTGCTCGACCGCATCGACGCGCTGCTGCCGGTGCTGCCCATCGCGCTGGCCCTGGCCACGCTCTGATCCTTTCCCGACCATGAATCCGCGCCAGCGTCTGACCATCCTCGGCTCCACCGGCTCCATCGGCACCAGCACGCTGGACGTCGTCGGCCGCCACCCCGACCGCTTCGAGGTGTTTGCGCTCACCGCCCATGCCAAGGTCGACGAGCTGGCGGCCCAGTGCGCCCGCTGGCGCCCGCGCTACGCGGCCCTGCCCACCGAAGCCCTTGCCACCGCGCTGCGCGACAAGCTGCGGGCCGAAGGCGTGCCCACCGAGGTGCTGGCCGGCCCGCAGGCCTTGTGCGACCTGGCCAGCCACCCCGAGGTGGATGCGGTGATGGCCGCCATCGTCGGTGCCGCCGGCCTGCCGCCGTGCCTGGCCGCGGCGCGCGCCGGCAAGCGGCTGCTGCTGGCCAACAAGGAAGCGCTCGTGGTGGGCGGCGCGCTGTTCATGCGCGCGGTGCAGCAGGGCGGGGCCACGCTGCTGCCGATCGACAGCGAGCACTCGGCCATCTTCCAGTGCCTGCCCGAAGACCGCAGCACCTGGGCCCAGCGCATCGACCACATCGTGCTCACCGCGTCGGGCGGCCCCTTCCGCGACCGCGATCCGGCCACGCTGGCCGACATCACGCCCGACCAGGCCTGCGCCCATCCCAACTGGGTGATGGGCCGCAAGATCTCGGTGGATTCGGCCACGATGATGAACAAGGCGCTGGAGGTGATCGAGGCGCGCTGGCTGTTCGACCTGCAGCCCGAGCAGGTGCGCGTGGTGGTGCACCCGCAAAGCATCATCCATTCGATGGTGGTGTGCCGCGACCACTCGGTGCTGGCGCAGCTGGGCACGCCCGACATGCGGGTGCCGATCGC
>CAKZXL010000871.1 GCA_937883885.1 uncultured Aquincola sp. | reverse complement strand
GCCCGCAGCACTTCCTTGACCACTTCGGGCATGTCCTGGCCGGCGCGGTGCAGCCAGGCGCTGGCTTCCTGCGTGCCGAAGAACAAGGCCAGGTGGCGGCGCAGCGCCTGGCGGGCCGACTCGGCCAGCAGCGTGGCCAGCCGGTCGGGCGGCAGTTGCGGCGGCAACACGCCGCTGGCCATCGGCACGTCGAAGGCCAGCAGCCGCCAGCCTTCGGCCGGCACCGCATGCACGGCCACGCGCGGCAGCGGCAGGCCCAGCTCCAGGTTGATGCGGTCGAGCATGGCTTCGAGCGCGCCGACCAGGCGCGGCGCCATGCCGCCTTGCAGCGCGCTGGCCGCCACTTCCAGCTGCAGCGCCGACGTGGGCCGCGGCACCGGCGGCGCGGTGTGCAGCACCGCGGGCGGCGTGTCCTTGCGGCGCAGCAGGGTTTCGCGCGCGGGCCGCGAGAACTGCTGCCAGCGGGCCCGCACCGTGGGCAGCAGCAGCGCACCGGCCGCCCCAAAGGCCAGGCCCAGCACCAGGAACACATACCAGGGAAAGCCGGGCACCAGCGCCAGCAGCACGCACAGGCCGCCGGCCACCAGCAGCACCCGCGGCTTGGCGCCCACCTGGCGCACGATGGCATCGCCGAGGTGGCGGTCCTGCTCGTCGTCGCCGGCGCGGGTGACGATGAGGCCGGCCGACATGGCCGCCAGCAGCGCCGGGATCTGCGCCACCATGCCGTCGCCGATGGTGAGCACCGAGTACTTGACCAGCGCCGCGCCCACCGGCATGCCCTGCTGCAGCACGCCCACGCCCAGGCCGCCCAGCAGATTGATGACGATGATGACGATGCCGGCGATGGCATCGCCCTTGACGAACTTCATCGCGCCGTCCAGGCTGCCGTGCAGCTTGCTTTCCAGCTCCAGCTCGCGGCGCTTGCGGCGGGCTTCGTCCTTGTCCAGCAGGCCCGAGCGCAGGTCGGAATCGATGGACAGCTGCTTGCCCGGCATCGCATCCAGCGAGAAGCGGGCCGCCACCTCGGCCACCCGTTCGGCGCCCTTGGCGATGACGATGAACTGCACCACGGTGATGATGAGGAACACCACCAGGCCCACCACCAGGCTGCCACCGGCCACCATGTGGCCGAACGCATCGATGATGTGGCCGGCATGCCCTTCCAGCAGGATGAGCTTGGTGGTGGCCACCGACACCGCCAGCCGGAACAGCGTGGTGATGAGCAGCACGCTGGGAAACACCGAGAACTCCAGCGGCGAGCTGATGTACAGCGACACCAGCAGCAGCAGCACGCCGATGGCGATGTTCACCGCCACCATCGCATCGATGACCAGCGGCGTCAGCGTGAGCACCATCATCGCCAGGATGGCCAGCACGCCGGCCACCAGCAGCAGGTCGCTGATGCTCGATCGCCGCGCTGCGGCGCCGTGGTGCAGCTGCGTGGTCATGGCTGGGCCACCCGTTGCAGGGCGGGCAGCGCCTGCGGCGCAAAGCCGGCCAGCCAGCGGTAGCGCTGCATCACCTGCTGCACATAGCCCTGCGTTTCGGCATAAGGCGGAATGCGGCGGCCATGGCGTTCCACCGCGCCTTCACCGGCGTTGTAGGCGGCCAGCACCAGCGGCAGGTCGCCGTTGAAGCGGCGCTGCAGCAGCTTGAGGTAGCTGGCGCTGACCTCCAGGTTGGCACCGGGGTCGCTCAGCGCGCCTTCGGCCTGCAGGCCGAAGCGGCGTGCGGTGGTGGGCATCACCTGCATCAGGCCGCGGGCACCGGCCGGCGACAAGGCCTGGGCCTGGTGGCGCGACTCCACATGCGCGATGGCATGCAGCAGCAGCGGGTCGATGTCGTGGCGGCGCGCGGCCTCGTCCACCAGTGGCGCCAGCTGCAGCGCACGCAGGGCCTGAGGGGCCAGCGTGGGGCGGCCCTTGAGCGACATCGGCGCCGATACGCCGGGCACGGGCTGGGCCGAAGGCGCCCAGGTGCTGGCCGGCCGAGGTGGCACCGGGGCCAGCGGCGGCAGCGCGCGCTGCGCGGTGCCGTCGATCTCGAAGAGCTTGAGGTACAGCGCCTGCGGGGCTGCCTTGACGCTGCCTGCCGCATCAGCGGCTGGCGCATGGGCGCCTGCCCCGCAGGCCTGTTCGATGGCCAGGCGGAACTTGCTGCGCTGGGCCGCACTCCATCCTTCGCAAGCCAGGCCATCGGCCGCGTGCACGCTGGCAGCCCCCAGGGCCAGCCCGGCCAGGCACAGCAGCCGGGCCGTGGCGGCCTGGGGCTCAAGGTGCCTGTGAAGGGCCCGCCGGGAAACCGGCGGCTGATGCACGACTGCTTGCTTCATTGGCATGGCGTGAAGTTTTTCCGCCCCAGCGCCCGGCTTTCGTGACAGCTCGCTGCGCGATTGTTTCAAGCGATTAACGCGGCCACCGCCGCAAGCCCTGACTAACAACGCGCGAGCGCGCACGCTTGCCTAGACAGGCTGCAGGCCCGGGCGGGCCGCTGCGGTGGTTGCACTCGGTGACAAGGCATGGCGCCTCGCCCTGACGATGAGCACCCTGATACCGCGACGCCCACAGCGTCATTGCGACAGGTTCATGCGCCTGTCATCCGGGGCGCTGCACCATGGCCGCGGCCCGTCACACGGAACCCCATGGCAGACAAGAACGACGGCGGCGACAAGACCGAACAGCCCACACCGAAAAAGCTCCTGGACGCCCGCAAGAAGGGCCAGATCCCCAAGAGCAAGGACCTCACCAGCACCGTGGAGCTGCTGGTCTGGTTCGGCCTGGCCGTGCTGGCGCTGGGGCCGGTGACCCAGCAGCTGGGCGCGGTGATGGAAGCGGCGCTGGCCAGCATCGACCAGCCCTTTGCGGTGGCCGCGCCGCGGCTGGCCGGGCAGGCGCTGCAAGCCTTGCTGCTCATCAGCGCCTGGCTGCTGCTGCCGGTGGCGGCGGTGGGTGTGCTGGCCGAGTTCCTGCAGGCCGGGCCGGTGTTTGCGCTGGACAAGGTCAAGCCCAAGCTGGAGAACATGAACCCGGTGGAAGGCGTCAAGCGCATGTTCACCATGGACAACCTGGTGGAGGTGGCCAAGGCCGTGGCCAAGACCGCGCTGCTGCTGGCCATCGGCTGGCTGGTGCTGCGGGCGCTGCTGCCGCAGGTGGCCTTGCTGCCGCTGAGCACGCGGCCGAGCCTGGTGGGCACCGCGCTGTGGGAAGTGGCGCGCCCTGTGCTGCTGTGGACGGTGATCGTCTTCGTGCTGGTAGCGGTGCTGGACGCGGCCTACCAGCGCTGGAGCTTCACCAAGAAGATGCGCATGAGCCGCCGCGACATCCGCCAGGAAGGCAAGGACAACGAAGGCGACCCGATGATCAAGGCGCAGCGCCGGCAGGCGCATGAAGAATGGTCGCAGCGCAACTCGGCCCAGGCGGCGCGGCAGGCCAACGTGCTGGTGGTCAACCCCACCCATGTGGCCATTGCCATCGACTACGACCGCGAGACCTGCCCCGTGCCCACGCTGGCCGCCAAGGGCGAGGATGAGGTGGCCCGCAGCATGCGGGAGGCGGCCGAAGAAGCCGGCGTGCCCATCCTGCGCAACGTGGGCCTGGCGCGCGACCTGCTGGCCCGTGGCGAGGTGGGCGAGCTGGTGCCGGCCGACCTGTTCGACGTGATCGCCGAGGTGATCCTGTGGGCGCGCAGCGAGCGCCAGCGGCGCGAGAACGAAGCATGACCGACACCCCCAGCTTGTCCATACAACTGCTGAGCACCGCGCTGGCGCTGGGCTTCGTGCTGCTCTTGGCCTGGGTGGGCCTGCGCCTGCTCAAGCGGCTGCAGGCGGGCCGTGCCCGTGGTGCATCGGCCAGCCAGCCGCAGGTGCTGCACAGCGTAGCCCTGGGCCCGCGAGAGCGGCTGGTGAGCGTGCGCCACCGGGGCCGCGAGTACCTGCTGGGCGTGACGCCCGGTGCCATCAGCGTGATCGATGCCGACGTGCGGCCCGCGCCGCTGGGGCCCGGGCAGCCCACTGGCGAGGACACGGGCGCACCCTAGCTATGGCGCGCACCAGCTACACGCCAAAGGCCGCAACGCGTGCAATGCACTCCGTCAGCGCTGCCAACGAAATGCAGCGCGGCGCGGGGTCCGGAGGGCCGGCACCCGCCTCGATCACCTAGTAGGAGAGAAGCATGTCTGGAGCATTGAAGAGCGTGTTTGGTGGCGGCAACATCTTCGGCTCGCTGCTGAGCCTGGCCAGCCTGGCCTTCCCGCCGCTGGCCATCGCCGGCTCGATGAGCAACCTGCTGACGCAGGCCATCGGCACCGCGGTGAAGATGGCGGCCGACACGCTGATGAAGGAATTCGGCATGCCGAAGTTCGTGCGCGACATCGTCAACACGGTGGTCGACGGCGCGGTCTCGGGCAACACCACCGCCAGCGAGCCCGACGTGGACAACTTCGTCGAGCAACAGGCCGGCGCCGAGGTGCAGCAGTTCGCGCAGGAGTCGGCCCAGGCCATCGTGCAACGTGCCATGGCCAAGATGCGTTCCGAAGGTCTGGAGAACAGCGACGAGACCCGCAGCAAGGCCCGCAGCGGCCGCGCCGGCTCAGGCAGCTGGCTGGAAGCCATCGCCGCCGCCATGGGCGAAGTGCTGGGCGAGAAGGCTTCGAAGATGGTTGAATTGTCGAACAAGATCGCTTCGACGGCCGGTGAAGAAGGCAAGTCGGCGGCCAAGGCCAACGCGGCGGCCACCACCGAAATGCAGGCCACCAGCCAGATGTTCTCGCTGATGCAAAGCGGCTTCTCCAACACCATCAAGGCGATCGGCGAAGGCCTGTCGCAGATGGCACGCAAGGGCTGATCAACAGCGTTTGCAGCCGTGGGGCCCTTCGGGGCCCTTTCGGCTTTTTCCGAAGGTGCAAGTCAACATGAAGGAGTGCAACAACATGATTCGACAGCGGATGCGATGGCTGGCCACCGGGCTGCTGGTCACCGGCCTGCTCGCCACTTCCGGTGCCTGGGCACAGAACGCCTTCATGATGGACGGTGGCGCCTTCAGCAACATGATGATGCAGCCGCAGATCTACGACGGCCTGCGGCGCAACATGGAACTGGCGCGCGGCAAGGACTGGGGCAAGGAG
>CAKZXL010000870.1 GCA_937883885.1 uncultured Aquincola sp. | reverse complement strand
TCGCCCTCGGTGGTCAACATCACCGCACTGGGCGTGGAGCGCGATTTCTTCAGCACCCGCGTCACCCAGGTGCCGCGTGGCACCGGCACCGGCTTCGTGTGGGACGAAGCCGGCCACATCGTCACCAACTTCCACGTCATCCAGGAGGCGTCGGGCGCGCGGGTCACGCTGTCCGACCAGTCCTCGCACAAGGCTTCGCTGGTGGGCGTGTTCCCTGACCGCGACCTGGCGGTGCTGAAGATCGAGGCGCCGCGCCAGAAGCTGCCGCCCATCGCGCTGGGCAGCAGCAAGGACCTGCAGGTGGGGCAGAAGGTGTATGCCATCGGCAACCCCTTCGGACTCGACCAGACGCTGACCACCGGCATCGTCAGTGCGCTCAACCGCGAGATCGAGTCGGTCACCCGCCGCACCATCCGCGGCGCGATCCAGACCGACGCGGCCATCAACCCCGGCAACTCGGGCGGGCCGCTGCTGGACTCGGCGGGCCGGGTGATCGGCGTCAACACCGCGATCTACAGCCCTTCGGGCGCCAGTGCCGGCATCGGCTTTGCCATTCCGGTGGACGAGGTCAACCGCATCGTGCCGCGGCTGATCCGCGACGGCCGCATGGTGCGGCCGGCGCTGGGCGTGACGGCCGGGCCCGAGAACATGGCCAAGGCCCTGGGCCTGCCCAAGGGCGTGCCGCTGGTGGCGGTGGCGCCGGGCGGGCCGGCGCAGAAGGCCGGGCTGCGGCCCTTCACCCGCGGCGCGCAGGGCGGCATCGTGGCGGGCGACGTGATTCAGGCCATCGACGATGCGGCGGTGGCCGACCTGGACGACATGCTCACCGCGCTGGAGCGCTACCAGCCCGGCGACCGCGTGACGCTGACGCTGTGGCGCGCCGGAGCCGTGCGCAAGCAGGCGGCGGTGCTGGCCGAATCGGACGACTGAAGGCCGCGTTTGACGGCTTCAGGCAGCGATGCCGGCGGCCCGACGCCGACGCACCCACGCACCGACCGCAGCCAGGCCGCCCAGCATCAGGGCCCACTGGCTGGGTTCAGGCACCGGCAGCGCCGTGCCCTGCCAACGGGTCACGTAGGGCTGGCCATTGATGAGGTCGAGCTGCACGATGCCGGTGTTCTGCAGGCCATTCGCAAAGGCAAAGTCGTAGCCCACGTTCTTGGCGAAGAAGGGCATCACATAGCCAGTCTCGGCGCCATGCCCCACCAGCACCACCACACCGGGGTCGTTCTGGTGGCGTTGGATGATCTCGGTCCAGGCCGGGATCACGCGAGCCGCCAGGTCGATCAGTGATTCGGCATTCGGCAGGTTCGGCTTGGCATCCGGCTGGCCTGCGGCCCAGGCCGCCAACGTGCTGCCCACGCCGGCTGCGCCCAGCTGTCCGAGATCGGTCGCGTCTCCGTAGTACCACTCGTTGGTGCGGGCGTCCGCGATCGGCGTCAGTCCGCGCGCGGCGGCCAGCGGCGCGGCCGTCAACTGGGTGCGCTGGTAGGCGCTGGTGTAGATCGTGGTGATGTCGTAGCCGGACAGGGCGCTGACCAGGCTATCGGCCTGCTGTTGGCCCAGCGCGGTGAGCGGCGGGTTCAGATATTCCTCGACCGAGGTGGCCGTGGCTGCATTCGCCGTGCTCTGCGCGTGGCGTACGAAAAGAAAGCTGGCCGCGCTGGCAGGCATGGCTTGCAAGGCTCCGATGAGGAGCATGGCGGCAAGTTGGGAGGACTTTTTCATGAGGCGGCAGCCCAGCTGTTGGTGAGACACAAGCGAGTCTCATTGACAAAAATGAAAGTGCTGTGACCCGTTCGGCGCCGAAGTGGTCGATCAGGCCCCATGGACGAACTGCGCAAACGTCAGCGGACATGTGGTTCTAGGGAGCGTGCAAGCGATGGCTGCTCGATAGATTGCCGGGTCCACCTTGGCAGCCCATCAGCTTCTCGCATGAACCTGAACATCACCCCCACGATGGCGCGCGTCTGCGCCATCACCGCGCTTTGCGCCGCCGCGCAACTCGGCACCGCGCAAGCCGCCCCCACCAGCGTGTCCGTCGACGTGGCCGGCATCCTGGACATGGACGAGCGCGACGCCCCCACCAACACCGTCCAGGAGCTGTTCGTGGGCGCCGGGCTGTTCATCACCACCCTCACGTGGAACGTCACGCTGACCAGCCACGACCCCAGCTACCTGTCGGAGATGCAGGTGACCTTCAGCGACTCGCTGGGCCACGGCGTCACCTTCACGCCGGGCGGTGGCGACGACTTCACCGGCACGGCCACGTATGCCGGCTTCCAGGACCTGCGGCTGCTGGGCCAGCACTTCCAGCTGGGCCAGGACGGGATGCTGCGCCTGGAGTTCCATGACGCCTACAAGGACCTGCCGTTCGACGAAGCCGAGGGCACCTGGAACGCCGGCACGCTCACCTTCGGCGTGTCGCCTGTGCCGGAGCTCGAGACCTGGGCCCTGATGGCGGGTGGCCTTCTGGCGGTGCTGGCGCTGGCCCGGCGTCGCACCCATGCAGCGCCTGCCGTCTGACCCATCGCACCCCACGTTCTCCGAGGCCTTCCATGTCTTCAAGCTCCTTCGTTCACGCCCTGCTCCGTCTGGCCCGCCGTGCGGCCGGCGCGGCCGCCATCGGCCTGGCGACCTCGCTGGCCGCGACGGCCGTGCTGGCCGAGCCGATCTTCGAGGTGGCCAAGCCGGTGCCGCTGTATTCGTACTTCGCGGTGGGCGACGTCAACGCCGCGGTCAAGGCGCCCACGGCGCTGCCCACGCCGTCCTTCGTGTTGATGGGCGGCGGCCCCGACGTCGATCCGGCCTTCCGCTGGCTGATCCAGCGCGCCGGCATCACGCCGGCCACCGGCGGGCGCTTCGTGGTCATCCGCGCCACGGGCACCGACGCCTACAACCCCTACATCTTCTACAGCGACGAAGCGCTGACCACCTCCAGCACCATCGCCGACCAGTGGGTGGGCGGTGCCTCGCTGGGGCTGAGCTCGGTGGAAACGCTGGTGATACCCAGCGTGAAGGCGGCCAACAGCGCGGCTGTCAATGCCATCGTGGCCCGGGCCAACGTGGTGTGGATCGCGGGCGGAGACCAGAGCCACTACATCCGCTTCTGGAAGGGCACGGCGCTGGAGCAGACGCTCAAGGCCCTGATGCAACGCAACGTGCCCATCGGCGGCACCAGCGCCGGGCTGGCGGTGCTGGGGCAGTTCGACTACTCGGCGCTGTACCGCTCGGCCACGTCCGAGCTGTCGATGCTCGATCCCTACTACAAGGACATCACCTTCGACCCTTCGCCGCTGAGCCTGACCGGTGGCTTCATCGCGCCGCCCGCGCTGGAGAGCCTGATCTTCGACAGCCATTTCGACAGCCGCGACCGCATGGGCCGCTTCGTCACGTTCCTCTCGCGCATCGTGGCGCCCACCACCACCCCGGGCGGCACGCTGGGCTGCAGCGGCGGCGTGCTGCCGGCTTCTTCCAGCGGCGTCAGGACGGCGCGCGGCATCGGCATCAGCGTGGAAACGGCGCTGCTGGTGCAAGGCCATGGCACGGGCCAGCCGGTGACCGCCACGCGCGTGACCAATGCATCGACGACGACGGAAAGCGCCGTCTACTTCGTGCGGCC
>CAKZXL010000869.1 GCA_937883885.1 uncultured Aquincola sp. | reverse complement strand
TCGCCCATGCCGGTGGGCGGGTTGCCGGTGACGGCGGCCTTGGCCATCTTGAACAGCTGGGTCAGCTTGTTTTCCTTCACGTCCCAGTAGTCGGCGTGCACGATGTCCACGCGCACCAGGGCCAGGTCGGGGTCGGTCGGGCCGCCCGGGAACCAGGCTTCGGCCATCTTGCTCCACAGCTGCTCGGCGCGGGCGCGGTCTTCCACCACGCGGGCGATGCCCGAGACGGACACGTACGAGTCCTTGTCGGTATCGGCATAGGCCACGTTGACGTTGGTGTCGCTGCTGATGTCGGCCACCGGCTCGCTCTTGCGCGACATGAAGAACCACAGCGTGTTGTCCTCGTTGATGGACTTGTTCTGCGTGGTCATCGGCCGCGAGTGCAGGTGGCCGTTGTCATGCTGGGTGGTGAACATCGCAAAGCGGATGTCCTTGATCAGCGACCAGAGGTGTTCGCGTTGCTTCTCCGGGGTCTCGTGTTCTTGCGCCATGTCTGCTCCTTGGGCTGTTGGAGCTTCAGCTTCGGCAAACCCCGTTCCTGCACGGCCATGAAAAAGGCCGGTCATGCGACCGGCCTTTTTCATCCTGGTCCGCGCGCCCTGCGGCGCCGCGGTCAGTTCGAAGCGGCGGAAGCCGGCGCTTCGGCGGCGGCGCCGGAAGCGGCACCCGCGGGGGCCATCGCCGGCTCTTTCAGGTTGCCACCGCCCTTGTTGGCCATGTAGACCACGGCGCGGCCGATCTCGAAGTCGGTGAAATCGCCACCGCCTTGCGCGCCCATGTTGCCCTTGCCGTGCAGCGCCGAATTGAGCAGCGCCTCATAGCCGGTGGACACGCGCGGCGCCCAGGCGGCGGTGTCGCCCAGCTTCGGCGCGCCGGCCGCGCCGGTGGCGTGGCAGGCCGCGCACTGCGCGTTGAACACCTGTTCGCCGGTCTTCATCGCGGCGGGGTCGGCCAGGTCCTTGATCTCGACCGTGCCCACCGGCTGGATGCGGCGCGCGACGGCTTCTTCAGCCAGCAAGTCGGTGCCCGCACCCGGCTTGTTGAAGCCCGCCACGTAGGTGGCCAGCAGCACGATGAGGAAGATGGGGATCAGGAACGAAAACACCACCGTCACGACCAATTGCTTGGGCGTCTTGATGGGGCCCTCGTGCGGCATGTCGTGCGGGTCGTTGATGACGGGCTTGTGTGCGTCGCTCATGCATTCCTCGGGTAGCGGCAGCGGATCGAGTGCGTGCCGGGCACGCAAAACCCCCGAAGTATAGGGGCCACGTTGCTGCCCCGCCTTTCATGGCTTGCCCGCACCTGCCTGGAAGGCCATCTGGCGAGTCAAGGCTACAATCCGCGTTTGGCGCCCGTAGCTCAGTGGATAGAGTATTGGCCTCCGAAGCCAAGGGTCGCTGGTTCGATCCCAGCCGGGCGCGCCACCTGCCGACAGCGGCCTGCATGTGCAGGCCGCTTTCTTTTTGGTCGGATGGATCAGGGCCTCACGGCCCGGCTCACTGCGCCGTGATGGTCACCGGCACATTGGCCGTGGCGCTTTGCCCGGTGGAATCCATCACCACCACCTTCAGGTTGTAGCTGCCGGCCACCGGCTTGGCCCAGCTGGCCGTGAGCGTCAGGCCGCTGGCCGAGAAGGTCATGCCCATGGGCACGCCCGAGATGGACACCGACAGTGCGGTGGCGCCCGGCGCGCTGATGGCGATGCTGCCGCTGACCGGCCTGCCCGCCACGCCGTTGATGGCCGCTGCGGTGATGGTGGGGCCGGGGACCGCGATCTTCACCGTGATCACGCCCTGGCCGGTAAGGCCGGTCTTGCTGTCCTTGGCGATGACCGTGACCGCGTAGGTGCCCAGCACCGGGCTGGCCCAGCTGATGAGGCCGGTGCTGCCGATGCCCATGCCCGCCGGCGCGCCCGCCAGGCTGTAGGTCACCGGGTTGCTGGCCGTGACGCTGGCACTGAAGCTCAGCGCCACGCCCGGCTTGCCGGTGATGGTGGTGCTCGCCACCGAAGGCGCCAGCGCCGGGGCGATGACCACCGTGACCACGCCCTTGCCGCTGAGGCCGGTGACGTTGTCCTTGGCGTTGACCGTGACCGCATAGGTGCCGGCCACCGGCGTGGCCCAGCTCACTGCGCCGTTGCTGGCGCCGATGACCATGCCCGCCGGCGCGCCGCTGAGCGAGTAGCTGACGGCATTGGCCGAGGTGGCCGCGACGCTGAAGGCCAGCGCGCTGCCCACGCGGCCGTTGACCGTGGTGCTGGTGACCACCGGGGGCAGCGGCGCCTCGATCTTGATGCTGTAGACGCCCTGGCCGCTGAGGCCGGTGACGCTGTCCTTGGCCACCACGGTGACGGCATAGGTGCCGACCACCGGCGCGGGCCAGCTCACGGCGCCGTTGCTGCCGATGACCATGCCGCCGGGCGCGCCGGTCAGACCATAGGTCAGTGCATTGCTGCCGCTGGCCGAGACGGTGAAGGTGAGCGGCGTGCCCACCTTGCCGGTGATGCTGGCCGGCGTGACCACCGGCGCGGGCGCGGTGCTGGCGCTGCCGGCCAGCGTACCCAGCAGCGACGACACGTTGGGCGTGCCCAGGCCGGTGGCCGGGTCGTAGCCCACACGGGCATAGCAGATGGTGCAGGTGCCATGGCTGCCGCTGGTGACGTCGGCAAAGGCCGAGGCGTAGGTGCCCGGCACCGTCGCCACCGGGCCGTACAGCGTGGCATGTGCCGCGCCGATCACGGCCTTGCCGGCCTGCTTGCGCATGGCGTTGGCTGCGGCGATCACGCCCGCCCACTGCGGCGTCGAGAGGCTGGTGCCGCCCGCGCTGATCCAGTTCACCGTGCTGCTGCCAGGCTGCATCACCGCCACGTACTGTCCGGTGGAGGGGTTGGCATTGAAGGCGACGTCGGCCACGTTGCGGCGGGCCACGGTGCCCAGGCCGGGCACGGCCGCCGTCTGGTAGGCCGGCACGGCGGTATAGGCGCTCATGCCGCCGCCGGTGCCGGACCACACCACCTCCTGGCGGCTGCCGCTGCCGGTGTAGGTGAGCGAGGTGCCGCCCACCGCCAGCACCTTGGGCGAGACCGACGGCCACGAGACCGCCGCGCCCGAGTCGCCGGTGGCGGCCAGGTAGGTCATGCCGGTGCCGGTGAAGGCGCTGTCGACCGATGCGGTGTAGCTGCCTTCGTTGGCACCGAAGCTCATCGACACCACACCCGGGCCCATGGCATTGGCCAGACGCACTGCGGCCAGCAGGTTGTTGAGCGAAGCATCGGGCGCCTCGATCAAGACGATGCGCGCCAGCGGCGCGGTGGCATGCGCCCACTGCACGTCCAGCGCGATCTCGGTGGCCCAACCCGCGTCGTAAGCCGGTGCGGTGCTCGTCATGCCGCCGGCAGCGGTGCTGTACACCACCGACAGCTCGCACGCCGCCGCGGCCGGTGCCGGCAGCGGCAGGCTGGCGGTGGGCGCGATGGCCTTGGTGGTGCAGCCCGGCAGGCCGAACTTCTGGTTGAAGGCCGCCAGCTCGGCCACGACGTTGGGGTTGTGGTTGGCGTTGACGATGTAGATCGTCTGCCCTGCGCCCAGCTGCGCTGCCTGCGTGGCCGTGGGCGTGGTGCCGGCTGCGGGCAGCGGCGGCAGGCCGTAAGCGGCGCGGATCTGCGCGGGCGAATAGGTGGACACCGCGGTGCTGCCGGCCAGCGGCGTGGCCGTGCCGTCGTTGCTGGCGCTATCGGCCGACGCACGCGGCGCCGACAAGGCCTGGCTGCGACGCGCGCCTTGCAGCGCCTGCACCGTCAGCCGCGCGGTGCCCAGCGCCTGCTGGCCTTCGGGCACCTGCTGCACGCGCGGGCCGCGACGGGCCGAGGCGGCATGGTCGTGGGCATCGCGGTCATCGGGTTCGTCCAGCAGCACCGGCGCCACATGGAAGGCAGGCTTGGCCACTACCAGCGCGTCGGCATCGGGCAGCGTGTCCGATTGCAGCGCCAGGGTGGTGATGCCGGTGGCCAGCGGGGCCGCGGCCGATACGCTGGTGCTGGCAGGGGAATCGCCGCCACCGCCGCCGCAGGCGGAAAGCAGCGCGGCCATGCAGGCGGAGAGGAGGAAGGTGTGTTTCATGCGAAGCCTCGGCAGTAAGGTGCAGCCAGGGCGACGCCATGCGGCCATCCGCCTGTACGCCAGGCGGTCGGTCGGCAACCCCGCTGCCATGGCGCTTGCGCGCGGTAGGCCGGTGGCTTTGCGTCCCCGCCTTTCGACGGGTTTGCCCTGAAGGCCTCCACCATAAGGGGGAAGGCCGTCGGGCACGCGTTAAAGAAGTCATGAAAGCGGCGCCCGCTCATTTGTGATTGACTGCAAGCGGTTGCAAGTGGCGTGACGGGCGGCGCGTGGGTTCCTCGACAATCCGCGCCATGTCCACGCCCTCCTTGCCCTTGCAGACCCGGCCCGTTGCAGCCACCTGGCTGCCGGCCACGGTGGCGTGGGCGGCGCTGCTGCTGGCCGGCTGCGCCAGCGGCCCCAAGGGGCCCGGCGGCTGGCCCGACAAGGACGGCCCCGACCCCAACCCGCCGCCCAACCTGATGAGCGTGCCCGACGCCGAGCCGCGGGTGGAGATGATCCGCACCGGCGGGCCCAACAAGCCCTACGAGGTGCTGGGCCGCAGCTATGTGCCCATCACCAGCGATTCACCGGTGATGCAGGTGGGGCTGGCCTCGTGGTACGGCCGCAAGTTCCACGGCAAGCCCACGGCCAGTGGCGAGCTGTACAACATGTACTCGATGACGGCGGCGCATCCCACGCTGCCCATTCCCAGCTACGCGCGGGTGCGCAACCCCGCCAATGGCAAGGAAGTGATCGTGCGGGTGAACGACCGCGGACCCTTCCACAGCACGCGGGTGATCGACCTGAGCTACACCGCGGCGCTGAAGCTGGGCCTGTTGCGCGGGGTGGCGCCGGTGCAGCTGGAGCGGCTGACCAACGACGAGATACGCGTCGGCACCTGGCGCCGGCCGCAGCCGGACGAGACCCTGCTGGCGGCCGCGCCGCCCGCGGGCACCACGGCGGTGGTGCAGGCCAATGCGGCGGTAGCGCCTGCTGCTGCAGCCGCTCCGGCGGCTGCCACTGCGGCGCCGCCAGCAGCGGCCACGCCCTCCCCTGCGCCCGCCAACGGCACGGTCGTCGCTGCGGTGGCCCTGCCCGCCGCGCCCGCGCCCGAACCGGCGACGCAGCTGCCGCTGACGCAGGAAACCGCTCCGGCCCGCGTGCCGGGCGCGGTGGGCTTCTGGGTGCAGCTGGGCGCCTTCAAGGCGCACGACAGCGCGGTGACGCTGCAGCGCCGGGTGATGGCCGAGCTGGACATGCTGTCACCGCTGCTGGCCATCTTCAACGAAGGCGCGGTGCACCGGCTGCAGGCCGGACCCTATGCCACGCGCGACGATGCGGCCCAGGTGGCGCAGCGGCTGAGGACCACGCTGCAACTGGCGCCCATCATCGTTCAGCGACGCTGATCCATAGAACGGCCCGGCTCAGCGCCCGCCCGCCACGTCCACGATGGCGCCGGTGGTGTAGCTGGCGTCTTCCGACAGCAGCCACACGATGGCCGCAGCGATCTCATCCGCGCGGCCGGGGCGCTGCATCGGAATCAGCGCGCTGGAGGTATGCGCCCGGTCGGGCCAGCCGCCCGAGGCATGGATGTCGGTGTCGATGATGCCGGGCCGCACCGCGTTCACGCGGATGCCCTCCAGCGCCACCTCGCGCGCCAGGCCCACGGTGAAGGTGTCGATCGCGCCCTTGCTGGCCGCATAGTCCACGTACCAGCCCGGCGCGCCCAGCACCGCCGCCTTGCTCGACAGGTTGACGATGGCGCCACCCCGGCCGCCGCCGGCCTGGCGTGCGGCCTCGGTGGCGTGCACCGTGCTCATGCGGCGCACCGCCTCGCGCGCGCACACGAAGCTGCCGACGATGTTGGTGTTGAACATGCGCTGTAGCCGCTGCACCGTCATGTCGGCCACGCGCTGGTTCTCGGCCACCACGCCGGCGTTGTTCACCAGCGCACCCAGCGGGCCCAAGGCAGCATCCACCGCCTCGAACATCGCCAGCACCTGGGCCTCATCGGCCACGTCGGCCTGCACCGGCAGCGCGCGCCGGCCCAGGGCGGTGATCTGGGCGCACACGGCGGCGGCGGCCTGCGCGTCGCGGGCGTAGTTCACCGCCACGTCCCAGCCCTGCTGCGCGCAGCGCAATGCGGTGGCCGCGCCGATGCCGCGGCTGCCGCCAGTGACCAGCACCACCCGCGGCACCCCCGGGGCAACCCCACTTGTGTAGACAACTTGGGCGTTCATCGGCCCATCATGACATGCGCTTGGGTACAGTGGGCCGCAACCACACAGGAGACAAACGATGCTGTACAGACGGTCGTTCCTGGGCGCTGCCAGCCTGCTGGCCCTGCCCGCCACCTTGCGTGCGCAGGCACTGGAAAAGCCCAAGCTCACGCTGGCCGTGGGCGGCAAGAACCTGCTGTACTACCTGCCGCTGACCATCGCCGAGCAGCTGGGCTACTTCAAGGCCGAAGGGCTGGACGTGTCCATCGTCGATTTCGCCGGCGGCTCGCAGGCCTTGCGCGCGGTGGTGGGCGGCAGCGCGGACGTGGTCTCGGGCGCGTTCGAGCACACCATCAACATGCAGGTCAAGGGCCAGAAGCTGCGCGCCTTCGTGCTGCAGGGCCGGGCGCCGCAGATCGTGCTGGGCGTCAACCCCAAGACCATGCCCAACTTCAGGTCGGTGGCCGACCTGAAGGGCAAGAAGATCGGCGTCACCGCGCCGGGCAGCAGCACCAACGTGATGACGAACTTCGTGCTGGCCAAGGCCGGCCTGAAGCCTTCGGACGTGAGCATCATCGGCGTGGGTGCCACGCAGGGCGCGGTGGCGGCCATGCGCAGCGGCCAGATCGACGCCATCAGCAACCTCGACCCGGTGATCACGCTGCTGCAGCGCTCGGGCGATTTGAAGATCGTGTCGGACACCCGCATCGTGGCCGAGGCCGACAAGGTGTTCGGCGGCCCGATGCCCGCGGCCTGCCTGTACGCGCCGCAGAGCTTCATCGACAAGAACCCCCTCACCACGCAGGCGCTGGCCAATGCCATCGTGCGGGCCGACAAGTGGATACAGGCCGCCGGGCCCAACGACATCATCAAGACGGTGCCCGAGGCGTTTTTGCTGGGCGACCGCGCGGTGTACATCGACGCCTTCCTGGCGGCCAAGGGTGCCTTGTCGCCCGACGGCCTGGTGCCCGACAAGGGCCCCGAGACGGCGCAGCGCGCGCTGGCCAGCATCGATGCCGAAGTGGCCAAGGCCAGCATCGACCTGCAAGCGGTGTTCACCAACGACTTCGCGCGCAAGGCCAACCAGAAGTACCCCAGGGCATGACGGCCGACGCCACCGTGCCGGCCCTGCACCTGGCCGGCGTGGCCTGCACCTTCATCAGCAAGGACGATCGCAGCCAGCGCTACACCGCGGTGCGCGACGTCACGCTGACGGTGGGCGCGGGCGAGTTCGTCTCGGTCGTTGGCCCCACCGGCTGCGGCAAGAGCACGCTGCTGAACATGGCTGCCGGCCTGCTGCAGCCCAGTGCCGGCAGCGTGCAGGTTTTCGGCCAGCCGCTCGCCGGCATCAACCGCCGCGCGGGCTACATGTTCCAGGCCGAAAGCCTGATGCCCTGGCGCACTGCGCTGGCCAACGTGATGGCGGGGCTGGAGTTCCGCGGCGTGGCCGATGCCCGCACGCAGGCCGAAGCCTGGTTGCGGCGTGTGGGCCTGGGCGGCTTCGGCGACCGCTACCCGCACCAGCTGTCGGGCGGCATGCGCAAGCGCGTGAGCCTGGCGCAGACGCTGGCGCTCGACCCCGACATCATCCTGATGGACGAGCCCTTTTCCGCGCTGGACGTGCAGACGCGCCAGCTGATGGAAAACGAGGTGCTGGACCTGTGGGCCGCCAAGCGCAAAGCGGTGCTGTTCATCACCCACGACCTGGACGAAGCCATCGCGATGAGCGACCGCGTGGTGGTGCTGTCGGCCGGCCCGGCGGCGCACCCGATCGGCGAATTCAGCATCGACCTCGAGCGCCCGCGCGACGTGGCCGAGGTGCGCACCACGCCGCGCTTCGTGGAACTGCACAAGGCCATCTGGGACGTGCTGCGCGAAGAGGTGCTCAAGGGCTATGCCCAGCAATTGCAGAAAGGGGCGGCCTGATGCGCCATGTACGCCTGTGGCAGGCCCTGGTGCTGGTCGGCGTGTTCGTGCTGTGGTGGGCGCTGACCACGCCGGGGCTGATTCCGCCGCTGCTGTTCGACAACGACCGCCAGGCCGCCTTCTTCTTCGGTGAGCCGGTGAAGGTGCTGGGCCGGGTGTGGGACTGGTTCTTCGTCAGTGCCGACATCTACCACCACCTGGGCATCACGCTGCTGGAAACGGTGCTGGCCTTCGGCCTGGGCACGCTGATGGGCCTGGGCTGCGGCCTGTGGCTGGCGCTCAGCCCGCTGGCCGCCGCCATCCTCGACCCGTACATCAAGGCGCTGAACTCGATGCCGCGGGTGATCCTGGCGCCCATCTTCGCGGTGTGGTTCGGCCTGGGCGTGGCCAGCAAGGTGGCGCTGGGCATCACGCTGGTGTTTTTCATCGTGTTCTTCAACGTGTACCAGGGTGTGAAGGAAGTGAGCCCGGTGGTGCTGGCCAATGCCCGCATGCTGGGCGCCAGCCAGCGCCAGCTGCTGCGCCATGTGTACCTGCCCAGCGCCACCAGCTGGGTGTTCAGTTCGCTGCACACCTCGGTGGGCCTGGCCTTCGTGGGCGCGGTGGTGGGCGAGTACCTGGGCTCTTCGCAGGGCGTGGGCTACCTCATCCTGCAGGCCGAAGGCGCCTTCGACATCAACACGGTGATGGCCGGCATCCTGGTGCTCACGGCGTTTGCGCTGGTGCTGGACGGGCTGGTGGGCCGCATCGAGCGCCGGCTGATGAAGTGGCAGCCGCGCACCGGCGAAACCGAGAAACTCTGAGCCCGCAGCACTGAGGAGGACGCCGCCATGGCCAAGAACTTCGACGAGATGGAGGACAGCAACCGCTCCGGCAACCCGAGCATCCATGAGGTGTCGGACCCGGCCCGGCGGCTGTGGCTGCGTGGCGGCGCGGGCGCGGCGGTGGCGGGCTGGTTCGGGCCTTCGCTGGCGGCCTTGGGCGGCCTGGGCGCGCTGGCGGGCTGCGCCACCGCGCCGGGTGCGAGCAGCAGTGCAGCACCGGGCGGCTCGCGCCTGGGCTTCACGGCGGTGCCGCCCTCCAAGGCCGACACGCTGGTGGTGCCCGAGGGTTATGTGGCCGAGGTCATCGCGCCCTGGGGTGAGCCCATCGGCGTGCCGGGCCGCATGCCGGCCTGGCGCCGCGACGCCGGCAACAGCGCCGACGAGCAGGCGGTGCAGACGGGCATGCACCACGACGGCATGCAGTTCTATCCGCTGGAAGGCTCATCGACCCACGGCCTGCTGGTGATGAACCATGAGTACACCGACGAAGGCCTGCTGCACGGCCCGGGCGCGTCGGCCGACAGCCCGGCGGGTGTGCGCAAGTCGCAGGCTTCGCACGGCGTCTCGGTGATCGAGGTCGAATTGAAGGACGGCCGCTGGCAGATGGTGCGGCCCAGCCGGCTGGCGCGGCGCTTCACCGCGTTCACGCCTTTCCGCGTGAGCGGCCCGGCGGCCGGCCATGCCTTGATGCGCACTGCCTTCGATCCCGAAGGCCGCACCGTGCTGGGCACGCTGAACAACTGCGCCAGCGGGCGCACACCCTGGGGCACCTACCTGTCGGGCGAAGAGAACTTCGCCTTCTACTTCAGCGGCGGCGAGCAGACCACGAAAGACCAGGCCCGCTGGGGCCTGCCCAAGAAGGCCTTCTACCCCTGGCCCAACCACGACGCGCGCTTCGACGCCAGCCGCCACCCCAACGAGTTCCACCGCTTCGGCTGGGTGGTGGAAATCGACCCGATGGACCCGACCAGCACGCCGGTCAAGCGCACCGCGCTGGGCCGCGCCGCGCATGAAGGCGCCTGGGTGGCGGTGACGCGCGACGGCCGGGCCGTGGTGTATTCGGGCGAAGACGCACGCTTCGAGTACATCTACAAGTTCGTCAGCCGCGACCGCATCGCGCCGGCCGGCAACGGCCTGACCGCCGCCCAGGCCAACCGCGAGCTGCTGGACCACGGCACGCTGTACGTGGCCCGCTTCGACGCCGACGGCACCGGCCGCTGGCTGCCGCTGGTGCAGGGCCAAGGGCCGCTGACCGCCGCCAACGGCTTTGCCGACCAGGGCGAAGTGGTGATGAAGACCCGCCAGGCCAGCGACCTGCTGGGCGCCACCAGGATGGACCGGCCCGAGTGGCTGGCCATCGACAGCGACTCGCGCTGGGTGTACTGCACCCTCACCAATAACACCCAGCGCGGCCAGCCCGGCAGGCCCGGCCCCGACGCCGCCAACCCACGCGCCGAGAACGCGATGGGCCAGATCATCCGCTGGCAGGAAGACGGCGACTTCGACGGCGTGACGATGCGCTGGAACCACCTGCTGCTGACGGGCGACCCGGCCAACAGCCGGCCCGAGGCGCGCGGCAATGTGAAGGGCGACTTCTTCGGCTGCCCCGACGGCCTGATGTTCGACCGCCGCGGCGTGCTGTGGATACAGACCGACGCCCATGCCACGCAGATGAACAAGGGCGAGTTCGAGCGCATCGGCAACAACCAGATGCTGGCCTGCGACCTGGCCACCGGCGAGGTGCGGCGCTTTCTCACCGGGCCGGTGAACTGCGAGATCACCGGTGCGGCGATGACGCCCGACCAATCGACGCTGTTCATCAACATCCAGCACCCCGGCGAAACCCCGTCGGACATCAGCAAGCCCGATGCGCCGCAGCTGTATTCCAGCTGGCCCGACTACCAGCCCGACGGCCGGCCGCGTTCGGCCACCGTGGTGATCCGCCGGCGCGACGGCGGCGTGGTGGGCACCTGAGCAGCGCCGCCCGGCCGCGCGACAATCCGGCATGACCGCCGCCCCGCCCCTGACCGACGCCGAAGTCGCTGAACTCGACGGCCTGCTGGCCACGCTGCCCGAGCCGCTGGAACCGCTGGAGGCCAGCGCGCTCGACGGTTACCTGGTGGGCTTGCTGCTGCAGCCGCGGCCGGTGCCGCCCACGCGCTGGCTGCCCTACGTGCACGACGTGGAAGGCCGCCGCGCGCCGCCCGGCGTGCCGCTGGAGCGGCTACATGCGCTGGTGCTGCGCCGCCATGCCGAGCTGAATGCCGCCATTGACCAGCGCCAGTGGTTCGACCCCTGGCTGTTCGAGGCCGAGGAAGACGCCTCGCCATCGGAAGCGGTGATGCCCTGGGTGGCCGGCTTCGCCACCGCCATGTCGCTGTTTCCCGAGCTGATGGACGGGGACGATCCCGCGCTGCTGGAGCCGCTGGCCACGCTGTTCGCCCACCTCGACCCCGACGACCTGGAAGACGCCGACGAGCTGCTGGCCGAGATCGAGTCGCTGGAGCCGCCGACCGACATGACCGAGGCGGTCGACGGCCTGGTGCGCAGCACGCTCAAGCTGGCCGACGTGTCGCGGCCCAAGGCGGCGGCCCGTGCTGCCAAGCGCCCGGGCGGCGGCCGGCCCCGGCCGGGCGGCCCGCGGCCGTCGCAACGTCCGCGCGGCGGCAAGCCGCGCGGCTGACGGCCCGACCGGCTCAGCCGCCCCAGAGTCGCCGTGCGTGTTCGCCCAGGCCCTGGGCCACGCTCGCGAAACGGTCGCCCTTGACCCGCTGCGCGTTCGGAAACTCCGCCGCGATGCGGTCGGCCAGCGGCGCCAGGCCGGTGGAGCCGCCGGTGAAGTACAGCACGTCCACCTGATCGGGCCGCACGCCGGCCTCGCGCGCCGTCTGCACGCCCGCATCGACGATGCGCTGCAGATCGGCATCGAGCGCGCGCATCGCGGTGGCTTCGTCCAGCACGGCCTGCAGGCCCGGCTCGATGTCGTCCAGCGCCACCGGCGCGGCGCCGCCTTCGGCCACCGCGATCTTGGCCTCTTCGGCCTTGGCGGCCAGCGCATGGCCCAGGCGCAGGCTCACCGCGCGCATCAGCCGCTGATGCAGTTGCACGTCGCCGTAAAAGTCGCGCATGCGGCGCAGCTCGGCCACGCGGCCTGGGGCGTACACGGTGTTGATCAGGTGCCAGGTGGCCAGGTCGAAGTACACCTTGTTGGGCACTTCGCGCCCACCCGGCCCCAGGCTGCGGTAGCCCAGCAGCGGCAGGATGGCGGCCAGCTCCAGGTGGCGGTCGAAATCGGTGCCGGCGATGTGCACGCCGTGGTTGGCCAGCACGTCGTCCAGCCGCTCCAGCCGCTGGCGGCGCTCGGGGCCTACCCGCACCAGCGAGAAGTCGGAGGTGCCGCCGCCGATGTCGGCCACCATCACCAGGTGCTCGCGCTCGGCGGTGCGCTCGAAGTCGAAGGCGGCGGCGATGGGCTCGAGCTGGAAGCTCACGTCGGTGAAACCCACGCTGCGCGCCGCCCGCTCCAGCGAGGCCTGGGCCTGCGCGTCACGCTCGGCGTCGTCGTCGACGAAGGCCACCGGCCGGCCCAGCACCACCCTTTGCAGCGGCTCGCCGGCCGTTGCCTCGGCCAGCTGCTTCAGGTGGCGCAGGTAGTCGCCGATCACGTCCAGGTAGCGCACCGCCTTGCCGCCGCCCACGTCGGTGTGCTGGTCCACCAGGGTGGAGCCAAGCACGCTTTTCATCGAGCGCATCAGCCGGCCGTCCAGCCCGTCGATGTACGAGGCCAGCGCCACGCGGCCGTAGCTGCGCTCGGGCTCGCCGGGCTGGCCTTCTTCCACCGCGTAGAACACCGCGGTGGGCATGGTGCGTTGGCCAGGCTCCACCTCCACCAGGCCGGCGCCCGGCAAGGCGATGGCGGAATTGGACGTGCCGAAGTCGATGGCGCAGCCGGCTGGCTTCATGCGGGGCCCCTGGGCAAAAGGGGCGGGATTCTAGAGAGGCTTCAAAGCCCGGCCACCATCAGGGAGGCCGCGACGCTGAACATCACCAACGCCACGCCTGCATCCACCACCCGCCAGGTGGCCGGCCGCGCCAGCCACGGCGCCAGCGCCGCCGCGCCGTAGCCCAGGAGCATGAACCACAGCACCGAGGCGCTGCCCGCCCCTGCCGCAAACAGTGGCCGCGCCGCCGCCGGCTGCTGCGCCGCCACCGTGCCCACCAGCACCAGCGTGTCCAGGTACACGTGCGGGTTGAGGTAGGTCAGCGCCGCCGTGGTGCCCAGGGTGGCCGCCAGGCTCTGCGTCCGGGCGGCAGCCTGCAGCCCCTGCGCCGCCGGCCGCCAGGCGCGCCGCGCCGCCTGCCAGCCACACCAGGCCAGGAACAGCGCGCCGCCCCAGCGCAGCGCTTCCATCAGCCAGGGCAACTGCGTCAAGGCGCCACCCACGCCGAACACGCCCGCCATCACCAGCAGCACGTCGGAAGCGGCGCAAAAGGCCACCACCGGCCCCACATGCCGGCGCATCAGCCCCTGGCGCAGGATGAGCGCGTTCTGCGCGCCGATGGCGACGATGAGGCCGGCCATTAGCACGAAGCCGTTGAGAAAAGCGGGTGGGGTCAGCATGGCGCGCATGGTGCCGAAAACGACGCACGAATGAAGCAATGCTGAAGATCGATTATGCAAGTTAAGCTGCACTGCATGAACGCCTCCACTCTCGATCCGGCTGCACTGGCCTGCCTGGTGGCCCTGTCCGACACCGGCAGCTTCGCCGCCGCCGCGCAGCGGCTGGCCTTGACGCCTTCGGCCGTCTCCCAGCGCATGCGCGCGCTGGAAGCGCAATGGGGTCAGCCGCTGGTGGTGCGCACCCGGCCGCTGGACTTCACGCCTTCGGGCGCCGTGCTGCTGCGGCTGGCGCGGCAGTGGCAGTCGCTGGCGGCCGAGGCGGCGCGCCAGCTGGGCGCCGACGGCGCGCACGGTGAGCGGGTGCCCATCAGCGTGAACGCCGACAGCCTGGCCACCTGGGTGCTGCCCGCACTGGACGGCCTGATGCAGGAAGGCCTGACCGCCGGCCACGGCATCGACCTGCGGGTGGACGACCAGGACTTCACCCATGAAGCCCTGCGCGCCGGCACGGTGCTGGGCTGCGTGAGCAGCCTGGCCGAGCCCATGCACGGCTGCAGCGCCGAACGCCTGGGCGTGATGCGCTACCTGGCGGTGGCCAGTCCTGGCTTCGTGCGGCAGCAGCTGCCCCAGGGTCTGCGTGCCGCCGACCTGGCGCGCGTGCCGATGCTGGTGTTCAACCGCAAGGACAGCCTGGCCGCGCGCTGGGCGCAGCAGGCCTTCGGCCTGGCCGACCTGCGGCTGCGTGAGCGCCATGTGCCCGCCACCGATGCCTACCTGGAAGCGGCCGAGCGCGGCTGGGGCATCGCGATGGTGGCCGAGCTGCAGGCGAGGCCCGCCATCACGGCGGGCCGGCTGCAGCCGGTGGCGCCGCAGGTACCGGTGGACGTGGCGCTGTACTGGCACCAGTGGCAACTGGAAGGGCGCAGCGCACCGGCCGGTGGCGGCCGCAGCTTGCTGGCGCGCGTGGGTGCAGCCTTGAAGCAACACGCCGCGACGGTGTTGGCCCCCTGACACGCGGGTTCGCAGCATTGACACATGGCGCTGCCACGCTGGCGCCATCGCATTCGGCCGGGTCTGTGATGTCGTCGTTGCGCGACAGCGAGGCACCGTGGACGTGGGGGATGTGACGTGTGGCGCGATGACGTGGGATTCACGTTTCAGAAACATCGCGCTCAGATCGAAACTTGCTGTCACACACCCCGTGAGGCTGACGACATGAATGCCACCACCCGCTCGCTGCTGTTCCGTCGTTCCAAGAGGCTGGTGGCGCCGCGCCCGCTGGACCCGGCCGACATGGGCGCTGAGCTGGGCCTCAACCTGCGGCTGGAGCGCGATGCCGAAGAGGCGCTGCGCGCCCCGGTGCTGCAGGCCCGCAGCGGCAGTGGCATCGGCTGGATGGCGCTGCTGCAGCGCCGCCGCGCCTGATCAGCCGAACACCCGAATGGGCTTGAACGGGTCGAACCCGTCAGGCTCGTTTCTTTGAGCCAGGCCCCGCGCCTGGCACACCACCCGAGACACCCCGCCGCCAGGCCGTTGCACCGTGTAGTCGTGGCGGCAGTGCAGGTGCCCATGCAGCCACAGATCGGCCTGCACGATCAGGTCGTCGTCGGCATTGCAGAAGCTGGCCGTGCCGTTCTGCTGCCCGTAGCGCGGGTCGGCGCTGCGCAGGCTGGGCGCGAAATGCGTCACCACCACCGTCGCGTCCCAGCGGCCGTCGGCCGGTTCGGCCAGCGTGCGGGCCAGCCAGTCGCGGCAAGCCAGGGCTTCTTCCCGCACCGCAGGCGCATCGAACGGCCGGCCATGGATCGTGGCCTGCATCACCCGCTGGAAGTAGCTGCCGGCGCGCAATGCCTTGTCGCGGCGGGCCGGGCCGAACAGGTCGAAATCGCTCCAGCGCACGGTGCCTGCAAAACGCACGCGGCGGCCCTGCGCATCGGTCAGGATCACCGTGTCGCGTTCCAGCAGCGTGATGCCCACCGCGGCGCATTCGGTGCGCAATGCAGGCAAGGCCTCGGTCAGTTCGCGGCGGTCGAACTCATGGTTGCCGGCCACGAAGATCACCGGCACCGGCCAGCCTGCAAAGCGCTGCAGCGACTGCCAGCGGCTGTCCAGGTCGCCGGCCAGCACCAGCAGTTCGGCGCCCGGCGCGGGCTGCGGCTCGAAGCTTTCGCTCTCCAGGTGCAGGTCGGACAGCAGCTGCAGGTGCATCGCGCGCGGCTACCCGGTCAGCTGCGCCCGTGGCACTGCTTGAACTTCTTGCCGCTGCCGCAGGGGCAGGGATCGTTGCGGCCCACCTTGGGTTCGTCGCGGCGCACCGTCTCCACCTTGTAGCGGGCTTCGGCGGTCTGGTCCCAGAGGTCGTAGACCGCATGCACCAGGTCTTCGATGCCGGGGTCGATGTCGGCCAGCGGATGCTCGCGGTCCAGCGTGGCGACGATGTCCTTGTCTTCGTCGGTCTCGGGCGGCAGGTGGCGATAGAGGCGCGACAGGGCCAGCTGCACGCCGTCGTCGTCCAGCTCCAGCAGGCCGGGGAAACGCTCCTGCGCCCAGTGAAAGCCGGCCACCCAGGGCATCAGCGCGCGAGAGGCTTCGGACAGCTGCGGCTCGTACTCGCTCACCGGCGCCGAGCGGTCCAGGTCGACCACCAGCGGGTCGAACCAGCCATCGTCCACCAGCGCGGCATTGAGGGCGGCGTGGCGCCGCTCGATCAGCTGGCGGCAGCGCGCCAGCCAGTCCGGGTCGGTGCCCTCAGGCAGCGTACCCGTTTCCAGGTCGAAGATGGGCGGCAGCCATTCTTCGATGGGCACCAGGCGGGGCTGCACCAGCACGCCGCACAGGTAGCCGTCGAGCATGATCGCGTCGAGCGGCTCCGCCGGCTCGGGCGTCTGGGTCAGCAAGGTGTCCAGCTCGTCGAGCTCGGCGTCGGTCAGGTCGAGTTTCATGCCCCGATTGTCGCCGCTGCTCAAAAAGCAAAAGGGCGGTGCTGGTGCACCGCCCTGTTCTTGGCTGCGGCGGGCGCAAGGCCCGCGTGCCTGGCGATCAGGCCGAGCGACGGCGACGGGCCATGAAGCCCACGGCGCCCAGGCCGGCCAGCATCAGCGC
>CAKZXL010000868.1 GCA_937883885.1 uncultured Aquincola sp. | reverse complement strand
GTGACGCCGGTGGGCGAGAAGCTGCGCACGGCGCTGGAGGGCCGCTGGGTCTGGCCCACGGTCATCCTCTGCGAGAAGGTGCGCGTGCGCGTCGGCGACGACGAGGCACTGGTCAGCGACGCCGGGGTCTGCCACGACGGCAACCTGTACATCCCCGACGGCGAGACGACGGGCGCGCCGGTGGAGCAGCTGTCCTCGTTCACCGACGAGCACGACCAGTTCCTGGATGCCGACCGCGACGCCGACCGTGAGGCGCTGGCCGACCTGCTGCGCCTGCTGCGGGCGGTGGACCCGGTGCAGACGCTGGACTCGCTGCTGCAGTCCTTGCGGCTGGGCAAGTACCCGCTGCTGCACGGCAAGACCTTCCAGCTGACGGTGGGCGTGGGTCTCGCGCCCGGGCACACCGTCGATCTGGTCGACCACGCAGCCGCAGGCGGAGGATCGCATGCAGGACGCTGACTACGCGGCCCGCATCGACGCCGTGAAGCAGCGCGCGCATGGCCGCTGGAGCGAGGTGCTGGCTGCGGCCGGCATCGAGGAGCGCATCCTCCGGCACCGCAACGGGCCCTGCCCGTCCTGCGGCGGGACGGATCGCTTCCAGTACACCGACAAGTTCGGCGAGGGCAACTACCACTGCCGTCAATGCGGCCCGGGAGGCGGCTTCAAGCTGCTGCAGGCCGTGCGGGGCGTGGACTTCCACGCCGCCCTGTGCGAGGTGGAACGCTGCCTGGGCGTGCTGCCGGCGGCGGCGGCCCGCGAAGCCGGTGCCCCAGCGGCACCGGGGGAGCGCATGCGCCGGCTGGTGCAGCGCATCTGGGACGAGGCGCGGCCGGTGGTGGCCGGCGACGAAGTCGACCGCTACCTGCGCGGGCGCGGGCTGGCCCTGCATCGGCATCCGCCAGTGCTGCGGTTTCACCCGTCGCTCGGCTACTTCGAGAAGGGTGCGGACGGCAAGTCGCGGCAGATCGCGGCCTACCCGGCCATGCTGGCGCTGATCCAGGCGCCGGATGGTCAGGCCGTGACGCTGCACCGGACCTACCTGCGCGACGGCCGAAAGCTCGACGCCGCCGACGCGAAGAAGGTGCTCTCCCCCGGCATCCACGGCGCCGCCGTGCGTCTGTTCGATGCCGGCGCACAGCTCGCGCTGTGCGAAGGCATCGAGACCGCCTTGGCGGTGCACCTGGCCACCGGCAAGCCCGTGTGGGCCGGCATCAGCGCCGGCAACCTGGAGAAGCTCTGGGTGCCGGACACCGTGCGCGAGGTCTGCATCTACGCGGACAACGACGCCGGCGGCGACTTCGCCGGCCAGTGCTTCGCCTACGTGCTCGCGCGGCGGCTGAAGCGGGAGGAGAAGACCACCGGCCCGCGCCAGGTGCGGGTGTTCGTGCCGCGCCATGCGGGCACGGACTGGGCCGATGTGTGGTGCCAGCGTGCCACCGGCCCCGACCAGGGCCGGGGGCAGGCGACCCCATCGTCGTCGGCCGACCGGGCCTCGGGCAACCGGGTGGCCCTCGGTGGCTGAGGCAGAGGTCATGAAGCCTGGGGTGCGGCGAGCCACGGCGGGCCGCACCCGCTTTTTCAGCGGCTCTGGACGGGTCGGCGCATGCCCTGCGCCACGACCTGCCGGTGCCGGCGAAAAGGTCAGGTGCGGTCGGCCATGCGGCCGGCGCGCTCCCCCCGTCGTTTCCCGACTGGTAGCTACCAGACCAGGTGACGCCTCCCGGCGCCACGAAGGCAGCCCTGGAGATCCCGCGCGACCGATGGCGACACCCGTGTCACCGATGTCGTGCCGCTTCCTTGCCGATGCATCGCCCATCCACCCAGGACGCGCTGCGTGCGGCGAGTTGTTGTCGTCAACCCACTGCGGGGACCCGTGCCCCGACGTGGGCCGTGCCGTCCCCGCTTTTCACACACCCCGATTGGAGAAAGTCATGAAGAGCGGACGTACCCTTGTGAGCCTGGCCCAGGAACTGGAGCGCCAGCTGCACTCGAAGAAGGACCTGATCGTGCCGTCGCAGCTGGTGCACCACAGCACCGGCGACGACGGTCAGACGCACATCATCGTCAACGAAGCCGGCAACCCGGTGCGCTACGGCGTCACGCCGCTGGCGCGCCGCCAGCTGGCCGACAAGCTGAAGATCCCGCACGCGTACTTCGAGCGCATGCGCGAGGAACAACCGGTGCTGCTGGACCGCAACGTCAACACCTGGCTGCAGAGCGAGGACGACCGGCGCATGCTGCGCACCCTGGACGGCCAGGTGCGCGCCGTGCTTTCGGACCGCTACCGCCGGCTCGACAACTTCGACCTCGCCGAGAGCGTGCTGCCCATCCTGCAGCAGCTGCCCGACGTGCGGTTCGAGTCGGTCGAGCTGACCGAGACGCGCATGTACCTGAAGTGCATCACCTCGCGCCTGACCTACGAGATGGCGCCGGGCGACGTGGTGCAGGCCGGAGTGGTGATCTCGAACTCGGAGGTCGGCCAGGGCACGCTGTCGGTGCAGCCACTACTGTACCGGCTGGTCTGCCGCAACGGCCTGATCGCGGCCGACCGGTCGCTGCGCAAGACGCACGTGGGCCGTTCGCTCGGCACCGAGGACGAGGGCCTGCAGGTCTACCAGGACGACACTCTGCGTGCCGACGACAAGGCCTTCTTCCTGAAGGTGCGCGACGTGGTGCAGGCGGCGGTGTCGGAAGCGAGCTTCCGGCAGACGGCGCAGAAGCTGCAGAAGACGCTGAGGATCCCCCTCGTCGGCGACCCGGTGAAGACGGTCGAGGTTCTGGCCCAGCGCTACACGCTCAACGATGTCGAGCGCTCGGGCGTGTTGCGGCATCTGATCACCGAGGGCGAGCTCTCGGGCTACGGGCTGGTCAATGCGGTGACGCACTACAGCCAGGAGATCGACGACTACGACCGCGCCACGGAGTTCGAGGCGCTGGGCGGCAAGCTGATCGAGCTCGGCACCGCCGAGTGGAAGGGCTTGGCCGAAGCGATCTGAGCACGGCCTGAGCAGGCAGTCCGGCACGGCGGCGAGCGGGGGCAACCCCGTTCGCCGACCGTGCCGGCGCCGACGTTGCACGGCGCCCCGACAAGGGCGTCGTTCACGCCGCACATCGAGTCATGCGGTCGCGCTCACGCATTCGCCGGAATTCGCCAGGGCTTGCGAGTGGCAATTCGGTAAGCAGATGCACAGGCCCGCGCCGCCCATTGAAGTCGACCTGTCGCCCAACCTATGCTGGCCGCACAGCGCCGGAACCATTCCTTCAGCCACCGCAACACGACCCGCATCCACCGACCAACCCCTCCACCCTGCCCTGCACGGGCTCGTGGTCCCCACGCGAGGACGCACCATGAACCAGGTCCAGCTCTCCGATGTGCAGATCGCCAACCTGACCCTGCTGCTCACCATCCGCGACGGCATCCTCCACGACCGCACGGCCGCGTGCTGCCGCTTCGCGCTCGACGCGACCCAGGCCGAGCGGCTCGGCACGATGAGCGTCCAGCAGCTGATGGCCATCGTGGCCAACCTGGGTGACGCCACGCTCTTCCCGCCGCGCCGCGACCTGGTCAGTCTGCTCGACACACCGCTGCCGCTGGTGCGACCGCTGGCCGCGGTCCACGCCCCCCGCCATGTCACGGCCAGTTCGGCAGCCTGACGCCCAGTTGCCGGGTCATACGCCATGCAGTCGCGGGTCGATCGCCAGTTGCGCGCCCTGGCGCTGGCCAAGGCTTGCGCGGCCTGCGGCGCACGTGTGCGCACCATCGGTCATCTGACGGGCCTGCCACCGCGCGAGGCGCTGCGCCTGCTCTTCCCGGACCGCATGGCCGTGCCTCGAGGGCGCTCGCCGGACTCGCCGGAGTGGTACCACGGCGCCAATCTGCTCCACCGCGCCGAGGCCTCGATCGTCGTGGCCCTGTACCGCCGTCTGCGAGACGCCGACTTCCCAGCGGGTGAAGCTCTCGTCGGCGCGTACCGCCACTACGTCGGCATCTGCCAGCCGCCGCACCGCATCAGCTTCGACCGCGCCTTCGATCTGGCCGCGCACACGGACGGCCTGTGGCTCACCGACACGAG
>CAKZXL010000867.1 GCA_937883885.1 uncultured Aquincola sp. | reverse complement strand
TGAAGCCGCTCGTGGATCAAACGTACATCTTCCAGGGGCGTTCTGATGCCTGCCTTCGACTTCTTCTGGAAGGCGTGCAGAACATAGACCGCACCTGCAAACCGCACGGTATAGACCGCGTCGGTGGGACGGATTACGCCATCAACGCGCCTGCCCTTCGCCCCCACCACCTTGCACCAGCGTGGCTTCCAGCGTGATCTCGGGCACGCTGGCCAGGGCCTTGGAGAGGGGGCAGTCGGCCTTGGCGGCGGCGGCGATGTCCTGGAACTTGGCTTCGTCGATGCCGGGCACCTGGGCGGTCAGCTGCAGCGCGATGCGGTCGATCTTGAAGCCCGCGCCGTCCTTGACCAGCCGCACGTTGGCGCGGGTGTCCACCGATTCGGTGGCAAAGCCGGCCTTGTCGCAGGCAAAGGAGAAGGCCATGGTGAAGCAGGCCGCGTGGGCGGCGGCGACGATCTCCTCGGGGTTGGTGCCGCGGCGGTCGTCCTCGAAGCGGCTGGCAAAGCCGTAGGGGTGGTTGTTCAGCGCGCCGGTCTGGGTGCTGATGCGGCCCTGGCCCTTGGGGCCGCGGCCTTCCCAATGCACGCTGGCGGTTTTTTCAGACATGGGGTCTCCTCGAAGGTGTGGTTGAAAGGGGTCGTGCTCACTTGGGCCGCGGCGCGCGCAGGCCGGCGTCGGGCTGCACCAGCTCGCCGCTGCGCAGCGCGCTCACGGCATGGGTCACGGCGCGGGCGGCATTGCGCACTTCTTCCTGCATCGCCTCGTCCTGGTCCAGCGTGTCGTGGCTGTTCCAGTAGGGCTCGTAGTAGCCGATGTAGCGGTCCAGCCTGGCCATGGCGCCGGCGTCCACCAGACCCATCCAGTCGAGCCAGTCGGTGAGGTTGCGGCGGTGCACCTCGATGCCCGCCACGTCGCCGTGCACCACCACGCCATAGGCGCGGCCGGCCAGGTGCTTGGGAAAGTCCCAGCCCGCCTGCTCGATGGCCTTGGCCTGCTCCGGCTTCTTGCCGTGGGTGCTGGTCACGTCGGGGTTGCCGCCGTCGGCGCACACCAGGCGGTCGATCATCAGCTTGAGCGGGCTGGTCGACTGGTACCAGTAGGTGGGCGTGAGGATCATCACCCCATGCGCCAGCACCCAGCGTTCGTAGATCTCGTTCATCCAGTCGTCGGCCTGGTTGAGCGAGTGGTTGGGGTAGCAGCTGCAGGGCCAGTGGCACAGCGGCATGGCCGTGCCCACGCAACCCTTGCAGGGGTGGATGGCGCGGCCGTATTCCGAGGTCACCAGACTCAGGTCCAGCACGTCGGCTTCCATGCCCTCGGCTTCCACCACCTCGCGCGCCAGCTGCGTCATGCGCCAGGTCTTGGCGATTTCGCCGGGGCAGGTGCCGTCGTTGCGTGAGCTGGCATTGATCAGCAGCACACGTGGGCGGGTGGCCGCGTCGCGCCAGGTCTTCTGCGCCTTCTGCAGCTTGTCGCGGGTGTCCAGCCATTCCACCGACGCTTCGTACTCCGGATCCATGAACTCGGGGCCGGCCGGCCGGGTGATGGGCGCCTTGCGTCCGTCCTTGAAGGCCTGCCAGGCAATCTCTTCCAGCCGCGCGATCGCTTCTTTCTCCCCCTCGAAGGCCGGGTCGTAGAAGCGGCGGTTGAACCGCTCGCGAAAGGTGTCGCGGTCGATCTGCCCGGGCGCCTGGCCCTTGCGGATGTGGATGGGTTGGGAATCGCTCATGGCATGCGGGCGTGACTGTGGGTAACCGATGGTCGGGGTTGCCGCAGCGCATGCGTGTGAGAAGCGGGCGCGGGCGCCTGTCGGTGCTTGCCCACATATGCCAGGGTTTGTGTCAAAGCTGATGAAGATGAGAAAAACTGCAGTGATGCAGGCGCTTCACCATCCAGGGCACCTGAAGGTCGCTGGCAGCGGCCGGGCAAGAGGACCTTTTGATGACACCGCACGGCACCGTCTCCCGCAGCTGGCTGTTATGCACGCTGGCCACCGGCCTGCTGGCCCTGGGCGCCGGCATCACCGCCTGCGGCGGCTCCAGCGACGCCAGCAGCAGCGCCAGCACGTCGGACTCGACGACGACGACCACGACGACCACGACCACCACCGACAGCAGCTCGAGTGGCAGCACGTCGACCACCACCACCGGCAGCAGCACCACAGGCACCACCACCACCAGCACCGACTGCAGCGCCAGCACCACCCAGGGCGCGAAGCTGCTGTGCCTGGCCACGGCCTTCCGCGCCACCTTGAGCAGCAGCCAGCTGGCCAGCGTCAGCTACACGCTCAGCGCGTCCAATGCCACGCAGCACTGGTCCAACCTGCCGGTGAGCATCGTGGCCCGCAACGGGCTGGCGCTGTCGTCCCTGGGCAGCACCGCCAAGGCCGCGGCCGAGGCCCTGTTGACCGCCGCGCTCAGCACCCAGGGCCAGACCACCGCGACCGAGCTGCGGGCGGCCGATGGCGTGCTGGCCAATTACGCCTCCGGCTACGGGCAGGACCTGTACTACATCTCCTTCCTGGGCACGCCCAGCGCCACGTCGCCGTGGATCCTGCAGTTCACGGGGCACCACTACACCGTGAACATCAGCGTCAACAGCAGCAACACGGCCGTCAGTGCCACGCCCATGTTCGTGGGCGTGGAGCCCACCAGCTGGACGGCCAGCGACGGCAGCAGCCACGCCCCGATGGCCAGCCGCCGCAATGCCTTGCTGGCCATGCTGCAGGGCCTGGACGCCACGCAGCTGGCCACGGCCAAGCTGTCGCAGGCCTATGACGACCTGCTGGTGCCGCCGCAGAAGGACGGCAAGTTCCCCAGCACGGCGCAGGGCCTGTCGGTCTCTGCGCTCAGCGATGCGCAGCGGGCGCTGGTCAAGGCCGCGATCCTCAGCTATGCGGGCGACGAGCAGGGCAACGGCCAGGCCGAGGCCTACACCACCGACGAAGCCCTGAAGGCCACCACCATCGCCTGGGCCTCGGTCAGCGACCTGGCCACCCGCGGCTCCTACGTGCGCATCGACGGGCCCAGCGTGTGGATCGAGTTCTCGGTGCAGGGTGGCATCGTCTTCAACGCACAGAACCACTACCACAGCATCTGGCGCGACAAGCAGCTGGACTACGGTGGCAACTTCAGCTTCTGAGCCGCGCTGGTCCGGCGCCGCCGGCCGCGGGCTGCGGTGGGTATGGCTGGCGCTGGCGCTGGGTGCCGTGCTGTTGCGCCCGGCGCTGGCGCACGACCTGCCGCATTCGGTGGTGCCGGTGGCGGTGCTGCCGCAGCAGTGGCAGCTCGACCTTCAGCTGCCGGCCGACCGGCTGGCGGTGGCCATGGCCCATGCGGCCGGCGTGGCCCCCACGCAGGCCGCCCTGCCAGCCCCCACGCAGGAAGCGGTGCGCGCCTACGTGGCCGAGCGGGTGGCCGCCAGCGTGCCGGGCCAGCCCGTGCCATGGGCGGTGCAGGTGCAGGCCCTGCAGCCGCCAGCCGCAGGCACGGCCGGCGGTGGCACCGGCACTGACGAATGGCGCGTGCGTGTGGCCCTGCAGCCGCCGCCGGGGGCTGCGGCCGACGTGCCTGCGCTGCAGCTGCGCTACGAGGTCATCCTGCGCGAGATCGCCACCCACACCGCGCTGGTGTCGATGGCGCAGGACTGGAGCCGCGGCGTGCTGCCGCAGCACCCGGTGCTGGTGGCGGCCCTGCGTGGCGAGCTGCGGCCGATCGCGCTCACGCGTGGCCCGGAGCGCCCGGCCGCTGCCGCTGCCAGCATGTTCGTGCTCGGCCTGCAGCACATCGCCGAAGGGGCAGACCACCTGCTGTTCCTGCTGGCGCTGCTGATCACCGCGCCGCTGCAGGCGGTGCAAGGCCGCTGGCAGCCGGTGGCGGGCTGGCGCGGGCCGCTGGCGCAGGCGGGCTGGCGCATCAGCGCCTTTACCGGGGGGCACAGCCTGTCGCTGCTGGGCGCGGCGCTGGGCTGGCTGCCGCCGGCCGGGCCGGGCGTGGAAGTGCTGATCGCGCTGTCGGTGGGCATCACCGCGCTGCATGCGCTGCGGCCGCTGTTTCCGCGCCGCGAAGCCTGGGTGGCCGGCGCCTTCGGCCTGGTGCACGGCCTGGCCTTTGCCGAGGTGCTGTCAGCCTTGCAACTGCCGCGCGCCAGCCTGTTGCTGGCCACGTTGAGCTTCAACCTGGGCGTGGAAGCCTTCCAGCTGCTGCTGGCGCTGCTGGTGCTGCCGTGGTGGATGCAGGCGCGCAGCCAGCCCTGGCATGCCGCCGCCCGCGGCGCCGCTGCCCTCACGGCGCTGGCGGCGGCGGCGCTGTGGGCCTGGCAGCGCTGGCCGGCGGGCTGAAGGCCCGCCAGCCCGCAGCCGGCTGTCAGTTCGGCACGTTGATCGACGTGCCACTGAAGCCGATGGCATCGGCCGCGGCTGGCGCGGTGCTGATGGCCGGGATGTTGGCTGCCGTCAGCGCCGGTGCCGAGGCCGGCGTGCCGCCACGTGGCACGGCCCGCACCACCTGGCTGGGCGGCAGCGCGGCGCCGTTCTTCAGGCGCGCATACATCGCATCCATGGCGGCATTGAAGTACACATGCAGCGGCACGAAGCGGGTGTCGAAGCCGGCCAGGCCCAGGAAGCCGTCGAAGTGCTGGGCGTTGGTCACTTCGATGTAGCGCAGCTGGCTGCCTTCACCTTCCTGCAGGCGGTTGAAGGCGGCGTAGGCCCGTTCCGAATGGTTGACCGGGATCAGCGCGTCGCTGCGGCCGCCCACCATCATCACCGGCTTGCCGCGCAGCTTGCCATTGAGCAGCACGTCGTTCACGCCCGCGCGCACGGCCTGGCTTTGCGCCAGCGTGGGCGTGGTGCTGTCGGTCAGGGCGGCGCCGGTGGCGGGGTCGGCGCCCAGGGCCAGCGCGCGCAGGCACAGGGCCGAGTCCAGCGCCAGGTCGGCCGTGCCGCTGGTGGGCGACACGCCGAACGACCACTGCCGCGCCCCGCCCACCGAGTTGTTGTAGACCACGCTGGCCGGCGAACCGTTGGCGGTGCCGTTGCCCAGCGCAAAGCTGGCCGCCTTGGTGTTGGCCACCACGGGCACCACCTCGCCGGTGGTGGCGCTGGTGGCTGCCACGCTCAGCCCGCACACGTTGTCGGCCACCGAAAAGCGGCCGTACGCGTTGGCATACATCATGGTGATGATGGCCGCATTGCCCAGCCCGTAGTGGGCGTTGTGCATGGTGTCGTTCTCGGCGCCGTAGCCGTAGGCGCGCAGCCGCGCCAGCGCATCGGCCGCCCGGTCGGCGGTGGTGGCGCCGGTCACCAGGCCGCGCGCGGCCAGCGCCGCGCAGCGGTTGGTGGCCAGCGCACGGAAGGCCGCCGAGCCCATGATGTTGTAGGTGGTGGCCTCGCCCAGCACCGCCGTCGGCGCCAGCGAAGCGCAGGGCTGGTACAGGTTGGCGAAGGTGAAGTAGTCGAACAGCGGCTTGCCGTAGGCCGGCACCGCGGCGCCGCCCAGGTTCACGCCATAGCCGCTGGTGCTGGCGGGCTGCGCGCTGGGCTCGCCGGCCACCACGCCGTCGATCAGGCCTTCGCTGTCCTGCTCGGCCGCGCGCAGCACCGCGGCGCCGCCGTTGGACACCGAACCCGCGATCACCAGCGTGTTGCCGCCGTCGAAGCGCGCTTCCTTGGTGCTGCCGTCCCACGAGACGCGGGCGTACTCCTCGTTCAGCGCCCACAGCGCATATCGTGCGGCGGCCAGCGTGTCGTTGCCCCAGTCCTTCTCGGGGTTCTGCTGCGAATGCGCATGCTTGAGCGCCAGCCGGTTGGGGAAGGCGGCGTTGAAGGCCGCACGCGCCGTGTCGGTCAGCGTGGCGGCAAAGTGGCTCAGCGCGCCCGCTGCGCTGCGGGTCGCGCGGGTGCCGTCGATGCGGTTCACCGTGTCGTCCGTCGGGTCGTACAGGCCCATGCCCTTGCCGGCATCGGTCAGCGCCACGGCGCAGCCATGCTTCAGGCCCCATTCGGCGGCGGTGGCAATGGCGCCATACACCCCGCGCGAGCCCGACGATGGGCCCAGCACCAGGCAAGGTGCGTCGGGGTTGAAGCTGGTGGGAATCTGCACCGCCACCACGCTGCGCTTGTTGCCGCTGCCGTCGTCGATGGAGCCGATGTATTCGCGGCCCGGAATCAGGCCCTCGCCACCGGTGTCGTTGCCCGCCGCGTCGATGTTGGGGCCATAGAAGCGCCCATAGCCGCCGTTGGCGGTGATGTCCACCAGGCCGCGGTAGTTGCTGTGGATGGCGTTGCGGCGCAGCTCGGCCGCGGTGGGCGCCGCGGGGTCGGCATACGCGGGCAGGGCGGCGCCCAGACCGGTCTTGCCCAGGCCGCCGGTCAGCAGGTCCTGCGTGGCGGCGGTGGCGCCGGTGCCCACCGCGGTGGCGCCATAGGTGGTGGCGCCGTGGTGGGTGATGTCGGCGGGCAGCTTGTTGAGCTGTGTGCCGTCGCCGCCGCAGGCGGCCAGGGTGCCGGCCAGGGCGGCCAGGGCCGCCGCCTGGATGGGGCGGCGCGAGAAGGCACCCGATGCGGTGCCGGCCAGGGTCTTGGACATGCTGTCTCCTCCAACTGCCTTTGTGCGGACAGGTGGCCGCAAGCGTAGGCACCGCGCCCCACCGGCGCAAAGCCCGTAGAACTACGTTCGGGCAAATCCCGTTGTGCCCGGGCCCAGTGCGGCCCGATACGCATGCCAGCTGGCGTGGCCCACCACCGGGCCCACCACCAGCAGGCCCAGGAACCACGGCAACAGCGCCAGGCCCACCAGCACGGTGATCAGCGCGCCCCACCACAGCATCACGCCGGTCTGCGTGAGCACCAGGCGCAGGCTGGTGAGCCCGACGGTGATGGCGTCCACCGGCCGGTCGAGGATCATGGGGATGGACACCACGCTGACCGCGTAGATCAAACCTGCGAACAGCGCGCCCACCCCGCAGTAGGTGGCGATGAAGGGCAGGTTGTCCGGCTGCAGCAGCCTGGCCAGCGAGCCCTGGAAGTCGGGCATGCCATCGAAGCTGACCGCGAAGATCACCAGCGCGGCGCGGCCCCACAGCATTTCCAGCACCAGCAGCACGAAGCCGAAGATGGCCAAAGTGCCGGGCCGCGTGGTCCAGGCCAGCAGCGCATCGCCGAAGTCGGGCGCTTCGCCGCGTTCCAGCGCCTGGCTCACGCGGTACAGGCCCATGCACAGCAGCGGCCCGAGCAGCAGAAAGCCGGCCGACAGCGCCAGCACATAGGCCGGCGCCGACTGGAACACCTTCAGCAGCGCCCAGCCCATGGCCACGAAGCAGCCGCCGAAGAACAGCCCGATGCCCGGCGCCCGCAGGAAGTCGCGCAGGCCCAGCAGCAGCCAGCGCGGCGGATCGGCCCAGCCCAGGCGGGCCAGCGGCAGGTCGAAGGGGCTGGTGCCGGCGGGGGCAAGCGGTTCGGTCTGCATCCTCTGACCATACGGCGTGGCCGGGGCGGGCGCGCTCCAGACAATCCCTGGCGCCAGGGGGCGGATACTCGTGCGAGCCTGTTCCCCCACGCTGCGACCGACGATGACCCTTCCCGACGACCTGATCCGCTTCTGGCAAGAGGCGGGACCCAAGCGCTGGTTTGCCAAGAACGAGGCTTTCGACCGCGACTTCCGCGAGCGCTTTGAAGCCGAGCATTTCGCCGCCGCCCGGCGCGAGCTGGATGCCTGGGCCGAAACCCCGGCGGGCTCGCTGGCGCTGGTGCTGCTGCTGGACCAGTTTCCGCGCAACTGCTTCCGCGGCACCGCCCACATGTACGCCACCGACGCCTTGGCGCGCTACTTCAGCGCCCGGCTGCTGGAGCGCAGCTTCGACCACCACATCGAGCCCGAACTGCGCATCTTCTGCTACCTGCCGCTGATGCATGCCGAATCCATGCCCGAGCAGCGCGCCTCGCTCGACCTGCACCGCGCGATGGGCGACAGCTACACCCAGCATGCACAGCACCACCACGACATCGTGCTGCGCTTCGGCCGCTTTCCGCACCGCAATGCGCTGCTGGGCCGCGAAAGCACGGCCGAAGAGCTGGCCTGGCTGGCCGACGGCGGCTTCAAAGGATGAGCATGACCACCCCCCGATGGACTGCGCTGGCCGAGCTGCTGGCCGCCGCGCGGCAACAGGGCAGCAGCCTGGCTGCGTTGCCTGAAGCACCGCTGCCCGCCACCGAGGCCGAAGCGGCCGATGCCCAGCAGGCGCTGCTGGCCCGCCTGGGCCAGCCGGTGGCCGGCTGGAAGGTGGGCGCTAAGACGCCTGACGGCCCCATCAACGGCGCGCCGCTGCCGGCCGATGCGGTGCTGCGCAGCCCTGCGGCGGTGCCGCTGCGCCAGGGCCGCGTGCCGGCCGGCCGCCTGCGGGGCCTGGAGCTGGAGCTGGCGTTCTTCTTCGGCCGCGACTTCGGCCCCGGGGACGAAGCCCTGCCCGACGCCGAGGTGCTGTCGGCCATCGACCGCATGGCCGCGAGCATCGAATTGGTGGCCAGCCGCTTCGATGAAGCGGTGGTGGTGCCGCCACTGCTGGCCGAGGCCGACCTGCTGTACCACGGCGGCCTGGTGGTGGGAGAAGCCGTGGCTTTCGACCGCGGCCGCTCGCTCACCGATCCGGCGCTGCGCCTGTCCATCGACGGCCAGCCGCTGGCCGGCCTGCCGGGCCACAACCCGGCCGGCCATCCGCTGCGCCTGCTGCCCTGGCTGGTGCGCCATGTGGCCCGTCGCGGTGATCGGCTGCCGGCCGGCACCGTCATCACCACCGGCTCCTTCGTGGGCCTGGTGCCCGTGCCGCCGCAGGCCGCGGTGGTGGAAGGCGAGATCGCCGGCCTGCCGCCGGTGCGGCTGACCTTGACGGGCTGATCATCGCGGCGCCGTCATCGGCGCCTCCTGTCCTTGACCTGTCGCAAATGCGGCCCCTTGGCCGCGTAAGTTGGCGGTCAAGCTCGGCGCGCACAGTCGCGCCATCGCACAACAGGAGACAACGATGACCGACCCTCTCGTCGCCCGGATAGAGGCGCATCCCAAGTACCACGAGCTGCGGCAAAAACGCGGGGGCCTGGGCTGGATCCTCACGCTGGTGATGCTGGCCGTGTACTACGGCTACATCGCGCTCATCGCCTTCGACAAGCCCTTCCTGGCGCAGCCGCTGGGCGGCGGCGTCACCACGCTGGGCATTCCCATCGGCATGGGCGTCATCGTGTTCACCATCGTCATCACGGGCCTGTACGTGCGCCGTGCCAACAAGGAATACGACCGCCTGACCGCCGAGCTGATGAAAGAGGTGGCGCGATGAGCCGCCGCCTGCCAAGCCTGTGGGCAGCGGCCATGCTGATGCTGGCGGTGCCGGCCGCCATGGCCGCCGGCGGCGACGTGGGCCAGGTGGCCAAGCAGCCCACCAACTGGATCGCCATCGGCATGTTCTCGGTGTTCGTGCTGGGCACCTTGTGGATCACCAAGTGGGCGGCTTCGCGCACACGCTCGGCGGCCGACTTCTACACCGCGGGCGGCGGCATCACCGGCTTCCAGAACGGGCTGGCGATCGCGGGCGACTACATGTCGGCCGCGTCCTTCCTGGGCATCTCGGCGGCGGTGATGGCCACCGGCTACGACGGCCTCATCTACTCCATCGGCTTCCTGGTGGGCTGGCCCATCCTCACCTTTCTGATGGCCGAGCGGCTGCGCAACCTGGGCAAGTTCACCTTTGCCGACGTGGCCGGCTACCGCTTCCAGCAGACGCCCATCCGCGCGTTTGCGGCCAGCGGCACGCTGGTGGTGGTGGCCTTCTACCTGATCGCGCAGATGGTGGGCGCCGGACAGCTGATCAAGCTGCTGTTCGGGCTGGACTACTGGATGGCCGTGGTCATCGTCGGCGCGCTGATGATGCTGTACGTGCTCTTCGGCGGCATGACGGCCACCACCTGGGTGCAGATCATCAAGGCGGTGCTGCTGCTGTCGGGCGTCACCTTCATGGCCTTCATGGTGCTCAGCCAGTTCGGCTTCAGCCCCGAGCGGCTGTTCGCCCGCGCGGTGGAAATCCGCACCGGCTTTGCCAGCCATGCCGGCAAGACGCCCGAAGAAGCGGCCAGGCTGGGCGGGGCCATCATGGGGCCGGGCGGCTTCGTGAAAGACCCGATCAGCGCCATCAGCTTCGGCATGGCGCTGATGTTCGGCACCGCCGGTCTGCCGCACATCCTGATGCGCTTTTTCACCGTGCCGGATGCCAAGGAAGCCCGCAAGAGCGTGTTCTGGGCCACCACCTGGATCGGCTACTTCTACGTGCTCATCTTCATCATCGGCTTCGGTGCCATCACCCTGGTGCTGACCAACCCCGAGTTCGCGGACGTGGCCACGGGCGTGATCCACGGCGGCGCGGGCGCCTCCAACATGGCGGCGGTGCTGGTGGCCAAGGCGGTGGGCGGCAACGTGTTCTTCGGCTTCATCTCGGCGGTGGCCTTTGCCACCATCCTGGCGGTGGTGGCGGGGCTCACGCTGTCGGGCGCCTCGGCGGTGTCGCACGACCTCTATGCCACGGTGTTCAAGAAGGGCCAGGCCGACAGCGCCTCGGAGCTGCGCGTTTCGCGCATCACCACGCTGGCGCTGGGCGTGGTGGCGGTGGCCCTGGGCATCGCCTTCGAGAAGCAGAACATCGCCTTCATGGTCAGCCTGGCCTTTGCCATCGCGGCTTCGGCCAACTTCCCGGTGCTGTTCATGAGCGTGCTGTGGAAGGACTGCACCACCCGCGGTGCGGTGATCGGCGGCTTCCTGGGCCTGGCCTCGTCGGTGGCGCTCACCGTGGTGTCGCCGTCGGTGTGGGAAGCCACGCTGGGCAACCCCAAGGGCTCGGCGCTGTTCCCGTACACCTCGCCCGCGCTGTTCTCGATGACCATCGGTTTCGTGGGCATCTGGCTGTTCTCGGTGCTGGACCGCAGCGCGCAGGCCGGGCGTGAGCGGGCCGCCTTCGCGGCGCAGCGGGTGCGCTCGGAGACCGGCCTGGGCGCCTCCACCGCCTCGGCCCACTGAGTGGCCCACTGATTGGTCCACTGAGCTGGCCCGGGAACCTGTCAATATCGGGGGTCTCTTGCAGTCCCCGCCGTTGGCCCCCATGCCCGAGTCTGATTCGTCCACCCTGCGCCACCCGGCGGCCGCCCTGGCCGCCGGCCTGTGGATGGCGGTGCTGGCAGCCGTGGCCACACCCGCGGGCGCCGAGCCGCAGCATCGCTACCTGGGCGGCTTCGACCGGGTGGAACTGAACACCGCCGCCAAGGTGGTGATCCGCCGGGGCGACGCCGACGCCATCGTGGTCGACGCCACGCCCGCCCAGCTGCCCCTGATCGGCACGCAGGTGGAGAACGACACCTTGAAGGTGGTCGACCAGCCCGGCATCGAAGGCCCGCCCGCGCAGGTGCTGATCACGCTGCGGCAGCTGCGGGCGCTGGCCGCTTCGGGCGTCACCCAGGTGACGACCGATGGCCTGGCGGCGCGGGAGCTGAGCATCACCGGCGGCGGCGCCAGCGCCTTGACGCTGCGCCAGCTGCACGTCTCTCGCCTGCGCGTGGCGCTGGGCGGCGGCAGCCAGCTGCTGCTGACCGGCCGCACCCGCGAGCTGAATGCGCAGCTGGGCGGCCGGGCCGGGCTGGACGCCGCCGACTTCGACGTGGAAGAAGCCATGGTGCAAGGCGGCGGCCGGTCGCATGCCACCGTGTCGGTGCGGCAATCGCTGAACGTGGCGATCGCCGGTGCATCGGTGGTCTCGTACTACGGCAGCGTGCAGCCCACGGTGGCCATCGGTGCGCAGGCCACGCTGCGGGCCTTGGGCAAGCGCTAGCGGTCAGGTGGCCGAGGCGGCTGCGCCATGGCCGGCGCCGCGCCGCTCGGCCAGCACCCACCAGCCCGTCATGCCGGCGGCCAGCACCAGCAGCGGCAACGTGGCCGCGTTCAGGCTGGCCCAGCCCAGCGCCTGCAGCAGCGGCCCGGCGCCCAGCGTGGCCAGCGCCGTCAGCGCCTGGCGCAGCAGTTCGGCCAGGCCTTGCACCCGCGCCCGCTCGGCCGGGCGGTAGCTGCGCGTGAGCAAGGTGGTGCCGCCCACGAACATGAAGTTCCAGCCGATGCCCAGCAGCAGCAGCGCCACCTCGAACGCACGCAGGCTGGTCGAACCCATGGCGATGGCGCAGCAGGCCGCGCACAGCGCCATGCCCAGCGCCAGCACCCGCGGCAGGCCCCAGCGGGCGATCAAGGCACCCGCGAAGAAGGCGGGCCCGTACATGCCCACCAAGTGCCACTGCATGATGCGCGCGCCCTCGTCGATGGCATGGCCGCAGGCCACCGCGGCCAGCGGCGCGGCCGTCATCACGAACATCATGGCCACCGCCGCCACCACGTTGTTGGCCAGCGCGGCGGCAAAGATCGGCTGGCGCAGCACCTCGCGCAGCGGCCGGGCGGGCAGGGCGTGGGCGGCCTGGGTGGCGGCCGTGGGCGGCGCATCGGCCCCGCGGTACAGCAGCGCCAGCAACAGCAGCGACAGGCCCGCCAGCAGCGCCACCATCAGGTAGGCGCCGGCATAGGCCGAAGGCGCCAGCCAGTCGCGGCTCCAGGCGGCCAGGGCGGGGCCGGCAAAGGCGGCCAGCACGCCGCCCGTCATCACCCGCGACACCGCGCGGGCCTTGTGCTGCTCGGGCGCGGCATCGGCCGCGGCCAGCCGGTAGTACTGGGCAAAGGCCTGGAACACGCCCACCGCTGCCGTGCCCACGCAGAACAGCCAGAAGTGCTGATGCACCACCGCCCATACCGACACCAGCCCGCCGGCCGCACCGCAGCCCGCGCCCAGCAGGAAGGCGGTGCGCCGGCCGGCCCGCTCGATCAGCTGCGCCGCGAACCAGGTGGCCACCGCGCTGCCCACGGTGATGAGCGCAAACGGCAGCGTGGCCAGCACCGGCGTGGGCGCCAGGTGCTGGCCGGTGAGCCCGGTGAGCGTGAGGTCGATGGAAATGGCAGCGATGTACAGCGCCTGGCACACGGCCAGCAGCAGGGCGTCGCGCTGGTCGGCCCGGCGGGGCGGGGTGGTGGGCAAGCAGGTCGGCGAGGGGGTGCTCATGGGGCGGCAGGCTGCGTTGACGGCCCCCCATGCTGCCGCGCACACTGCGGCGGCAATGACAAACTTCCCTCGCTTTCTGCCATGACACGTCAGGTGGCCATCGTGGCCTTCGACGGCTTCGAGCTGCTGGACCTGGCCGGCCCGATGACGGTGTTCCAGATGGCCGCCGGCATGGCCCCCGCGCGCCGCGCACCGCGCTACGCGGTGCAGGCGGTGTCGTGGCGCGGCGGGCCGGTGGCCAGCATCACCGGCGTGGCCGTGAGCACCGAGGCCTGGGCCGGCGTGGCGCCCCACACCGTGATGGTGCCGGGTGGCGCGCCTTTGCGCCAAGGTCAGGCATCGGACGAACTGCTGGCGCTGCAGCCCTGGCTGCAAGGCTTGGCGCGCAGCCGCCGCCGCGTCACCAGCGTGTGCACCGGCGCCTTCGCGCTGGCAGCCGCCGGCCTGCTGGACGGCCGCCGCGCCACCACCCACTGGCGGCATGCGGCCACGCTGCAGCAAGGCCACCCGGCGGTGCGGGTGGAGGCCGACCGCATCTACCTGCGCGACGGGCCGGTGTGGACCTCGGCCGGCATCAGCGCCGGCATCGACCTGGCGCTGGCCCTGGTGGAAGAAGACCACGGCGCCGCCCTGGCGCAGGCGGTGGCCGGCGAGATGGTGGTCTATCACCGGCGCGCGGGCGGCCAGTCGCAGTTTTCTTCGCTGCTGGCGCTGGCGCCGGGCAGCGAGCGCATGCGCGCGGTGCTGGCCCACATCCGCGACCACCTGACGACGGCGCTGACGGTGGACGAGCTGGCCGCCGTGGCCTGCCTGAGCCCGCGACAGTTCGCCCGCGCCTTCCGCGCGGAGACGGGGCAGACGCCGGCCAAGGCGGTGGAACACATCCGCGCCGAAGCGGCCCGCCTGCGCATCGAGGCCGGCGACGGCAGCGTGGCCGCGGTGGCCCGCGCCACCGGCTTCGGCGACGAAGAGCGCATGCGCCGCGCCTTCGTGCGCTTGTATGGACAGGCGCCGCAGGCGCTGCGCAGGGCAGCGCGAAGTTTGGGTTGACGATGGCCCCCGAGGCCCGGGCTGCGCCCGGACCGCTCCCCGAGGGGGAGCAAGCCGGGCGTGATCAGCCCTCGCCCGTCAGCAGCTTGAGGATGCTGGAGAAGTCTTCGCCGCCGTGGCCGGCCTTGCTGTGGGCGGCGTACAGCTGGCGGGCCAGGCCGCCCAGCGGCACGGCGGCGTTGGCGCCCAGGGCGGCTTCCAGCGCCAGGCCCAGGTCCTTGAGCATCAGGTCGGTGCCGAAGCCGCCGGTGTAGCCGCGCGAGGCGGGGGCGGCTTCCATCACGCCGGGCATGGGGTTGTACTTTTCCAGCGCCCAGTTGCCACCCGAGCTGCGGCGCATCACCTCCGACAGCACCTTGGCGTCCAGCCCCAGCGCGTTACCCAGGGCCAGCGCCTCGCTGGTGCCGATCATCAGCACCGCCAGCAGCATGTTGTTGCACAGCTTGGTGGCCTGGCCGGCGCCGGCATCGCCGCAATGGAACAGGTTGGCGCCCATGTGCTTGAGCAGCGGCGTGGCCCGCTCCACCGTGGCCGCGTCGCCGCCGATCATGAAGGTGAGGGTGCCGGCCGCTGCGCCCGCGGTGCCGCCCGACACCGGCGCATCGAGGAACGCCAGGCCACGCGCCTGGGCGGCGTCAGCCACCTTGCGGGCGCTGGCCGGCGCGATGGTGCTGCTGTCGATCACCAGCGTGCCGGCGGGCAGCGCGGCCAGCAGGCCGGGCGCTTGACCTTGCGGCAGGAACAGCGATTCCACGTGCCGGCTGGCCGGCAGCATGCTGACCACCACCTGCGCACCTTCCACCGCCGCGGTGGCCGAGGGCGCGATGCGCAGGCCCTGGTCGGCATGGCGCTGGCAGGCCTCGGCGCTGAGGTCGAAGGCCGCCACCTCATGGCCGGCCTTGTGCAGGTTGAGCGCCATCGGGCCGCCCATGTGGCCCAGGCCGATGAAGGCGATGCGTTGCGTGCTCATGGGGTTGTCTCCTCGTGAACTTGTCTAGACAAGATCGGCCAGCGGGTGCGGGCCTCTGTGGCGCGGCTCGAAGTGCGCCCGCACATGGGCCGGCGACACCAGGTCGAGCGTGGGCGGGTCCCAGCGCGGGTTCTTGTCCTTGTCGATCAGCAGCGCGCGCACGCCTTCGGCAAAGTCGTTGTGCACGCAGCAGCCCAGCGACAGGTCGTATTCCAGCCGCAGCGCCTCGGCCAGCGACATCGTGCGGGCCCGGCGCAGCAGCTCGAACGACACCGCCGCCGAACTGGGCGAACCCTTGATGAAGCCCTGCGCCGCCTGCGCCAGCCAGGGCTCCGCATGGTCGGCCAGCGCGCGCAGCCGCGGCGCCACATCAGCCAGCCGGTCGTGGCCGATCGTGCGGTTGATCAGGTCCAGGTGCGTGCGCACCGGTGCAGGGGGCAGCTCATCGGGCGCGCCCAGCGCTTCGATCAAATGGCTCAGCAGCGCGCCGTCTTCCTCTGAACGGCCGCGCCAGGGCGCTTCGGCCATCGCGGCCAGCAGCGCGGCCTTGTCTTCATGGCGGGCGACGAAGTCGGCCAGGCCCAGGAACAGCGCATCGCTGGCATGCACCGAAGCGCCGGTGAGCGCCAGGAACAGCCCGGTCTGCCCCGGCATGCGCGGCAGGAACCAGCTGCCGGCCACGTCGGGGTAGAGGCCGATGGCCACCTCGGGCATGGCCAGCCGGGTGCGGGGCGTCACCACCCGGTGCGAGCAGCCCACCAGCAGCCCGATGCCGCCGCCCATCACGATGCCGTGACCCCAGGCCAGGACGGGCTTGGGATAGGTGTGCAGCCGGTGGTCCAGCCGGTACTCATGCTCGAAGAAGGCTTGCGTCAGCGGCGACACGCTGCCCGGCGCCTGCTGGCGCAGCGCGAGGATCTCGCGCGCCAGCGAGGCCACGTCGCCGCCGGCGCAAAAGGATTTGTCGCCGGCCGCATCCAGCAGCACGGCCACGATGCCGTCGTCGTCGGCCCAGCTGGCCAAGGCCGAAGCCAGGCGCTTGACCATCGCCAGGTTGAGCGCATTCAGCGTGGCGGTGCTGTTGAGCGTGGCATGGCCGATGCGGTGGCCGCTGGCGGTGGTGATCTCGCGTACCGCCACGCCGTCGGTGGTCATGGTGTCCAGGTCAGGCATTGCGCCACTCCGGTGGGCGTTTGTTCAAAAAGGCGTTGACGCCTTCGCGTTGGTCCTGGCTGTCGAACAGGGCCACGAAGGCCTCGCGCTCGGCCACCAGCACCTGCTGCGGCGGCTGGTGCCGCGCGCCGTTGATCAGCCGCTTGCAGGCGGTCACGCTGGTGGGGCTTTGCTTTTCCACCTGCGCGGCCATGGCCAGTGCACGTTGCAGCGCGCCGCCGCGGGGCACCACCTCATCGACCAGGCCGATGCGCTGGGCGGTGGCCGCGTCCACCCGCTCGCCCAGCAGCACCAGGCGCTTGGCCCAGCTTTCGCCCACGTTCCAGGCCAGCCACTGGGTGCCGCCGGCACAGGGCAGCAGGCCGACGGTGGCTTCGGGAAGCGCCATCTGCGCATGCTCTTCGGCCACGCGCAGGTCGCAGGCCAGCGCGCATTCCAGGCCGCCGCCCATCGCATAGCCGTTGATGGCGGCGATGCTCACGCCGCGAAAGGCGGCCAGGGTCTCGAAGGCTTGCCCGAAGCGGTGCGCCATGGTGGCGGCGCGGCCCTTGTCGCCATCGGCGAACAGCTTCAGGTCGGCGCCGGCGGAGAAGAACTTCTCGCCGTCGCCGGTGATCACCAGGCTGTAGATGTCGCGCTCGGCATCGAGCTGCTTGACCAGCCTTGTCAGCGCCTGCAGGCTGTCTTCGGTCCAGGTGTGGGCGGGGGGGTTGTGCAGCGTCACCACGGCGGTGTGGCCGCGGCGTTCCAGCTTCAGGCCGGCAAAGTCGTCCATCAGGTTGTCCATACAAGTTCAGCGGATGGTGTCGGTGGCGTCGTCTTGGAGCATGCGGCGCGCAATGATGACGCGCATGATCTCGTTGGTGCCTTCCAGAATCTGGTGGACCCGTGCATCGCGCAACAGCCGCTCCAGCGGGTATTCGCGGATGTAGCCGTAGCCGCCGTGCAGCTGCAGCGCCTCGTTGCACACCCGAAAGCCCAGGTCGGTGGCCAGTCGCTTGGCCATCGCGCAGTAGGTGGTGGCGTCGGCGTCGGCCGCGTCCAGCTTGCTGGCGGCCAGCCGCACCATCAGGCGCGCGGCCACCAGCTCGGTGGCCATGTCGGCCAGCTTGAATTGCAACGCCTGGAACTCGGCCAGTGGGCGGCCGAACTGTTGGCGCTCACGCAGGTAGCGCTGCGCGGCATTCAGCGCCGCCTGCGCCGCGCCCACCGAGCAGGTGCCGATGTTGATGCGCCCGCCGTCCAGGCCCTTCATCGCGATCTTGAAGCCTTCGCCTTCCTGGCCCAGCAGGTGATTGGCCGGCACCCGCACCTCGTCGAAGGCGATCTGCCGCGTGGGCTGGCTGTTCCAGCCCATCTTCTCTTCCTTGCGGCCGTAGCGGATGCCTTCGCTCTGGGCGTCCACCACGAAGGCCGAGATGCCGGCCGCACCCGGCCCGCCGGTGCGCGCCATCACCACCAGCACGTCGGTGGCGCCTGCGCCCGAGATGAAGGCCTTGCCGCCGCTGAGCACGTAGTGCTCGCCGTCACGCCGGGCGCTGGTGCGCAGCGAGGCAGCGTCCGATCCTGCGCCGGGCTCGGTCAGGCAGTAAGAGCCCAGCCATTCGCCGCGCGCCAGCGGCGGGCCGAAGCGCTGCGCCGCCTCGGGCTGCGCAAAGCGGCCCACCATCCAGGCCACCATGTTGTGGATGGTGATGTACGCAGCGGTGGAAGGGCAGGCCGCGGCCAGCTCTTCGAACACCAGCGTGGCGTCCAGCCGCGTCAGGCCCAGGCCACCGCTGGTTTCGGGCGCATACAGGCCCATGAAGCCCAGCTCGCCGGCCTGGCGCAGCACGTCCACCGGGAACACGGCCTCGGCGTCCCAGTGCGCGGCCTGCGGCGCCATCGCCTGCTGCGCAAAGTCGCGCGCCGTCTGCTGGAAGGCGCGCTGGTCGTCGTTCAGTTCAAAGTCCATGGCCGGGGCGGGCGGCTTACTTCAGGCTGATGGTGGTGTTGACGCCGCCGGTGCTGTTGTCGTCGAACCAGCGGGCGGTGACGGTCTTGGTCTGCGTGTAGAACAGCACCACCTGCTTGCCGTAGGGCCCCAGGTCGCCCAGCTTGGAAGCGCGCGAGCCGCTGAACGAGAACAGCGGCACCGGCACCGGAATGGGCACGTTGATGCCCACCTGGCCGACGTCGATCTCTTCCTGGAACTTGCGCGCCGCCGCGCCCGACTGGGTGAACACCGCGGTGCCGTTGCCGTTGGGGTTGGCATTGATCATCGCGATGGCTTCATCCAGCGTCTCGGCTTCGGCCAGGCACAGCACCGGGCCGAAGATCTCTTCGTCGTACACCGTCATGCCCGGCTTCACGCCGGCCAGGATGGTGGGGCCCACGTAGTTGCCTTCGGCCGTGCCGCTGGCCAGCGTGGGCTGGCGGCCGTCCAGCGCCAGCCGCGCGCCTTCTTCGATGCCGCGGCCGATCAGGCGCGTCACGCGGTCTTTCGCGGCGCAGGAAATCAGCGGCCCCACGTCGGTGCCGGCCGCATCGCCGGCGCCCACCTTCAGGGTCTTGGCCTTTTCCACCAGCGCGGGCACCCAGTCGCGCGCGGCGCCCACCAGCACCGCCACCGACACCGCCATGCAGCGCTGGCCGGCGGCGCCGAAGGCCGCGCCCAGCAGCGCGTTCAGCGTCTGTTCCTGGTGGGCATCGGGCAGTACCACCGCGTGGTTCTTGGCGCCCATCATGCATTGCACGCGCTTGCCGGCCAGCGACGCGCGCTGGTACACATGGGTGCCCACGCGGGTGGAGCCGACGAAGCTGATGGCCTTGATGGTGGGGTGGTCGCAGATGGCATTCACCACCTCTTCGG
>CAKZXL010000866.1 GCA_937883885.1 uncultured Aquincola sp. | reverse complement strand
GTGCATGAGCCCGGCGTGGGCGCGCTGCTCAAGCGCATCGGCGAAGAAGGCCTGACCAATCTGCGGCTGATCCAGCACGACGCGGTGGAAGTGCTGCGCGACATGATCCCGCCGGCTTCACTGGCCGGGGTGCACATCTTCTTCCCGGACCCTTGGCACAAGAAGAAGCACCACAAGCGCCGGCTGCTGCAGCCGGCCTTCGTGGCCAAGCTCATCCAGCACATCGCCCCCGGCGGCTATCTGCATTGCGCCACCGACTGGCAGGACTACGCGGTGCAGATGCTGGAGGTGCTGGGCGCCGAACCCGGCCTGCGCAACACCGCCGAAGGCTACGCCCCGCGGCCGGACTACCGCCCGCTGACCAAGTTCGAGCAGCGCGGCCTGAACCTGGGCCACGGGGTGTGGGACCTGGTGTTCACGCGGCTGTGACCCAGGTTCAGCCGCCCGTTCACGCGTGCTGCCGGTAAGGCTCTTCGAAGTCCAGAAAGTCCTTCTCCGCCAGCGCATCGGCCACCCAGGCCGCCACGCCGGGTGAGGCCCACAACCGGTCGACATAGGCCTGCAGCTCGGGCGGCAGCGCGATGCCATAGGTGATCAGGCGGCCGGCCAGCGGGGCGTAGAAGGCGTCGGCGGCGCAGAACTGGCCGAAGAGAAAGGGGCCGCTGCTGTCCTTCAGCGCGGCGGTCCACATCGCGATGATGCGGTCGAGGTCGCGCTGGATGGCGGGCTGCTCGGCCAGCAGGCGCTGGCCCACCTCGGGCAGCCGCGCCTCGATGTTCTGCGGCAGGTGCTGGCGCAGCGCGCCGAAGCCGGAGTGCATCTCCGCGCTCAGGCTGCGAGCCCGGGCGCGCGCCTGGCGCTCGGCCGGCCACACCGCGTGCTGCGGAAACCGCTCGGCCACGTATTCGACGATGGCCAGCGTGTCCCACACCGCAAAGCCGTCGTCCAGCAGCACCGGCACCCGGCCGGCCGGGGTGAAGCGCGCCAGCTCGGCGTAAAAGGCCGAGCCGGGCTCGAAGTCGAAGCGCAGCTTGCGCTCGGTGAAGGGGATGCCGAAGTGCTTGAGCAGCACCCACGGCCGCATCGACCAGGACGAGTAGTTCTTGTTGCCGATCACGAGTTCGAGCATGGGGTTCTCCGTTGACCGGTCCATGCTAGCGGCGGCTCATCGGCCGCCGCGCTCGTTCAGGCATGAAATCTCCGCATCGGATTGATGCGCAAGCTACGGCTTCAGGCGGCCCACTCCACCCAGCCCGTGTAGGCCGTCAGCAGCACGATCGCGCCGAACACGATGCGGTACCAGGCGAACACGGTGAAGTCGTGGCTGGAGACGTAGCGGATCAGCCAGCGGATGCAGATCAGCGCGCTGACGAAGGCGAAGATCAGGCCCACGATGAACATCGGCGCATCGGCCATGCTCAGCGCCGCGCGCTCCTTCCACACCGAGTAGGCGCCCGCGCCCATCAGCGTGGGGATGCCCAGGTAGAAGCTGAACTCGGCCGCCGCCTTGCGCGAAAAGCCCAGCAGCAGCCCGCCGATGATGGTAGAGCCCGAACGGCTGGTGCCGGGCACCAGCGCCAGGCACTGGATGAAGCCGACCTTCAGCGCATCCATCGCGGTCATGTCGTCCACCGTCTGCACGCGGGCGTGGCGGTCGCCGGCCTGGTCGCGTGCGCCGTAGCGGCGGCGGTGCCGCGCTTCCACCCACAGGATGATCAGGCCGCCGACGATGAAGGCCATGGCCACCGGCACCGGGTGGAACAGCTTTTCCTTGATGGCCTTGCCGAACGACAGGCCCAGCACCACGGCCGGGATGAAGGCGATCAGCACATTGCGCGCAAAGCGCTGGGCCACCGGGTCGTGCGTGATGCCGGAGACGGTGCGCGCCAGCCGCTCGCGGTATTCCCACACCACCGCGAACATCGCGCCGGTTTGAATGGCAATCTCGAACACCTTGGCGCTGGCGCCGGTGAAGTTGAGCAGCGACCCCGCGAGGATCAGGTGGCCGGTCGAAGAGATCGGAAGGAATTCGGTGAAACCTTCCACCAGGCCCATCACTGCAGCCTTCACCAGCAACATCACATCCACTTGGCAGCCTCCCGCCCCAGGGGCGTTTTCGGTCAAAAAAAGAGCCGGCGATCATAGCGGCGGGGTCATGACGGTCCTGCGGCCACCCGTGCCGCGGACAGCAGCAGGACAGCCTCTGCGGCGCGTCCTCAGTCCCGCCGGGCCGCCCCAAGGGACTGAGCTCCCCCTTGGGGGGGCGCGAGCGCAGCGAGCTTGGGGGCCTTCTCCTCGTCCAGCGTCAGCTCGATGCCGGCGGCGGTGATGCGCACCTTCACGTCGCGCACGCCGGCCCGGCGCAGCCGGTCGGCCTGGCTGCTGGAGGCGCGCCACACCGCCTGGTCTTCAAGCAATTGTTCGGCCACCACGCCGGCGGCCTGGCGCACCGGTGCGGGCCAGGCGCCGCCGGCATCGGCCAGGTCGAAGCGGGCCACCCGCACCTGGTGCAGCCGCAGCGACATGTCCGAGGGCTCGAAGCGCAGCGCGCTGTCGGCGTCCACCGTGCCGGTGGCGCTGCGGCGGCTCAGGCGTTCGGTGGCCTCCACCGTCAGCCGCGCGGCCACGCGGTTCTGCTCGGGCAGCAGCTTCAAGGCCGGCGAGCCGATGTTCAGGTCCAGCAGCGACATCACCCGCCGCTGCTGCGGAAACTGGGCGGCGAGCTTGTCCTGCAGCTGGGCTTCGGTGATCACCACCGTGCGCGGCAGGCCGGCACAGCCGGCCAGCAGCACGGCCCCTGCGGCTGCGGCCGCCATCAGGAAAGGTCTTCTTTGCATGGCGGCCAGCTTACCCAAGCCGCTTGGTTGACCCTGCGCAGGCCCAGGGCTACATTAATGACTGACCAGTCAGTAACAAAGCAACGCCGATGTCCACCGGTTCACCCGAACCCGCCCGAGCCGTCCGCCAGCGCCGCAAGGAAGCGCGGCCGCATGAGTTGCTGGCGGCCGCGCTCGAGGTGTTCGTGGAAAAGGGCTTTGCCACCAGCCGCTCCGAAGAAGTGGCCGCCCGTGCCGGCGTCTCCAAGGGCACGCTGTACCTGTACTACCCCAGCAAGGACGAGCTGCTGAAGGCGGTGATCCGCCACTACCTGGGCGAAGAAGTGCGCGCCGGTGCGCTGGAAGTGGCCCGCCACGAAGATGCCGAGCCCGCGGTGCTGTTCGGCGTGCTGGCCGACTGGTGGCAGCGCGTGTATGAAAGCCCGGCCAGCGGCGTGTTCAAGCTGATCATGACCGAGGCGCGCAACTTCCCCGAGATCTCGGCCTTCTACCTGAGCGAGGTCATCGAGCCCGGCTCGCAGCTCATCGGGCAGATGCTGCAGCGGGGCGTGCGCAGCGGCCACCTGCAGCCGATGGACATCGAAAGCGTCACCCACTCCATCATCCTGCCGATGGTGATGCTGTGCCTGCACAAGCATGCGGTGGGCGCCTGCATGCAGCTGCCGCAGCGCAGCTTCGAGCCCGTCCGCTTCATCCGCGACCATCTGGCGCTGGTGCTGCGCGGCGTCAGCGCCGGTGCCCCCTTGCCGAAATAAACTCAGGGGCTTTCCGCCCCTCCGCCCTAACGCCAGACCAAGAGCCATGAACATCGAACAAGCCCGCTTCAACATGATCGAGCAGCAGATCCGCCCCTGGGACGTGCTCGACCAGGACGTGCTGACCCTGCTGACCCAGGTCAAGCGCGAGGCGTTCGTGCCCGAGGCGCACCGTGCGCTGGCCTTCGTCGACACCCAGGTGCCGCTGCCCGCCGGCCAGAGCATGCTCGAGCCCAAGATCGAGGCCCGCCTGCTGCAGGAGCTGGAAGTCACCCGCGACGACCGCGTGCTGGAAGTCGGCGCCGGCTCGGGCTACATGGCCGCGCTGCTGGCCGCGCGTGCCCAGCGCGTCACCACCCTGGAAATCGAGCCCGAGCTGGCCGCGCTGGCCCGCGAGAACCTGCGCCGCGCCGGCGTGGTCAATGCCAAGGTGGTGGAAGCCGACGGCAGCAAGGGCCTGCCCGCCGAAGCGCCGTTCGACGTCATCGTGCTGTCGGGCTCCGTGTCCGAGGTGCCGCAGGCCGTGCTGGACCAGCTGAAGGAAGGTGGCCGGCTGGTCGCCATCGTCGGCCAGCAGCCGGTGATGCGCGCGGTGCTGGTCACCCGCACCGGCGCCAGCGCCTTCCAGCGCCAGGTGCTGTTCGACACCGTCGCGCCGCGCCTGAACGGCTTCGGCGAGCCGACCCGCTTCGCGTTCTGAGTTGAACGTGCAGGCGCGGCAGCCCCTTTCCATGCCGCGCTTTCCACCGTTCACGGCCCGCACCACGCAGGTGGTCGCATGGCGGGTGCAGCGCGCCCGCCACCCAGGTGCAATCGCCGCCCATGGCGGCGCAGCCGGTGTCCAGCAGCAGCGCTTCGTCGTCGTCAAGAACCACGTCTTCTGAAGTGAGGAGCCCCATGCCCAACCCCTTGCCGCGCCGGCGCCCTGGCCACCTGATGCTGGCCGTGCTACTGGCCCTGGGCGCTGCGCCTGCAGCGCGCGCGCAATCGTTGATCGAGCTGTACAACGCCGCCCGCCCCTACGACGCCACCTACCTGGCCGCCCGCGCGCTGGCCGACAGCAACCAGTTCCGCGCCGCCCAGGCCGACGCGCTGCGGCTGCCCAGCATCGGCGTGGGTGCCAGCCACACCAATGCCCGCACCGACTGGCGCACCCGCGACCTGGAATTGAAGTCGCGCACCACCGTGGTGGGCATCAGCGGCCGGCAGACCCTCTTCAACCGCGCCGACAGCGCCACCATCGCCCAGGCGCAGGTGCTGCTGGAAGCCAGCGCCGCCGAGCTGGAAACCGCCGAACAAGACCTGGTGGTGCGCGTGGCCCAGGCCTACTTCGACGTGCTGGCCGCGCAAGACACGCTGGGCACCGCCCAGGCCAACAAGAAGGCCATCAGCGAGCAGCTGGCCTCGGCCAAGCGCAACTTCGAGGTGGGCACCGCCACCATCACCGACACGCGTGAGGCGCAGGCCCGCTTCGACCTGGCCACCTCGCAGGAACTGGCGGCCGAGAACGACCTGCGCACCCGCCGCGTGGTGCTCGACCAGTTGGTGGGCCGCGCCAACGTGCAGCCCAACCCGCTGAAGCAGCCGGTGATGCTGCCCGACCTGGCACCGGCCGACGCAGAGGCCTGGGTCACCAGCGCCTGGGACACCCACCCCGGCGTGCGCCGGGCGCTGGCCGGCCTGGAAACCGCCCGGCTCGAGACCGAGAAGGCCCGCGCCGGCCACCTGCCCACCGTGGAACTCACGGCCCAGGTGGGCGGCCAGCGCCAGCGTGGCAATGCCGCCGAGCTGCCGGGCAACAGCGTGCCGGCCAGCGTGGGCGTGGAGATGAACCTGCCGCTGTTCGCCGGCTTTGCCATCCAGAACCGCGTCAAGGAAACCCTGGCGCTGGAAGAGCGCGCCCGAAACGACCTGGACGCCGCCCGCCGCAGCGTGGCCACCGCCACCCGCACGGCCTACTTCCAGGTGCAGTCGGGCCTGGCGCAGGCGCGTGCGCTGGAAGCGGCCGAAGCCTCCAGCCGCCTGGCACTGGAAGCCACGCAGCTGGGCTACCGGGTGGGCGTGCGCGTCAACCTCGACGTGCTGAACGCGCAAACCCAGCTCTTCACCACCCAGCGCGACCTGGCATTTGCCCGCTACAACGTGCTGCTGGGCACGCTGCGCCTGAAGCAGGCCGCCGGCCAGCTGCGTGGCGACGACCTGCTGGCCATCAACGCGCTGTTGATGCCATGAACCGACGCAGTTCAGGGCGTCGGATTAGCATGGCCCTTCGCCCAAGCGAAGGAAGCCCATGCGACAGATGCACTTCAGCGTCAACGGCCGGCCGGTGTCGGTCGAAGTTCCCGACGAAACCCTGCTGGTCGACCTGCTGCGCGGCCCGCTGGGCCTGACCGGCACCCACATCGGCTGCGACACCAGCCAGTGCGGCGCCTGCACCGTGCTGCTGGACGGCCAGGCCGTCAAGAGCTGCACCGTGCTGGCCGCCCAGGCTGAAGGCCGGGCCGTCACCACCATCGAAGGACTGGCGGCCGAAGGCGCGCCGCTGCACCCGGTGCAAGAGGCCTTCGTGGCCTGCCACGGCCTGCAGTGCGGCTTCTGCACCCCCGGCATGGTGATGACCACGGTCGACCTGCTGTCCCGTGAGCCGCAGCCCAGCGCCGAATGCATCGCCCATGCGCTGGAAGGCAACCTGTGCCGCTGCACCGGCTACGTGAACATCGTCGAATCGGTGCAGACCGCCGCCCGCGCGATGGCCGAAGGGGGCGCCCGATGAGCGCCGCCGCCGTCGAGACCGGCCGCTACGGCAGCGGCCACACCGTGCGCCGCATCGAAGACCCGGCGCTGGTCACTGGCAGAGGCCGCTTCACCGATGACGTGGCGCCCGCCGGCCAGGTGCACCTGGCCTTCGCCCGCTCCACCTACGCCCATGCGCGCATCCTGTCGATCGACGTAGAGGGCGCGCTGGCCCAGCCCGGCGTGCTGGCGGTGTACACCGGCGCCGACCTGGTGGCCGCAGGCGTCAAGCCGTTGCCCGGTGGCGGCTTCAAGCGGCCCGGCGGCAGCCCCGGCGCCACCGCGGCGCGCCATGCGCTGGCGCACGAGGTGGTGCGCTTCGTCGGCGAGGCCGTGGCCGCCGTGGTGGCCGACACGCGTGAAGCCGCCCGCAACGCCGCCGCCGCGCTGTGGGTGGACTACGAAGAGCTGCCCGCCGTGACCGACCCGGTGCAGGCGGTGAGTCCCGGCGCGCCCGTGCTGTGCGAAGCCGCGCCCGACAACATCGCGGCCGAGATGCGCCATGGCGACGCCGCGGCCACTGCCGCCGCCTTTGCCGCCGCGGCGCATGTGGTGCAGGTGGACATCCGCAACCAGCGCCTGGCCGCCAGCCCGATGGAGCCGCGCTGCACCCAGGCCGAGCTGGACGCTGCCACCGGCCGCCTG
>CAKZXL010000865.1 GCA_937883885.1 uncultured Aquincola sp. | reverse complement strand
TCGCCGGGCTGTTCCACCATCTGCATGAAGGCATCGCCGGGGCGTTCTTCCAGCTTGCTGGACAGCTCGGCCGGCAGCGGCTGCTGCGGCGGCCAGGGCGCCAGCGCTTCGTACACTTTGCTGGCCTGGCGCTCGCGCAGCACCGCCTGGTAGGCGTTGCGCACCTCGGGCTTGACGATGTAGAGCAGCACGCCCGCGGTCTCGCGGTCCAGCCGGTGCATGGGCACCAGGGTGTCGATGCCCAGCAGCCGCTTGAGCCGCACGGTGACGGTTTCCTGCAGGTAGCGGCCGCTGGGCGACACCGCCAGGAAGTGCGGCTTGTCCACCGCCAGCAGGTGCTCGTCCTCGTGCAGCAGCTCGATCTCGAACGGTACCCGCGGCTCGGGCGGCAGCTGGCGCCAGTACCAATACACGGCGCCGCCCTGGCAGGCTTCGTCCGCCTGCAACGGCCGGCCTTCCAGCGTCAGCACGTCGCCACGGGCCAGACGCTCGGGCCAGTCGGCCACCGCCGGCAGCCGCGCCTGCAAAAAGGCCAGCACCGTGGGCCAGGGGCCGCCGCTCACCGCCACCCGGCTGGGGCTGACGCCTTCGCGCATCGGCGGCGACCAGGCCACGCGGGGGCGCGTCATGCGTCGCCGGCCGCGGCCTGCAGCCGCCGGGCGCGTTGCAGCCGCCAGGCTTCGTCGGGCTGAGTGGGGTCGTACACCTGGGCGGGGCCGGTGGCGGTTTGCTGCAGCTGCGTGTCCAGCGCGATGCGGTTGTCGAACACGAAGCACTCGCCCTGCCAGTCGCGCGCGGCATCGGGCAGCGCCTCAAAGTAGCCGAGGATGCCGCCCTGCAGCTGCCGCACCTGCAGGCCCAGACTGCGCAGCCACGGCGCGGTCTTGTCGCAGCGGATGCCGCCGGTGCAGTACATCGCCACCGGCCGGCCTTCGGCCCGCCAGGCGGGCGCCTGCGCCAGCACCCAGGCGCGGAAGTCGCGGAAGTTGGGCACCTGCGGATCGACGGCGCCACGGAAGCGCCCCAGCCGCCATTCGAAGTGGTTGCGGTTGTCCAGCACCACCGCGCGGCCTTCGTCCAGCAGCGCGCGCCACTGGGCGGGGCTGAGGTGGGAGTCGTCTTCTTCGTCCGGCGGCGGCAGCGCGTCGGCCCCGGGCAGGCCCAGCGCCACCAGCTCGGGCTTGGTGTTGACCTTGAGCCGCGCATAAGGCGCGGTGTGGCCGTGGCTGTGCTTGAACACCAGGCCTTGCAGCGCGCCACCGAAGACGGGGCTGCCGACCAGCGCGGTTTCGAAGGCCTGCACCGCGGCCGGCGTGCCGGCGACGGCGCCGCTCAGGCCCTCCGGCGCCAGGGTGATGGCGCCGGTCACGCCTTGCGCCAGGGTGATGGCGCCGGTGAGCTCACGGGCGAGCGCGCGCACGGCCTCGGCCACCGCAGCCGGGTCGGCCACCGGCGTGAAGCGGTAGAAGCTGCTGTGCAGCCAATGGGAAGCGCCGGCCATGGAAGGGGCCGGCGCAGCAGGATCAACGGGCATGCCGGCATTTTGGCCGCTGCCCGCGGGGCGCCGTTGGGCCCCGCCGAATTCAGTTCAGCGTCACCGGCACCGGGCGCGTCAGCAGGTCGACGTAGAGCTCGAAGAAGCGGGCGTTGTCGAAGCGGGTCACCACCGTCATCTTCTGCAGCGTCACGCCGGCCGGCGGTGTGTCATAGCCCACCGAGCGACCGTTCTCGGGGTCGCCGTTGCGGGCGATCACGTCCACGTACTCTTCACGCGTCTGCGTGGCGTAGCCGGGGTCCAGCAGGTAGGCCAGCACCAGCGTGTCCCAGATGTTCTGGGTGTACTCGGGGTTGTTCTCGAAGCCGTTGTTGCCGCTGAAGCCATAGCCGTTGAGCTGCTGGAACAGCCGCGTGACGGCCGTGGGCTGCGCCGGGTGGGCGATGCGGTCGTAGATGGGCTTGGTCAGCAGCACGGTGTCGGTGACGTCCAGCGGCACCACCACCTGCTTGATCGGCAGCCGCACCACCTGCTGCGCGGCGTCGGGGTCGAACCACCAGTTGAACTCGGCCGCGCGGGTGGTGTTGCCCGCCACGTGCACCGCGCCGCCCATGTAGATGATCTGCTTGATCAGCGGCACGATCTCGGGGTTGCGCTGCACCGCCTTGGCGATGTTGGTCAGCGGGCCGATGGCCAGGATGGTGACCTCGCGCGGGTTGGCCTTGACGGTGTCGACGATGAAGTCCACCGCGCTCTTGGCCTGCACCTGGGTGCTGGTGGCAAAGCCGTCGGGCGGCGCCACCAGGTCGGCATCACTTTGCGGCTGCGGGCTGCTCCAGGCGCCCAGGTAGCCGTCGCCACCGGCGCCGGCCGCCTGCTCGGCCTGCACCGCGGCGTAGTCGTGGTTCAGCGGCAGGTTCTCGCCGGCGTACACCGGAATCTTCGCGCCCGCGCCCATGCGCTCCATGCTCTTGAGCGCATCGGCCACGCCCTGGCGCAGCCACTGGTTGCCCGACACCACGCTGATGCCCATCACCTGGGTGCGGCCCTGCGCCTGCAACTGCGCGGCCATCACGCCCAACTGGCCGTCGTCGCTCATGGTGTTGTAGTCGCTGTCGATGATGACCTTCATCGGCCCATCATCGCTGTCGTTGCCGCAGCCGGCCAGCAAGGCGGCGCAAAGCGCCAGCACCCATCCCAATCTCATGTCCGTCTCCTCGGTGTGTGTGGGGGATGCGCTTCAGTCTAGGCGTCGCAAACGTTTGCGCAAACGTTTGCGACTGATGGATTGCCCGCAATGGTGCAACGGGCTGTATCGGCGGGACGGCGCTCAGCGCGGCGGGCGGAACGGCTTGCTGAGGTGGCGCGAGCCCGCCAGGCCGAAGCGCCAGGGCAGCTCCACCGCCTTGCTGATGCCGATGCGCGGGCCGGTGACCACATTCACCGACCCCTCGGCCGGCCGCAGCTCGAAGGGCGGCGCATTCAGCGGCAGGCCGTCGTGCGCGCGGGTGATGCCCAGGGCCTGCCCCACGCGGCCGGGGCCGGCGCACAGCAGCCGGTCGTCCAGCAGGCCGCCGCGGCGCTCACGCAGCAGGTCCAGCCCGAACAGCGGCTCAATCGCGCGGATGAGCACGCCCGCACCGTGGCCCGCCTCGCGGCAGACGAAGTTCATGCACCAGTGGATGCCGTACGAGCGGTAGACGTACACATGCGCCGGCGGCCCGAACATCGAGGCATTGCGCGGCCGTGGCCCCACATGGCTGTGCGAGGCCGGGTCCTCGCGGTCGTAGGCCTCGGTCTCGACGATGCGGCCGCCCACCCCATCGACCAGCAGCAGCACGCCGATGAGGGACCGGGCCACCTGCGGTGCGTCGGCCATGAAGTCGACGCCGGCCAGGAGTGCGCCGCCATCGGGTCGCCGCATGGGCGAAGGTTGGGCGGGTTCTAACTGCATGCCAGCGCGAGACTTCATGCCGGCCATTCTTATGCGCTCGCCCGGAGGGCATGGCGTAGGCAAGAAAAAAGCACCTGGCGTCTCCGCGAGGTGCTTCATCTTTTTGGTGGGCGGTGCAGGGTTCGAACCTGCGACCCCTGCCGTGTGAAGGCAGTGCTCTACCGCTGAGCTAACCGCCCGGAAATCTGCGGCGTTTGTTGTTCTTCTCGTGTTCCGGCAAGCCTCGCAGTATGCCACAGGCTATGCGGATTGCAACTGTCTCCACAAAGTTTTTTGTCCACTGGCCTTGTCCAGCTCGGCCAGCACCGCTTCGTGGGCCTGCAGCTCCTCGGGCGTGGGCTCGAGCACGATGAGCTCGAAGGCGCTGAAGTCGATGGGCGCGGCGGCGAGCTCGCCGCTGCCTTCGCTGCCCACGTCGATCACCAGGCTCTCCTGGCCGCGGGTCATGTTGATGTAGACCTCGGCCAGCAGGCCGGCGTCCAGCAGCGCGCCGTGCAGCGTGCGGTTGCTGTTGTCCACCTCCAGCCGCTTGCACAGGCTGTCGAGCGAGTTGCTCTTGCCCGGGAACATGTCGCGGGCCATCAGCAGCGAGTCGGTGATGCGGCCCACATGCTGCGCAAAGCGCGGGCGGCCCAGGCGGCGCAGCTCTTCGTTCAGGAAGCCGACGTCGAAGGCGGCGTTGTGGATCACGATCTCGGCACCGGCCAAGTAGTCCATCAGCTCGTCGGCGATGGCGGCGAACAACGGCTTGTCGGACAGGAACTTGTCGGTCAGGCCGTGGATCTTGACTGCGTCTTCCGAGTTCTTGCGCTCCGGGTTCAGGTAGAAATGCTTGTTGTTGCCGGTCAGCCGCCGGTTCACCATTTCCACACAGCCGATTTCGATGACGCGGTCGCCGCTCTCGGGGCTGAGGCCGGTGGTTTCGGTGTCGAGGAAGATCTGTCTCATGCCTGGCTCCCGGCCACGTGCGCAGGCTTGCCGCTGTCGCCCGGCCCGGCGCGCCACCACAGCAGCACACCGGCCAGCACCATCGGCACGCACAGCCACTGGCCCATGCTCATGTTCAAGGCCAGCAGCCCGAGGAAGCTGTCCGGCTCACGGAAATACTCGGCGATGAAGCGGAAGCTGCCGTAGCCCACCAAAAACGCGCCCGACACCCGGCCGGTGGCATGCGGCCGCCGCGCATACACCCACAGCAGGATGAAGAGCAGCACGCCTTCCAGGCTGAACTGGTACAGCTGAGAAGGGTGGCGCGGGATGTCGCTACCCGACTGCGGAAACACCATCGCCCAGGGCAGCGAGGGGTCGGCCGCGCGGCCCCACAGCTCGCCGTTGATGAAGTTGCCGATGCGGCCCGAGGCCAGGCCCAGCGGCACGCAGGGCGCGATCAGGTCGGTCACCTCGAAAAAGGCGCGCTGGCGCCGCCGCGCGAACACCGCCATGGCCACCAGCACGCCCAGCAGCCCGCCGTGGAAGGACATGCCGCCCTTCCACAGCATCAGCATCTCCAGCGGGTGGCTGAGGTAGTAGCCGGGCTTGTAGAACAGCGAGTAGCCCAGCCGCCCGCCCACGATCACGCCGACCACGCCGAAGAACAGCAGATCTTCCACGTCGCGGCGGGTCCAGCCGCGCTGGGCGTAGGTCGGCTGGCGGGTGCGCAGCGTGGCCAGCCAGAGAAACAGCCCGAACGCCACCAGGTAGGTCAGGCCGTACCAGTGGATGGCCAGCGGCCCCAGGCGCAGGGCGATCGGATCGAATTGCGGGTGGACGAGCATCCGGGTCAACTCCTGTCAGTGGGCGGCGATTGTCGCCGCGCCGGCAAAACCGCCTGCCCGTGGTCCATCACGTGGTCGACGAAGCGCTGCACCACCGGCGGCGCCGGCTCGGGCCACAGCAGGCTGGTCTGCGCCGCCAGCTGCACGCCCTGCACCGCCCGGTACACCACGCCGGGCCGCTGCAGCTGCACCAGGCTTTGCGGCACCCAGGCCACGCCCATGCCGCCGCTCACCAGGTTGACGATGGTCTGCATCTGGATCGCTTCCTGTGCGATGCGCGGCGTGAAGCCGGCGCCGCGGTAGGCGGCCACCACCGCATCGAACAGCGATGGCGTGATCTGCCGCGGGAAGATGACCAGCGGCTCGGCCGCCGCCTCGGCAAAGCGCAGCGTGCGCCGCGTGGCCAGCGGGTGCGTGGCCGGCAGCACCAGCTGCATCGGCTCGGTCAGCACCGTGCGGGCGCCGAAGCCCGGCGGCGCCGCATCGGGCGCATGCAGCACGAAGCCGGCGTCGATCTCCTCGGCCGCGAACGCCGCCAGTTGCACGTCCAGCGTGGCCTCGCGCAACTGCACGTCCACCTCGGGATGGGCCTGGCGGAAGCCGC
>CAKZXL010000864.1 GCA_937883885.1 uncultured Aquincola sp. | reverse complement strand
CGTGCTCACCAAGGTGGCCACCAAGAAAACGGCCGGCGTGCTGGGCGACGACCTGGCGCTCAATGCGCAGCAGGTCACCGGCGTCACCGCCGACCGCGAACTGCCGGTGGTGTGGGCGGTGGCCAAGGGCTCGCTGCTCAACAAGGCCATCCTGGTGCCGGCGGCGCTGCTGATCAGCGCCTTCGCGCCCTGGGCGGTGACGCCGCTGCTGATGCTGGGCGGCGCCTTCCTGTGCTTTGAGGGCGTGGAAAAGCTGGCGCACAAGCTGCTGCATGCCAAGGCCGATGACGAGGCGGCACGCGCCCAGCGGCAGCAGGCCTTGGCCGACCCGAAGATCGACCCGGTGGCCTTCGAGAAGGACAAGGTCAAGGGTGCGGTGCGCACCGACTTCATCCTCTCGGCCGAGATCATCGCCATCACGCTGGGCACGGTGGCCGATGCGCCCTTCACCACGCAGGTGGTGGTGCTGGTGGGCATCGCGCTGCTGATGACGGCGGGCGTGTACGGCCTGGTGGCCGGCATCGTGAAGCTGGACGACGCCGGCTTGGCCCTCAGCCGCAGCGCCAGCAGCGGGCTGCGCAGCCTGGGCCGCGGCATCCTGGCGGCCGCGCCCTGGTTGATGAAGTTCCTCAGCGTGGCCGGCACGGCAGCCATGTTCCTGGTGGGCGGCGGCATCCTGGTGCATGGCGTGCCGGCCGTGGCGCATACCATCGAGGGCTTTGCCGAACCCCTGGGCGGCCTGGCCGGCTGGCTGGTCAGCAACCTGGCCAACATGGCCGTGGGTGCCGTGGCCGGCGCGATCATCCTGGCCGTGGTCACGCTGGTGCAGCGCCTGCGGGGCGCCACGCCCGCCCAGGCGCATTGACCCGACCGACGTGACTCCCCGATTGCTGTTGGCCCCGATGGAGGGCCTGCTGGACTATGCGCTGCGCGATGCGCTCACGGCCGTGGGCGGCATCGACCGCTGCGTGTCCGAGTTCATCCGCGTCACCGGCACGCTGCTGCCCGAAAAGGCCTTCGTGCGGGTGATGCCCGAGTTGAAGAACGGCGGCCGCACCCGCGCCGGCACGCCGGTGCGGGCGCAGCTGCTGGGCAGCGACCCGGCCTGTCTGGCCGACAACGCGGCGCGCCTGGCCTCGCTGGGGCCGGCGGGCATCGACCTCAATTTCGGCTGTCCGGCCAAGGTGGTCAACCGCCATGGCGGCGGCGCCGCGCTGCTGGTCGACCCGCCGCTGGTGGGCCGCATCGTGGAAGCGGTGCGCCGCGCGGTGCCGGCCGAGGTGCCGGTGTCGGCCAAGATGCGGCTGGGCTTCGACGACGATGCGCTGGCGCTGGATTGCGCCCAGGCCATCGAGGCCGGCGGCGCCGAAGAACTGGTGGTGCACGGCCGCACCAAGGCCCAGGGCTACCGGCCGCCGGCCTATTGGGCGCGCATCGCCGACATCCGCCAGGCGGTGAAGCTGCCGGTGGTGGCCAATGGCGAGATTTGGACCGTGGCTGATGCACAGCGCTGCCTGGCCGAATCGGGCTGCGATGCCTTGATGCTGGGCCGCGGCATGGTGGCCGACCCCGGCCTGGCGCTCGCCATCCGCGGCGCGACCGAGCCGGTGGCCTGGTCGGCGCTGATGCCGCGCATCGCCGACTTCTGGCAGATCGTGGGCACCCGGGTGGAGGCGCGGCACCGGGCCGGGCGGCTCAAGCAGTGGCTGAACTTCCTGCGGCGGGTGCATCCGGCGGCCGAAGAGGCCTACCAGTCGGTGCGCACGCTCACCGATCCGGCCGAGGTGGCGCGGGTGCTGTTCATCCCCGCTGCGGCGCCGGAGCGCGCGCCTTGCGCTGACGCCGTGTAGGCCAACTTGCTACGCGCAGTCTGGCGGCACGCCGACAGGCTGCCGCGGCGGCACGACATGGCCGCGCCTTCGGCAGGCGCCTAGTCTTGCCGATAAGCCAGTCAGCCATCCATTCCTACCTGGGAGCACGCCATGGCCAGCATCACCTCCGCCGCCGAAGCTTCTTACGAACTGCGCTTCGAATCGCTGTTCCACTCGGGCCGCGCACTCACCTTTCCGTGCGACGAGCGCGGCCAGGTGAACCTGGACTCGATGAGCGAACGGGCCCGCGACAACTACCTGTATGCCCGCGCCGTGGTGGGCCGTGAGTTCTGCCCGCCGGCCGTTTGCCTCAGCGACCGGCTGCACTGACGAGCCCCCAAGCTCGCTGGCGCTCGCTACCCCCCGAGGTGGCCGCTCAGGTCCTTGGGGGGGCCCGGCGGACCTGAGTCACTTCTGCTGCGCCACCTGCAGCAGCTGCGCCACCACCGCCACAGCGATCAGCTCCGGCTCCTTGCCGGTGATGCCTTCGATGCCGATCGGGCAGTGCATGCGGGCCAGCGTGTCGGGCGCGATGCCCTTGGCTTCGAGCCGATGTGTGAAGCGGGCCCGCTTGGTGGCTGAGCCGATCAGCCCGAAGAAGCCGAAGTCGCCTCGCTTCAAGATGGCTTCGGTCAGGCGCAGGTCCAGGTCGTGGCTGTGCGTCAGCACCAGGTAAAACGCCCCGGGTGGCGCCAGCGCCACCTCACCTTCCACGCCATCCACTGCCACCGCGCGGATGTGGTCGGGCGCCGGGGTGAACACATCGGCCGGCGGAAACTGGTCTTCGCGTTCGTCGATCCAGTCCACCCGGCAGTCCAGCGTGGCCAGCAGCCGCACGATGGCCTGGCCCACATGGCCGGCGCCGTACAGCTGCAGGTGAAACATCGGCTCGGGCTCGGGCCAGGCGGCCAGCACCGCATCGTCCAGCCAGTCGAAGCCCAGCGTCACCGCACCGCCGCAGCACTGGCCCAGCGCCGGCCCCAGCGGGTAATGGCGCTGAAAGGGCGCCCGGCCTTCGGCCAGCATCTCGCG